>JALVQZ010000290.1 GCA_027036355.1 Acidimicrobiia bacterium | reverse complement strand
GCCCGGGTCTCGTCCGGTACCTCCCCGCCGCCGGCCAAGAGCCTCCGGAGGACCCGTTCGGGGGGCGCGGCGTCCAACATCGCCCGCAGACGCTCGGGTCGGAGGGCGGCGCTGGCGAGACGCAACAGCGCGTCGGCGCTCACGCGCGCAACCTCAGCGCCTCGACGACGTGGTCGGGCGCCACGTCGGTGGCCCCGGCGAGATCGGCGATCGTGCGAGCCAAGCGACGAACACGATCCCATCCCCTGGCGGTCATCGCCGGCGACGCCCCACCGGCCAGCGCCTCCAGGGTCGCCGCCGGCCACTCCATGTCGTCGAGGTCCCGCCTGGAGAGCTCCCGGTTGAGGCGCCCACGGGCGGCTTGCCGCCGGCGAGCCGCGACGACGCGCCGTCGGACCGCCGACGAGGGTTCGCCTTCGGGAGTGTCGAGATCCCCGATCCGGAGACGAGGGACCGACACCCGGATGTCGATCCGATCCAGCAGTGGACCCGACAACCGGTTCCGGTATCGCTCGAGACGGCGGTCCGAGCAGACGCACGCCCGCAGACGGTCGTCCCGGAACCCGCAGGGACACGGGTTCGTCGCCGCCACGAGCTGGAACCGACACGGGAATCGGACGGTGCCCATCGACCGGGCCACCGAGACCTCGCCGTCTTCGAGGGGTTGACGGAGGGCGTCGAGAACCGCGGGAGGGAACTCGCCGAGCTCGTCGAGGAACAGCACCCCTCGATGGGCCAGGGCGACCTCCCCGGGGCGTGCGAGCCCGTTGCCGCCGCCCACGATCGCCGCCAGGCTGGCCGAATGATGGGGGGACCGGAAAGGACGTTCGATCGGAGCGGCGTGGTCGATGCCCGCCGCGGTTCGCACCAAGGTGACCTCGTCGCGCTCGGCGGCCGTCAACGGCGGCAACAAGCCCGGCAAGCAGCGCGCGAGCATCGTCTTGCCGGCGCCCGGCGAACCGGAGAGCAGCAGATGGTGGCCGCCGGCGGCGGCCACCTCGAGGGCTCGCCGGGCTTCGGGCTGACCTCGCACCTCGGACAGGTCGATGCCGGCCGCCGCCGCCGGTTCCTCCGGTTCGACCGGGTCGGGATCGGCCGTACCCAACGCCACCTGCACGGCGTGGTTGAGGCTGCGCACGGCCCGAACGTCGAACGGCCGGCCGCGACCGACCTGACGGGCGGCCCCTGCCGACAACAGGCATGGCCGGGATCCGTCGCGAGCCACGATGGCGGCCGCCAGACCACCGCGATCGCCTCGGACCGAACCGTCGAGCGCGAGCTCCCCCAGCGCGACCAGCTCGGGCAACGGCCGGTCCAACAGCCCGGCCGCCCCGATGATGCCCAAGGCGATCGGCAGGTCGTAGGACGAACCCGCCTTGGGGAGATCGGCCGGCGACAGGTTGACGACGACCCGGCCCCGTGGGAACCGGTGACCCGAGGTCGCGAAGGCCGCCTTGACCCGTTCCTTGGCCTCGCGGACCGCGGCGTCGGGCAAACCGACGATCGCGAACCCGCCCACGCCACCGGTGACGTGGGCCTCGACGACGACGGGTCGGGGTTCGACCCCGACCAGGGCGCAGGACGTGATGGAAGCGAACATGGGACGACCGTACGCCGCGGCTGGGACAGGAACCGGCCGGAGCTCGACGGGCGGGCCCGGCGCCGCCGGGGTCTAGCCCCGACCGGCCGGCGGCCACCATGCGGTGTCGGGATGGGCGCCGTACCACGCGAACCAGAAGGACTGCCCGTCGAGCAGCCGGGCGCGCACGGTGCCGTCCGACAGGACCGCGACGGTGTCCGAGGCCTCCACGAGCGCCTCGGCGTCCCCCGGGCGGGCGTCCCCGTAGAAACGGATCCCCGCCGGCGTCGGAACCGCCAGGACGGCCCCTTCGCCCACCTCGAGCACCTGCGGACCGGCATCCGCGAGCGCCGCCACCGACACCGCCAGCCGGGCGCCGCCGAGCTCCACCGTGCCCACCCGCTCCTTCACGGCGAAGACGTCGGGGACCGATGCGGCGGGGAACCACAGCTCGGGAGCCTCGTAGTAGTCCCGGTATGGCGCTCCCGGCGGATAGTCCGACGGGATCCCGGTGGGGATCGCCACCACCGACGAGTCGGGATGCTCCGTGCGCCACGCACCCCATCGGGTCACGGTCAGCGGGAAACGATCGAGGACCGTGCCCTGCAGCGGCCCGGCGATCGCCTCGCCGGTCAGCTGGATCCACAGCGAGTCGGTCTGCCGGTCGACCATCACCTTGTTCGAGTTGAGCAGCAGACCCGAGGTCTCGAACTCGAGGACCTGGCCGGCGACCCGCCGCGAGTACAACACCCCGGTCCGGCACAAGGTGCAGTCGACGAGCGCGACCGGCTCGCCGCCGAGGACGTCGTTGGCGAGCTCATGGCGGTCGAGGATCCGATGGGGATAGGCGCGACTCTCCCCCGCCACGGTGGCACCGAAGGTCAGTTCGGTATCGATCATGTAGCTCGCCGCCGACGCCGGGATCACCGACGGTTCGTTCAGCTCGACGATGCCGCCGCGCCGCACGCCGCCCCATTGGAGCTCGGCGGCCACCCGCGGATCGTCCACCGACTCCAGCAGCGGGATGAACTCCGGGCCGACGATGCCGTACATCGTCGCCTTCCATCGTCGGTAGCCCTCCACCGGCTCCACGTCGTTGTCGTACATCCAGGCGCCGTAGGTGGTGTACACGTCCCGCGGGTCCTCGGGCACCGGAACGCCGGTCAGCTCCGCCAGGGCGGCTCCGAAGCGCCGCACGGAGCCTTCCACTCGGAAGATCCGGGTCATGTCGACGAGATACGGGACCCAACCGACATCGCCGGTGCGGGCCATCTCCGCGGCGACGGCGGCCACCTGCTCGGGTGTCGCTCCGAGGGCCAGCCCCATGGCGTCGGCCACGAGCGGGTCCGCGTCGCGGCTCGGGGTCCCCGCCGGGACGTGCCGCTCCCGGGTGGTCGAGCCCGCCGCGACCACCGCCGCGACCATCCCGATCACCAGCACCGCCGTCAGCAACCGTCTCGTGCGCTCGTTCCGCGGGGGCCGGGTCGCCGTCATCGTCCCGTCAACGCCGCTCCGCCGTCGGCCGTTCCCCGACCGTCGGCGGGCCGACCATCACGTGCCGTCGAAGCGTGGATCGCGTTTGTCGCCGAACGCGGCGGCGGCCTCGCGCACGTCCCTCGATCCCAGCAGGATCGCCTGGGACTGCTCTTCGAAGGCGAGCGCCTGCTCGAAGGTCATCGTGGCGGAACGATCGAGCGCCCGTTTGATGAAGAGCTGAGCGAGCGGCGCCCCTGCGGCGAGTTCGTCGGCCAGGTCCGTGGCCGCCCCCACCAGGTCCTCGGGAGCCACGACCCGGGCCACGATGCCGAGCGCCGCCGCCTCGGCCGCGTCCACGAACCGACCGGTCATGGCCAGCTCGCGGGCCTTGGCCAGCCCGACGACCCTGGGAAGGAGCCACGACCCTCCGAAATCGAGGGTCAACCCCCGGCGAACGAAGATCTGGGAGAACCGGGCGCGGTCGGTGGCGACGATGAGGTCACACCCGAGCGCCAGGTTCATCCCGGCCCCGACGGCGACCCCGTCGACCGCCGCGATGGTGGGCTTGGCGAGCCGGTGCAGGGCCATCGCCGCCTCGTTCGGTCCCGCCATGCGCCGGGCGTTGGCCCAAGCGCTGTCCTCGGCGGCGACGTCGGACAGATCCGCACCGGCGCAGAAGTCCTCCCCCTCACCCGCCACGACGAGGACCCGCTGGTCGGAGGCACCGAAATCGTAGAACGCCTGGGCGAGGGGCTCCCAGCCGTCTTCCGGGATCGCGTTCTTCCGGTCGGGGGCGTCGAGTCGGAGCCAGCGGACGACGCCGCGGTCCTCGATCGTGATGTAGTCGCTCATGTCCGACACGCTACCCGTTGGCGAGCCGTCGCCGGTACCGGCGACGACCGGCGATACTTGGGCCACCCGAGGAGGTAGCGGTGGGTTTCAATCCGTTCCGGCGCGGCAAGGCCGCCACCGTCGACGTCGTCATCGTCGTCGTGTTCCTCGCGCTCACCGCGGCGGTCGTCGCTTGGGGGTTCCTCGGATGATCCACGGGGCCGAGATCGTGCGTCCCATCCAGCCCTACCAGGCGTCGAAGACCTACCGGTGTCCGGGATGCGAATCGACGATCCCTCCCGGAACCGGCCATGTCGTCGTGGTGCCCGAGGACGCACCGGACCTCCGTCGCCACTGGCATCGGGGATGCTGGTACAAGGAGCGGCGGCGCCGCGGCACGTGAGGCCCGGAGCCGCCTACGCCACGTCGGCGAGCCAGCGCACCGACGCGCCCCGGCCCGTCAGCTCCACCGCGATCAGATCGAGGCGGCCGATCGGGGGCCGCGAACGCCGCATGGCTCGACGGAGGTGTCGCACCTTGGCGGCGTCGAGGTGATCGGCAGGATCGACGCCGGAGCCGGCGACCACGGTCTTGACCTCCACCGCCACCGTCCCGGTGGGGCCGTGGGCGACGATGTCGATCTCGTCGCGACCCACCCGCACGTTGGTGGCGACGATGACGAACCCGTGACGCCGGAGGAACGAGGCGGCGATCCGCTCGCCGACCCGACCCACCACGAGGTGCGAGGGCGCCGGTTCGGATCGCAGCGGCGGTCGGGCGTTCCGATCGAAGGCCACGGGGCCGTTCCGCCGCCCCGTCAGATGGAGTCGACGTCCACCGGAGAGGGGCTGTCGACCTCTTCGATGTTGACGTCGCGGAACGTGAGGACCTTGACGCGGGTGACGAACCGTGCCGGACGGTACATGTCCCACACCCAGGCGTCCTCGAGCTCCAGCTCGAAGAAGACCGCACCGTCGGACCGTCGGGTCTGGAGATCGACCTTGTTGGCGAGATAGAACCGTCGCTCGGTCTCGACGACGTAGCGGAACATCGGCAGCACGTCCCGGTACTCCCGGTAGATCTGCAGCTCGACGTCGGTCTCGTAACGTTCCAGGTCCTCTTCGCCCATCGAGTTCCACTCCTCGTTCTCCACCGGTGCGAGCGTGCCGTCGCTCGTGGCTACGGTAGCGCCGGCGGGTCGCAATGCGGCAGCCGGCCGGCTCCCTCGGGTCCGTTCTACACGCCCCTCACGACAGATCCGTCCCCGGTCCCACCCGAAGATCCCGGCCGCTCGGACGCTCGAGGCCGCTCAAAGGCTCTGCCAGCGTGACGGCGGCCACATGATGACGAACGCTCTTCCCACGATCTCGTCGATCGGGATGGGGCCGAACACGCGGCTGTCCTGGCTGGCGTTGCGGTTGTCTCCCATCACGAACACCTGACCCGCGGGAACCGTCACCGGCCCGAAGTCCGGCATGTACGAGCCATCTTTGAGGTACGGCTCGACGAGCCCTTGCCCGTTCACGAAGACGGTGCTGTCCCGGATCTCGATGGTCTCGCCGGGAAGGCCGATGACCCGCTTGATGAACTCCGAGCGGGGGGTCGACAGGCCGATCGCCTCGGCGACGTTGCGACGTGCCGCGTCGAGCACCGACTCCTCGGGTGTGGTGGGGCCGCGAGGATCGTCGAAGACGATCACCTGGCCCCGACCGAGATCCCCGAGGCGGTACGCGAGCTTGTTGACCAGCACGCGGTCGTTGATCAGCAGCGTGTCCTCCATCGACGACGACGGGATGTAGAACGCCTGCACGAAGAAGGTCTTGATGACCACCGCGACCAGCAGCGCCACGACCACCAGGATCGGGAGCTCCAGCCAGAACGGCAGCGCCTCCTTACGCGTGCCGGCAGCGCCGGACGAGGCAGCCATCTCGGCGCGGATCGACTCGGTCGAGCGGAACGGGTCCGGGTTCGTGTCGGTCACGGCGAGGACGTTACCCGACGCTCCGACCAATCCCCGCCATCGCGCCGCCCGGACGGGCGCTCGCCGTCGCCCGCCGGCGCCGACGGGGCCGGCGCGCTCGGAGCGGCTCGTCCGGCGGAAGCCAGGTAGTCGTGCCAGAGGATCCGCGCGGCGACGCTGCGCGACGGCGACCACCGTCGCGCGAGGTCGTCGGCTGCGGCGGCGTCGAGCGTGCCGGCCACCAGCCGTCCCGCCGCAACGATCAGTGCCCGATCGCCGGTGGGCCATATGTCGGACCTCCCGACGCAGAACAGCAGGTAGCACCGCGCCGTCCAGGGCCCGACACCCCGCAGACCCGTGAGCGTGCGCTCGGCCGTCGCGTCGTCCATGTCGACCAGGCCGTCGAGGTCGACGCTCCCGTCGACGAGCGCCTCGGCGAGGTCCACGACGTACCGGGCCTTCTGTCGCGAGAACCCCACCGACGCGAGCTCGACGGCGTCGAGTGCGAGCAACCCCTCCGGGTCGATCCGACCGCCCAACCGGTGCTGGAGACGCCCGAAGACGGCCGCGGCCGACTCGAGCGACACCTTCTGCTCCACGATGAACCGGACGAGCGCGGCGAACCCGCCGGGTCGGCGCCACAGCGGCGGCGGCCCGTTGCGAGCCAGCAGCGGTCCGATCAGGCAGTCACGGGCGAGGACGGCGAGATGGGACTGGAGGGCTTCGCGGTCGGCGATGACCCTCGGGAGCGCGCCGCTGGTCAGTCGCGCTTCTCTTTGATCCGGGCGGCCTTGCCGATGCGGTCCCGGAGGTAGTAGAGCTTGGCTCGGCGGACGTCGCCCCGACGGATCACCTCGATCTCGCTGATGATCGGAGCGTGGACGGGGAAGATGCGTTCGACGCCGACCCCGAAGCTGATCTTCCGCACGGTGAAGGTCTCGCGGACCCCGCCCCCCGAGCGAGCGATGACGACGCCTTCGAACGACTGGATCCGCTCCCGGCCACCCTCGATCACTCGGACGTCGACGCGGACGGTATCGCCGGGACCGAAGTCGGGGATGTCGTCGCGCAGGTATGCAGCTTCGATCTGGTCGATCGTGTTCACGGGGTCCTCCGGACGCGGTGGAAAGACGTGCGAGGCGGGAAGTGTACCCGACGGTATCCGATATGTGAAGCCGGCCGTCACGGCCCTGGCGGAGCCTCCGGCCGGCCCCGCCGACGGGCCGTTCTCGCCCGGCGCTGCTCCTCGCGCCAGCGGGCGATGGCGGCGTGATCGCCGCTGAGCAGCACGTCGGGGACCCGCCATCCACGGAACTCGGCCGGCCTGGTGTACTGCGGCTCCTCGACCAGCCCATTCCGGAAGGACTCGGTCCGGATCGACTCCGGGTTGCCCACGACGCCCGGCAGGAGCCTGGTCACCCCTTCGATGACCGCCAGAGCAGCGACCTCGCCGCCGAGCAGGACGTAGTCCCCCAGGGAGATCTCCTCGTCGACGAGATGCTCCGCGACGCGCTCGTCGACGCCCTCGTACCGGCCGCACACCAAGGTGAGCTCGTCGAGCTCCGACCAGCGGTCGAGGTGCGACTGGGTGAGGACGGTACCGGCGGCCGAGAACAGGATCCTGTGGGTGTCGGCGAGCGGATCGAGTGCCGCCGCCAGCGGCTCGATCATCATGACCATCCCGGCTCCCCCGCCGAACGGCGCGTCGTCGACCTGCCGGTGCCGGCCCTTCCCGTGCGCTCTGAGGTCGACGAGCCGGACATCGATCCGTCCCTCGCGCCTCGCCTTCCCCACGAGGCTGACCTCCAGCGGGGAGCTGAAGTAGCCGGGGAAGATCGTGACCACGTTGATCTTCATGGGGTCACCGTTCGCCGCGCGGGACCTGACCCCACGGGACGGTCTTGTCGGGGCGAGGGTCCGAGGGCAGTCCGAGGACCCGCTCCCCGATGATGTTGCGCTGGATCTGATCGGTGCCTCCGCCGATCCGCAGGCCGGGCATGCCCAGGAAGGCGGCATGCCATTCGCCGTGCCACGGAGCGACGTCGGCGGCCAACGTCCCGATGGCGTCGAACAGGTCCAACGCCATCGTGTGGGCCTCCTCCAGCATGGAGGTGGCGAGCAACTTGACGACGGAACCCTCCGGACCGGGCATCGTCCCCTTCGAGACGGCGGTCATCATCCGCATGCCGGTGAACCGCAGCGCCTC
>JALVQZ010000289.1 GCA_027036355.1 Acidimicrobiia bacterium | reverse complement strand
GGGAGAGGGGGTCGCCGCCGAGAGCAGCCTCCCCGGCGACCCCCTCTACCCGGTCAAGCAGGTGACCGAGGACCTCCGCGCCGTCATCGATCCCACCATCGTCGCCCGTCACCGCCTCGACGAGGCCGAACGCATGCACGATCGCGACCGTCCCGTCACCGACATCGTGGTCATCCTCGACGAAGCCGATCGGGCCATCACCGACGCCGGCGATCCGCCCGACCTCAGGGACCGCTGGATGGACATGACCGACCGGATGGGCCACGACTCGGACACCGCCGACACGCCCCACGACCAGGACCGCCGCCGCGACACCGACGGCGACGGATCGGCCACGACCGACGGCGACGTGCCCCACGACCCGATGACCGACGACCCGATGACCGACCAGACGCCAGGGACCAGCCACGACCAGCCCCCCATGACCGACGACGGCGACATGATGGACGGCGACACGTCCGGGACCAGCCACGACCAGCCCCCCATGACCGACGACGGCGACATGATGGACGGCGACGGATCGGCCACGACCGACGGCAGCGGCGCCACCGACCCGGGCGGATGGGACGGCCACGACGGCGGCACCGGAGACGGCCACGACGGCGGCACCTGGGACGGCGGCGGCCGCGACCGCTGAGATCAGCGCGAACCCAGGATCTCCCGCAACCGGCTCACCTGATCCGCCACCGAAGACCGGCTCCCGCCACCCGCCGTCCGCCGGGCCTCCACCGAACCACGCGGATCGACCAGATCCAGATCCTCGGGAACGAACCGAGGATGCGTCCCCTCCAGCTCGCCCGCCGTCACCTCGGCCAGCGTCCGACCCTCCGCCCACAGACGCGCCACGAGGTTCCCCACCGCGGCGTGCGCCTCCCGGAACGGGACCCCCCTCGCCACCAGCGCCTCCGCCAGATCCAGCGCCGTCACCCACGGCGACGGCGGCGGCGGATCGAACCGAGCCGTCGCGACCATCCCCGACAGCGCCGCGAGCGCCTCGGTCAACGTGTCATCGGCATGGAACACCGCCCGCTTGTCCTCCTGCAGATCCCGGTTGTAGGCCAGCGGCAAGCCCTTCTGCAACGCCAGCAACGCCGTCAGGTCACCGATCACCGTCGCCGCCTTCCCCCGAGCCAGCTCCGCGATGTCGGGGTTCTTCTTCTGCGGCAACGCCGACGAACCCGTCGTGTACCGGTCCGCGTACCGCACCCACCCGAACTCCTCGGTCGCCCACAACACGAGTTCCTCGGACAGGCGCGACAACGTCACCATCGCCTGGGCGCACGCGAACGCGAACTCGGCGACGAAGTCACGCGACCCCACCGCGTCGAGGCTGTTGTCGAACACCTTCGCGAACTTCAACCGGTCCGCCACGTCCCGCGGCTCGAGCGGCAAGCTGGAACCCGCGGCCGCTCCCGCCCCCAACGGCGACACGTCGATCCGGTCCTTCGCATCCCGGAACCGCTCCGCGTCGCGCAGCAGCATCCACGCATACGCCAACAGATGGTGCGCCAACGGTACGGCCTGAGCCTGCTGCAGATGCGTATAGGCGGCCACCACCGCGTCGTCGACCTCCTCGGCCTTCGCCACCAGCACCGCCACCAGATCGTGCAGCTGATCGATCCGGCGGTCACACGCCCGGCGCAGGTACAGACGCAGATCCAGGCAGACCTGATCGTTGCGGGACCGCCCCGTGTGGAGCTTGCCGGCCACCGGACCCACGAGCTCCCCGAGCCGCCGCTCCACCGCCGTGTGCACGTCCTCGTCGGTGTCGACGAACTCGAACCGGCCCTCGTTCGCTTCGTCCAGGATCCGCTTCAGGCCCTCCACCAGCACGGTCACGTCCTCATCGGGGAGCAACCCGACGTGACCGAGCATCTCGATGTGCGCGATCGACCCGGCGATGTCCTCGGTCAACAACCGCCGATCGGCGGGATCGGTCGTGAAGCGCCACAGCGTGTCGTCGGGCGGCTCCATGAACCTCCCACCCCACAACGTCATCGCTCCGAGACCTCCACGTCGGCTGCCGCCCAGCCTACGGTCACTCGCCCTCGCCCAGGCGGCGCTCGGCGAAGGTCCGCAGCCGCAGCGACTGGAGACGGATGAACCCGGTGGCGTCGGACTGGTCGTACACCTCGTCGGCTTCGAAGGTCACCGTCGCTTCGTCGTACAGGCCGTGGGTGTCGGACCGGCGGCCCTCCACCACCGCCTGGCCCTTGAACAGCTTCAGTCGCGCTTCGCCGCTGACCCGCTGCTGGACGTCGTCCATGAACGCCTGCAGTGCCTCCCGCTCGGGCGAGAACCAGAACCCGTTGTACACCATCTCGGCGTACCGGTCCGACAGCTCGTCGCGCAGATGCATGACCTCCCGATCCAACGTCAGCGACTCGACCGCCCGATGGGCGTGGTAGAGGATCGTCCCGCCCGGGGTCTCGTACACGCCCCGGCTCTTCATCCCCACGAACCGGTTCTCGACGATGTCGACCCGGCCCACCCCGTGGCGGCCGCCCAGGTCGTTGAGCGTCGACAGCAACGTCGCCGGGTCCATCTCCACCCCGTTCACCGACACCGGGTTCCCGGCGTGGAACCCGACCGTCACCACCTCCGGTTCGTCCGGAGCAGCTTCGGGGTCGGTCGTCATCTTGAACATGCCCGGCGGAGGACCCACCCACGGATCCTCCAGAACGCCGCCCTCATAGGAGATGTGCAACAGGTTGGCGTCGGTCGAATAGGGCTTCTCCGCCGTCACCGGCACCGGGATCCCGTGACGTTCGGCGTAGGCCACCAGATCCGCCCGGCCCTTCAGATCCCACTCCCGCCAGGGAGCCACCACCTTGATGTCGGGCTTCAACGCGTAGGCCGCCAGCTCGAAACGGACCTGATCGTTGCCCTTCCCGGTCGCCCCGTGGGCGATCGCGTCCGCGCCGGTCGCCTCCGCGGCCCGCACCAGGCCTTTCGAGATCAACGGACGGGCGAGGGACGTGCCCATCAGGTAGTAGCCCTCGTACAGCGCCGACGCCCGGATCGCGGGGAACACGTAGTCGGCGACGAACTCCTCCCGCACGTCCTCGGCGATCGCTTCGACGGCACCGGTCTCCAAGGCCTTGACCCGTGCCTCCTCCACCTCCTCGCCTTGACCCACGTCGGCGGTGTAGGCGACCACCTCGGCGCCGTACTCCTCGATGATCCACCGCAGGATCACCGACGTGTCCAACCCCCCGCTGTAGGCCAGCACCACCTTCTTGATCTCGCCCTTGCTCACAACCGCACTCCTCGCTCGATCATCGCGGCCACCGCCGCGCCTCCGACCTGCTCGTCAGCGACGACCAGCAACGTGTCGTCCCCCGCCACGGTCCCCAGCACCCCGGGCAGTCCCACCGCGTCCATCCGGGACGCGACCAGATGCGCCGCACCCGGCGGCACCCTCATCACCACCAGGTTCCCCGACCATCGAACCGTCGCCACGTACTCGTCGATCGCCTGGCGCAACGCCTCCAACTCGGAGGCCTGGTCCACCTCCGCAGCCAGTTCGTAGCGCGCCTCACCGTCATCGGGATCCCGCACCTTCCGCGCACCCACCGCCCCCAGATCACGCGACACCGTCGCCTGGGTCACCGGGAACCCAGCCGCCGCGAGCAGCTCCCGCAGCTCGCGCTGGCTCCTGATCCGTCTCGTCGTCAGCAGCCGGCGCACCAGCCTGCGGCGAGCCTCCGACGTGGCTGCGTCGGCCATCACGAGGCTCCCTTCGTCACCATCGTGCCGATCCCCTCGGGAGTGAAGATCTCGAGCAGCAACGCATGCTGGACCCGGCCGTCGAGGATGTGCGCCTGTGCCACGCCCGCCTCGAGGGCCTCGACACACGACGCGAGTTTCGGAAGCATCCCTGCCGACACCGACCCCGACGCCACCAGCTCCCGCAACCCGGCCAGGTCGATCCGCGAGATGAGGCTGTCCTCGTCGCCCAGGTCGCGGTACAGACCCTCCACGTCGGTGAGGTAGATGAGCTTGGCGGCACCCAAGGCGGCGGCCAGGGCGCCGGCGGCGGTATCGGCGTTCAGGTTGTAGGTACGCCCGTCCTCCCCCCTCGCCAGCGGCGCCACCACCGGAACGTACCCCTGACCCTGCAGGCTCTCGATGATCCCCGGATCCACCTTGGCGATATCCCCGACGAAGCCCAGACGCTCGTCGCGGGGCCGGGCCACGAACAGGTTCCCGTCCAGACCGCTCACCCCGGTCGCGACCGACCCGTGGGCGTTGACGAGCCGGACGATATCGGGGTTGATCTCCCCCGCCAGGGTCGCCTGAACGACCCGGATCGTGTCGGCATCGGTCACCCGCAGGCCGTCGATCCACTGCGGTTCGATCCCCTGCTGACCCATCGCCCTGGAGATGTGCGGACCGCCGCCATGGACGATCACCGGGTCGATCCCCACGTAGTGCAGCATCGCTACGTCGTCGGCGAACGTGCTGCGCAGCGCCTCGTCCACCATCGCCGAACCGCCGTACTTGACGACCACCGTCTTGCCTCGGTACGCCTTGATGAACGGCAGCGCCTCCGAGAAGATGCGCGCCTTGCCCATCGACGTGGCGATCCGCGACTTCGCGGGGTTCGGAGAGGTATGGCCGGTGCTCACGAGCGCTCCCCGTTGAACCGCACGTAGTCGGGCGTCAGGTCCGTGGTGATCACCGGCATCGCCGCCGTCCCCGCCCCCAGATCTACCCGAACCTCGAAGTTCCCCTCGGCGAGGACCTCGAGCAGTGCCGGTTCGTCGTAGGACACCGGCTCCCCTTCGGCGGCGACCTGCACCCCGGCGAACCAGACCGAGAACCGAGCCGGATCGAACTCGACCGGGCTCGCGCCCAGGGCGCCCAACAGCCGGCCCCAGTTCGGATCGCCGCCGTAGAAGGCGGACCGCACCAGCGCCGAATCCGCCATCGCCCTCCCCGCCACCCTGGCCGTCTCCTCGTCGGGAGCGCCCGTGACCTCGATCACCACCACCCGGCTCGCGCCTTCCGCGTCGGCCGCGAGCTGCTCGGACAGGTGCACGCACGCGGCCGTCAACGCGCCCGTGAACTCGAGGGGCTCGGGACGCACGCCCGAGGCACCCGACGCCAGTACCACCACCGTGTCGTTCGTGGACGAACACCCATCGATGTCCAGGGCATGGAAGGACCGGTCCACGGCGGTCCGCAGCGCGTCGTCGAGCACACCGGCGTCGACGACGGCGTCGGTCGTCAACACCGCCAGCATCGTCGCCATGTCGGGCCGCACCATGCCGGCCCCCTTCGCCATCCCACCCACGACGAACCCGTCGGCGGCGACGACCGTGGACTTCGGCACGGTGTCGGTGGTCATGATCGCCTCTGCCGCGGCGCCGGCGGCAGCCTCGTCGTCGGCGAGCGCCGCGACCGCCTCGGCGATCCCACGGATGACCCGATCCTCCGGCAGGTACGTGCCGATCGGTCCCGTCGAACAGACGATCACGTCGGTCGGGTCGCACCCCACCGCGTCGGCCGTCGTCGCCGCCATCGCCTCCGCAGCCGCCATCCCCCGGGTACCCGTGCCGGCGTTCGCACAGCCCGAGTTGACGACCACCGCCCTGCCCGACGGACCGGCGGCCAGGTTGGCGCGGCTCACGACGACCGGCGCGGCGGCGGCCCGGTTGACCGTGAACACCGCAGCCACCACCGCCGGATCCTCGGCGACGACCACGGCCAGGTCCTTTGCGCCGGCGCCCTTGATCCCCGCCGGCACGCCGGCGGCCCGGAACCCCAACGGCCTCGTCACGCTCACGGCATCCACCCGGTCGACGGGAGACCGGCGGCCTCGTCGAACCCCAACATCAGGTTGGCGCACTGGACGGCTTGGCCGGCGGCGCCCTTCAACAGGTTGTCGATGGCGGACATCACGACCGCCACCCCCGAGCGAGGGTCGAGCGCGACCGACAGCAGCGCCCGGTTCGAACCGACGACCCAGCGGGTCTCGGGTGGGCGGTCGATGACGTCGACGAACGGGGCCTTGGCGTAGGTCCGATCGAGCGCCTCGAACAGGTCGTCCACCACCACCCCGGCCGTCGTCTTGGCGTAGCACGTCGACAGGATGCCCCGCTGCATCGGGACCAGATGCGGCGTGAACATGATGCGGGCGACCCCGCCGAACACCTCGAGCGCCCGCTCCATCTCCGGTTGGTGGCGGTGCTGGAGGACCTTGTAGGCCTTCACCGACTCGTCCACGGCGCCGTACAACAGCCCCGGGGCGACGCTCCGACCCGCCCCCGAGGCACCCGACTTGGCGTCGACGATGATGCCCTCCCCCAACACCAAACCCTCCTTCACCAGCGGGGTGAGCGCCAGCACCGCGGCGGTGGGATAGCACCCCGGTGCGGCGACCCGATCGGTGGCCAGGATGTCCGTTCGGAACAGCTCGGGCAGCCCGTACGCCCATCCACCCAACTCCTCGGGGAACGGATGCGGAGTCCCGTAGGCCTCCTCGTACCGTTCGGGGGTGTCGAGCCGGAAGTCGCTGCCCAGGTCGACCACGGCGACCCCGGCCGCCAGCAGAGCCATCGCCGGCTCGGCCGAGGCGCCATGGGGAAGCGCGAGGAACGCGAGTTTCGCACCGGAGGAAGCGGCGGCGACCGGGTCCCAGGGGGAGAGGACCCGATCGCCGCCGCCAAGCTGGGGGTGGACGTCACCGAGACGCTTCCCGGCCGCCCTGTTCGCCGCCAGGTACACGGCCTCCAACCCCGGATGGGCGTCGACGAGCCGGATCAGCTCGCCACCGGCGTATCCGGAGGCCCCGACGATGGCAACGGGTACCGTGATCATAGCACAACTATATACGCATATGCGGGCAACTATGCACTCGGGACCGGGGACTGCCGGTCAGGTCTGGCGACGCGGTCCGGTCACCACGACCACCACGGCCCCGAACAGCGCCAGGAGGATCCCCAACAGCACCAACCGCGCCGCATCGAGGCCCGTGTTGGGCAACGCCTGCTCCTGGAACCCGAAGTTGACGTCGAGGACGTTGTCGCCCGCCACCAGCGTCTGGACGACGGTCAGGTCGAGCACGCCGTCCTTGCCGTAGGTCTGCACCAGCCCCTCGGGAACCGTCGACCCGACCACCCGCACCGTGTAGGTGCCGGGTACCAGGCCCGTGAACGAGTAGTTCCCTCCGGCATCGGTCGTCCGCGAGGCGACCACCGAGCCGGACGGACCAACGAGCTCGACCACCGACCCGGGGATGCCGGCCTCGTCGGCGTCCTTCGTCCCGTCGCCGTCGGCATCGATCCACAGGACCGAGCCGACCGACGCCGGACGGGCGATCCCGAAGTCCACGTCGTCGTGACCGCCGAGCGGCAGCGTGACGTCCTCACTCGTCGGCGTCGTCGGGGTGGTTCCCGCCGGGATCGTCGTCTCGTCGAGGGTCACCGTGTAGGTGCCTGGCGGCAGGTTCGACATCGACCAGGTCCCGTCGGCTCCGGAGACGACCGGCATCACCACATCTCCCGACGGTCCGCGCCACGTGACGTTCACCGTCGCGAGCGGCACACCGGACTCGCCCGGATCGATGACCTGATCGCCGTCGACGTCGCTCCACACCGTCCCCGACAGCGACGCGTTCCCGACGATCCCGAAGTCGACGTCGGTGCGGGACTCCCCGGTGGTCAGCGTCACGGAGCTCGACGCCGGGTCCCCACCGTCGACGTCCACCGAAGCGGCCGTCCCCGGAGGCAGACCGGCAGTGTCCAGAGCGACCGTGTACGTCCCGGCGACGAGCCCCGGCGCGGCATAGGTGCCGTCGGCTGCGGTCGTCACCGTGAAGGCGACGTCGTCGGCTCCAAGCCAGGTGACGGTGAGATCGACACCACCGACGCCGGGCTCGACGGCGTCCAGGACGCCGTTGGCGTCGAGGTCGAACCACACTCGATCCCCGAGCGATGCGGTCCCGCGGTACCCGAAGTCCTGGTCGAGGTTCGACGCTCCGGCCGCCAGGGTCATCGACGAGGTGTCGTCGAGTCCGCCGTCGGGGTCGGCCGTCGGCGCCCCGTCACCGGGCAGGTCGGCCCGGTCGACGTCCACTCGGTAGGCGCCGGCCGGGAGACGTTCGACCAGATAGGTGCCGCCGGTCGTGGTCGTCGTGGTCACGGCGACGTCGTCGCCGGTCCCGAACGTGCCGTCGACGCCCGCCCAGGTGACCGTCACGTCGACGCCGGGGAACCCCGGCTCGTCGGCGTCTTGGGCGCCGTCACCGTCGAGGTCCCACCAGATCGTGTCGCCGATCGAACCGGTTCCGGTGTAGCCGAAGTCGGCGGTGAGGTGGCTCGTTCCCCCGCCGAGGGCGGTGACCAGCGAGGTGGCGTCGTTGCCTCCGTCTTCGTCGAAGGTCTGGGTCATGCCGGAGGGCACGCCACCGGTGACGTCGACCCTGAAGTCGCCGTCGGGGAGCCGCTCCACGAGGTAGGCGCCGGCTGCGTCGGTCGTCGCCGTCGGGAACGTGAGGTCGTCGGACGTGCCGAAGGTCGCGTCGAGGCCCGCCCAGGTGACCGAGACCGCGACCCCGCCGAGGCCGGGCTCGCCGGCGCCACGCCCACCGTCGGCGTCCTGGTCGTACCAGACGAGATCGCCGATCGCGTTGTCGCCGGTGTAGCCGAAGTCGGCGTCGGTGACGGCCTGGCCCGTGGTCAGGGTGACCGTCGTCGACCCGTTCAGCGTCGCGTCCCGCTCCGAGGTGGGGTTCGCCACGCCGGGAAGACCGCCGGCGAGGTCGACGTCGAAGTCCCCGGCGGGCAGGTTGACGAACACGTAGGCGCCCGACCCGTCGGTGAACCGGGTCTGGACGACATCGTCGGCGGAGCCCAGCAGCCCGTCGGGCCCGTACCAGGTGAGGCGCACCTCGACTCCCTGGATACCGGGTTCGCCGGCGTCCTGGACGCCGTCGCCGTCGGTGTCCCACCACACCCGATCCCCGATCGAGCCCGACCCCCCGTAGCCGAAGTCGGCGGTGAGGTGGGCGGTCGCGTCGGGCAGGGTCACCGCGGTCGTGCCGTCGAGGCCGCCGTCCTCGTCGAACGTCGCGATCAGCCCGCTCGGCAGGGTCGCCGTGTCCACCGCCACCGCGTAGTCCCCCGAGTTGAGCCCATCGAACCCGTACACGCCCGAGGCGTCGGTCGTATCGGTGAACGTCACGTCGTCGCCGTTGCCGAGGATGCCGTCCGGGCCAGGCCAGGTCAGGATCACGTCGACGCCGGGGATGCCTCCCTCGCCCGGATCCTGGGCGCCGTCGAGATCGCCGTCGAGCCAGACCGTGTCGCCGATCGAGCTCGACCCGCGGTACCCGAAGTCGACATCGGTGCGGTCCTGCCCGGCGGCGAGGGTGGCCGCGGCGGTCCCGTCGGGGGAGGTGACGCCGTCGTCGAGGTCGTAGGTGGTGCCCATCCCGGTGGGCAGCGTCGCGGCGACCACCGTCGCCGTGTAGGAGCCCGCCGGGAGGTTCGGGACGCTCCAGGTCCCGTCGGCCGCCGTCGTCGCCGCGTAGGCGACGTCGTCGCCGTTGCCGGCGACCCCGTCGAACCCGGCGTAGTCGACGGTCAACCCGACGCCGCCGAGGCCCGGTTCGTCGGCGTCCTGGACGCCGTCGCCGTCACGGTCGAACCACACCCGGTCGCCGAGGGACCCGCTCCCGGTGTATCCGAAGTCGACGTCGCGCTTCGCGTCGGCCTGACCGAGGGCGCCCGTCCACACACCGTCGGGCGAGCCCGTGCCCCCGTCGAGGTCGTAGGACGGCGCGAGGCCGGACGGCAGATCCGCCGCGTCGACGACCACGCGATAGTTCCCGCCGGGGAGCTGATCCACCAGGTACGTGCCGTCCGCCGCGGTGGTCGTCACGTGGACCTCGTCGTCGCCCCCGCCGAGGACACCGTTGCCGCCCAGGTACGTGACCGTCACGTCCACGCCGCCGAGGCGCGGCTCGCCGGCATCGATCACCCCGTCGGCGTCGACGTCGAACCACACGGTGTCGCCGATCGACGCCAGGTCGAGCTCGACGTTCGCCGTCGACGGCGGCACGTTGTCGTAGTTGCGGTACGGGTACTGCGGGTTCGCCGTCCGGGTCGCCTCGGGGACGCCCCAGTACGACGGGACATCGGCCGTGTTGACGATCTCGGGACCGGCGACGATCTCGTCGCCGACCACCGCGGCCCACACGTCGGCGGTGTAGGTGATCACCACGTCGGCGCCGGGAGCGATCGGCCCCGCGATGGACCACGACAAGGTGCCGTCGCTCAGGTCGCCGTCGGTGACCGTGTAGGCGACGCCGTTCGAGGTCCCCGAGGTGACGACGGCGTTGACGAGTCGGGTGTCGGGGGTGTCGGTCACCGTTAGGTCGTAGGCGTCCGACGTCCCGGCGTTCGTGAGGGTGAGCTGGTACGTCAACGTCTCACCCGGCAGCGCCCGACGGGACACGACCGGGGTGGCCCCGTCGAAGACCCGCTTGGCGATCGTCATCCGCGGTTCGACGATGCTCTCGGACGCCGACGCCGGAGTGCCGGCGACGTCGTAGTTCGGGGTGTCGGGCACCACCGTGATCGTCCCGAGCTGGTCGGTCTGGTTGCCGTAGACGTTCACGGAGTTCGTCAACGTCGCTCCCGACACGGCGGCCGGAGCGTCGTCCACGTAGGCATCGAAGACGATGGTCACGACCCGGTCCTCGCTCGACGGGGTCGTCAGGTCGCCGAGGAACCATCCGACGTCCCCGCCGGTCGGCGTCAGCTCGGCGATGCCGGTCACGTCCGGCGAGCATGCCCCACCGCCGGCGGCCTGACACGACGTCGACACCGTGTAGCCCGGCGAGAGCACCTGGATGCCGCTGGGGAGCTGGTCGATGACGGTCACGTCGTACTGGATGACGTTCGCCGGGAGCGTCACGTCCACCGTGTAGCGGATCGGCTCCCCGATCGTCGCCGACGACGGGGTCACCGTCTTGGTGATCGACGACCGCGGGGCGACGACGGTGTTCGACGCCGTCGCCTGATAGCCGCTCCCCGGGCCGCCGTTGGGCGACGTGGCGTCGCGTTCACCCGGTGGGGCTCCCGCCAGTGACGATCCCGTGACCGTCACGTCGTTGCGCATCGTCCCGTTCGTGACGATCGAGTCCGCCACCTTCGCCTGGTAGGTCAGCACCACGTTCCCGCCCGGATCGAGGGTCCCGAGCGCGGCGACCTGCGTCGACGACCATGTGATCGTCCGTGTCGCCAGGTTCCATACACCGCCGCTGGGCGGCACCGATCCGCCGTCGGGAACGAGCGACCCGCCGCCGTCCACCGGCGACAGATCCGCCGGCAGCGTATCGACCACCACGACCTCGTGCGCCGGAGACACGTCGGCTCCACCACCGTTGGACACCGTCACCGTGTAGTCGACGATCTGCCCGGGCTGGACGTTCGTGACGTTGGACGCCTTGGTCACCGCCAGGCTCGGCTCCACCACCCGGGTCGCGGCGCTCGACACCTTCGTGTGAACCGTTCCCGATGCGTTCTCCCACCGCAGCGTGGCGCTGTTCCCGATCGTCGAGGAGCGAACGTTGGCGGCCACGTCGGTGACCCGAGCCGAGAAGGTGATCTCGATGGTGTCGTCGCCCGAGCCCGCCGCGTTCGTGTAGGGATCGGGGAACGTCAGGGTGATCGTCCCTCCGGTGTCGTCCAGGACGAAGCCACCAGGGAGGGCTCCGGCGTCGAGGGTGGCGGCGGCATCGCCCTGGTACGCCAGACGGGTGGCGTCGACGACGTCGGTGATCGTCGCCGCGTGCACCGTGGTGCCCTCCGGGATCACGGCGGTGACCGTGTAGTCGACGATCTCGCCGATCGTCGCCTCGTCGGCGGCGGCGTTGCCGGTCTCGGTCACCTGGGTACTGCGGGTCTTGGCGACCGAAGCGTCGGCGGTGAACACGTTCGACGTGTCATCGGCCGCTCCGGCGTTGGCCGTCGGCGCCGACGGATCGATGTTGTTCGACGGCACGTACACGAAGCGGTCTCCGACCGCCGTGTTGGCGTCCGACTCGTAGCGGACCACACCGGAGGTGTTGACGAACGTCTCGCCCGCCGCGCCCGTCCCCACCGGAACCGTCACGTCGTAGGTCAAGGTGCGGCTCGTCCCCGCCGCGACACCGATCCCCGTCGACGGCCACTCGACCCGATCGGGGTCCGGGGTCGCGTTGCAGGTACCGCCGTCGGAGATGTTCGACACCATCGAACAGTCGAAGGCCGCAGGGAGCACATCCCACACCAGCACGTCGAGCGCGTCCCTCGTCCCGGCGTTGGTGACGTCGACCCGATACGTGACCGTGTCGCCCTCGGCGACCTGCACACCATCGACGTTCGGTCCGTTGGCCGTGCCATCGTTGACGTCGCCGACACCCTTCACCAACGTCAGTTCCGGCTCGGCCCAGAGCGCGTCGGCGTCGTCGCGGAGCTGGAAGACGTCGCCGGAGGTGTTCGTGAACGTGAACTTCATCAGGTTCTGCGGCAGGTCCGCAGACGACGCGGCGGTGGCATCGGTGATCGTCGACGAGACGATCAACTCCAACGTCTGGGCCGTGTCCACGTACCCCGACGCTCCCACCGACCAGGCCAGCCGGCCCGCCGCCGCGTCCGTGCCGTCGAAGGTGACGTCACCTGCCGGGACCGTGTTGTTGGCGCCCAGCGTGTACGACTCGTACGCGAACCCGGCAGGGAGGAAGTCGACGATCGACGACCCACCGGTGTCCAGCGCCCCCGGGTACGTCACGGTGAGACGCCAGCAGACCCGATCCCCCGGACCGTACGGACCAGCTTGGGTCGCGTCCCAACCGATCCCGCTCCCGTCGCCGCAGACGTACGGAGCCGCCCCCGGGACCGACACCTCCTTGGAGATCGCCACCGGACCGGCCTCCTGCCCGGCCGACGACTCGTCCGCCACCGCGCGGCCATCGGCGACCGCGGTCAACGCCACCGTGTTCACCCACGAGTCCTCGGCCAGCACCGGCGTGTCGTCGGCACCGTTCTCCTGATAGAACTGCCGGACCTTCGTGCCGAAGAGGATCGTGCGGCTGTCCGAACGGGTCATCGCCCCCAGGCCGCCAGTCGAATCGAAATCCCACACCAGCGTCCAGGTGCCATCCGCGTTCTCCGTCGCCGACGTGTACGGATGGGACGGTGGACTCGTGTCCTGGCACTCGGCATCGGGACTCCCCGCACCGAGAGGACATAGGCCGTCGGGAACCGTGTCGGTCACCACGATCGCGTTCGCGTTCGACGCCCCGATACCCGGATTGTCGATGTACTCGGAGGTCTCGACGAGCAACGTCCAGACGTCGACGCCGCCCTGGGCGATCGTTCCGTTCGACACCGACTTGTGGATCGACACGTCCTCGGCGGTGACCGTCATCGTGTCGTCATCGGCGTAGAACGTGCCCCGTGAGTCGTAGTCGCCGGTCGCCCGCGCCAGGTTCGTCAACGACTGCTCGGTCCCGGTCTCCGCGGTCGACGGTCCCGTGTTGTTGTCCAGGTTCGACGCCTGCAGCCCCGACGACGCCGACGGAGCACCCGACGGCCACGAGGTCGTGTTCGCGAAGCGAGGGACGGCCGCGACGTAGTGCAACGTGAAGGCCTGACCGGCCGCCAAGGTGTCCGTCCCGAAGGCGCCCGTCAGCGCGGCCGCGTTCCACACCACGTGCGTGTACACGGCGTTGGGCAACGGTCCGGCACCGTCCGGATCGACCGTCACCGTGTCGACCGACGTCGGGTCGACACAGCCCTCCCTCGTTCCCGACGGGATCGCCGGAGCGTTCCCCGGGTTCAACGGACCCGCCCCCGGGTACTCCTCGGACGACGAGTTGTCGCCCGTCCCGCATGCCAGGAACTCGAGACCCGCAGGGATCCAGTCCTCGACGATGAACGACGCCGTCGGGTTCACGTAGTTGTTCTGCACCACGATCGTGTACACCGTCTGATGGTCGTGCACGCCGCGCAGCAGCTCGGCCTCGGTGTTCGGCTCGGACTTCGTCACCTCGAACGGCAGCAGCGTCGTCGACGTCGAGTCCGTGTCACTGCCGGTGAAGTCCCCGGTGGGGACGCCCGACGCCGGATCGAAGTCCGGCACCGTTCGCGGGTCCGTGTTCACGTACGCCCCGGCCGACACCACGAACGAGTTCCCCACGTCGTAGGTCCCCGTCGCGTGGTTCGCCGAGAACGACACCGACACCGTCGTCCCCGCGATCGAATCGGCCACGTTCTCCCAGATGAGGGTCGTCTGACCGGCCACCGGTTGGTCCGTCAGCGTCCTGGTCGGAGCCACCGAGAACCCGCTCGCCGACACGCCCGTCGGGAGCACCGCCCGGAAGGACAGGTTGTATCCGTTCGTCCCCGTCGGGTTCGTCGCCGTCAACGACACCGGCGTCGCCGCCCCGTACAACGTCTCCCCCGCCATGTCGACGGTCAGCGAGATGTTGGGGGTCCCGGCAGCCTCGGCCGTCGGCCCCGGAACGATCACCATCCCGGCGATCGAGATCGTCAGCGCCAAGAAGGCGGCAAGCGCGCGTTTCATCCTCGGTTCCTTCTGTGCGTCCCACCCGAACGGGTGCCTCCGGTCGCAACAGATATCGACACGATGTCGGCATCGCTTGACGAACTTGGCTCGCCGCCGCGGGTTTGCACGCCGGCCCGCAGCGTTCCAAGCTCTCCCCATGCAGGTCCCGTGGATGCTCGCCCACCAGTTCGGCTGGGACGAGGTCGCGATGTTCGTCGTCCCGATCGTCCTCGCCCTCGCCGGCGTCCGGTACCTGGAGAAACGCGCCACTCGCGAAGACGAGGACGACGGACCGGCAACCCGCGACGACACCGGGTAGTGTCGTCCGGCGAGGAGGATCATCCGTGGACGACATCGCAGACCGCACCGCCGAAGCGCTCATCGACGAACGCCTCGACCGGCTCGTCGCCGAACACGACCCCCACGGGGACCGCCACGAGTTCATGGGGGCCCAATACGACCTCGGGCTCGCCTGGGTGTGGTTCCCCGAAGGCTACGGCGGGCTCGGCCTGCCCCCCTACCTGCAGCACCGCATCGACGAGCGACTCGACGCGATCACCGAACACCGCCCGCGCTTCTTCGACGTCCTCGGACACGGCATGGGCGCCCCCGTCCTGCTCGCCCACGGCACCGACGAACAGAAGCGGCGTTTCCTCCGCCCCATGTTCACCGGCGAGGAGGTCTGGTGCCAGCTGTTCTCCGAACCCGGCGCCGGATCGGACCTGGCCGGCCTCGCCACCCGAGCGGTACGCGACGGCGACGAGTGGATCGTCAACGGCCAGAAGGTGTGGACCACCGTCGCCCACATCGCCACATGGGGCATGCTCGTGGCCCGAACCGACCCCGACCAGCCCAAACACAAGGGCCTCACGTACTTCCTCATCGACATGAGGGCTCCCGGCGTCGAGATCCGCCCACTGCGCCAGATCACCGGCGAGGCGGAGTTCAACGAGGTGTACATGACCGACGCCCGCATCCCCGACGCCAACCGCATCGGCGACCTCGGCGACGGCTGGCGGATCGCGATGACGACGCTCATGAACGAACGGGTGGCGATCGGCGGCAACGTCGCCGAACGCGGCGAAGGCTCCATCGCCGACCTCGTCGACGTCTGGCGGAACCACCCCGACCCTCGTCTCGCCGACGACGTCATGCGCCTCTGGGTCGCCGCCGAGACCGCCCGGCTCACCAACCTCCGCGCCGAACACAACCGGCGAGCCGGTACCCCCGGACCCGAAGGTTCCACCGGCAAGCTCGTCTACGCCGAGCTGAACAAGAAGATCTACGAACTCGCCCTCGATCTCATGGGCCCCGACGCCACCCTCTACGACACCTACGAGTTCATCCAACCCCGACCCGGAGAGGCCGTCAGCACCGACATCCGCCGCCGTTTCCTCAGGGTCCGCGCCAACTCGATCGAGGGCGGGACCTCCGAGATCATGCGCAACATCATCGGCGAACGGGTCTTGGGGCTCCCGGGCGAACCCCGGGTCGACAAGGACCTGCCGTGGAAGGACACCCGCCGCGGCTGACCGCCGCCGTCAGCTCCGGGTCTCCCGCCAGCGGTCGATCAGACGGAACGCCTCCTCCTTCGGATACGGGCCATGCTCGATCCGATGCTCGAGGAGCATCCGCATGATCTCGCCGACCTCCGGTCCCGGCTCGATCCCGAGGTACGCCATCACCTCGTTCCCGTCGATCGGAGGTCGGAGCCGCTCCAGCTCCTCCTTCGCCCGGAGCTCGTCGATCCGCTCCTCCAGCTCGTCGATCCGGCGATCGATCTGACGGGCCAGCTTCCGGTTCCGTGTCGTCACGTCACACCGCACCAGCCGGTTCAAGTCCTCGAGGTACGGACCGGCGTCGCGCACGTAGCGCCGCACCGCCGAATCGGTCCATCCCATCTTGAACGTGTGCGCCCGCATGTGCAGGTACACCAGCTCGGACACCGCCTCGATCACCTTCTTCGGGTACCGCAACGCCTCCAGGCGCTTCCGGGTCATCCGGGCGCCCACCACCTCGTGATGATGGAACGTCACCCCCCCGGCGTCGAAACGCCGAGTGGCCGGCTTGCCGACATCGTGGAACAGCGCGGCGAGGCGCAGCTCCAACTTCGGCGGGCACTTCTCGACGACGGCGATCGTGTGGGCGAGCACGTCCTTGTGACGATGCTGAGGATCCTGCTCGACCGCCAACGCCGGCACCTCCGGGATGAACTCCTCGGCCAGGCCCGTCTCCACCAGCCCCCACAGCGCCGGACCGACGAACTCTCCCACCATCAGCTTGTCGAACTCGTCCCGGATCCGCTCCGGCGACACGATCGACAGTCGATCACGCATCCGCCGGACGGCATCGATCGCCGCGACGTCGGGACGGAACCCCAACGTCGAGACGAACCGGAACAGCCGCAGCATCCGCAACGGGTCGTCACCGAACGAGATCTCCGGATCCAACGGCGTTCGCAACACGCCTTCGTGCAGGTCACCGAGACCGCCGAACGGGTCGATCATCGCAGGAGCCGCGTCGTCGCCGGCCGGGACCTCGATCGCCATCGCGTTGACGGTGAAATCGCGGCGCCCGAGGTCCTCGACGATGTCGTCGGAGAACGTCACCTGCGGCTTGCGGCTGTCGTCGCGGTACACCTCGGCCCGGAACGTCGTGATCTCGATCACCCTGCCCCCCTTGATCACCCCCACCGTCCCGAACGTGCGTCCGGCGAGGTACAGGTCGTCCGCCCACCTCGAGACGATCGCCTCGATCTCCTCCGGTCTGGCGTCGGTGGCGAAGTCCAGATCCTCGTGATCGCGGCCCAACAACGCGTCCCGCACCGACCCGCCGACCAGATACAGCACATGACCACGCTCGGCGAACAACCGGGCCAACGCGCGGGCTTCCGAACCCGGAGCGAGGACCGCCTCGAGTCGCGCCGGGATGCTCACGGCTCGGTCCTCCACCGGTTCGCCAGCGCATCGGCGTACTCGTTCCATCGGGAACCGGCATGGGCCTTGATCCACTGCAGCCGCAGCTCCGGTCGGCGCTTGAACCCCGTGTACACCTTCTTGACGAGGTCGAGGTTCTCCACCGGCCCGGTCTTGCGCTTCCACCCGCGGCGCTCCCAACCCTCGGCCCATTCGTTGATCGTCCGGACCGCCAGGTTCGAATCGGAGTAGACCGTCGCCGCGGTGCCCTCGGGAACGAGGTCGAGGGCAGCCAGCAGCGCCGTCAGCTCCATCCGGTTGTTCGTCGTGTGCTCCTCGTGGCCGTACGCCTCGGCGACGATCTCGTCGTCGACGACGTAGACGGCCCCCCAGCCACCCGGGCCCGGGTTCGGAGACGCGCCGCCGTCGGTGAACACCCCCGTCGTCGGGCCGCCGTCGTGGCGGGCGAGGGCCTCGGCGGTCGTCTGCGGCCCTCGCGACCGCCTCGAGGTCTTCGCCGACCGCCCCGCACCCGCCGACGACGACCGGGAAGCGTCCCGGCACATCAGACACTGACGCGGCGTCCAGCCCGGGTACCGCTCAACGACGTCGAGCGGCACCGAGAAGGACGCGCCGCAGTCTCGGCAGGTGAAATCCGGCATACCCGCAGGCTAGCCCACCCACGACGACCCCCACCGGCGGCCTCCGACGGGTCGTGACGCCCGCGGGACCTAGGCGCTCATCAGGCCGCGGTTCTGGGCGGCGAGCTTGAAGTCGGTGGCGTCGGAGGCGTGGACGAGGGCGTCCTGGAAGGTCACCTCGCCCGACGCGTACAGCTTCATCAACGCCTGATCGAAGGTCTGCATGCCGTAGAAGTCCCCGTCGGCGATGACCTCCGGCAGCGTGTGGGTCTGCTCGGGATCGACGATCCGATCGAAGACCCGTTCGGTGTTCACCAGCACCTCCACCGCAGGCACCCGCCCCTGCCCGTCTGCCCTGGGAAGCAGCCGCTGCGAGATGACCCCCTTGAGCGACATCGCCAGGACCTGACGCACCTGACGTTCCTGATAGGGCGGGAAGAACTCGATGATCCTGCTGATCGTCTCGGGAGCGTCGCCCGTGTGCAGCGTCGACAGCACGAGATGGCCGGTCTCGGCCGCCTTCAACGCCGCCTCCACCGTCTCGGCGTCCCGCATCTCCCCGATGAAGATCACGTCCGGATCCTGCCGCAGGATCCGCCGCAGACCCTCATGGAACGAGGCCGTATCGACGCCCACCTCGCGCTGGGACACGATCGCCAGCTTGTCGGGATGCAGGATCTCGATGGGATCCTCCAACGTGATGATGTTCACCCGCCGGTTGGCGTTGATGTGGTCGATGATCGCCCCCACGGTGGTGGTCTTCCCCGACCCGGTCGGGCCCGTCACGAGGATCAGACCCCGTTGCTCGTTGGCGAGGCGCTCCACGACCGACGGCAGCCCCAAGCTCGAGAACTCGCCGCTGGCGGGATGGACCGCCCGCACCACCACGTTGATCGAGCCTCGCTGGCGGTAGCAGTTGACCCGGAACCGCCCCAGCGACGCCTTCCCGTAGGCGAAGTCCGCCTCGTTGGTGGCCTCGAACTCCGGACGCATCCGCGGCGGCATGATCTCATCGAGGAACCGCTCGGTGTCCTGCGGCGCCAACTTCTCCAGGTTCGACAGATGCAGCACCCCGTCGATCCTGAAGGCCGGAGGAGAGCCGACCTTCAGATGCAGGTCGGACCCGTTGATCGAGATGAGCTTCTGAAGCAGCTCGTCGAGCGATGGCAGTGGTTCGTTCTCGGGCACGTCGGCATCCCCCGGGGTCGTCGTCTCCATGGGCATCCGCGGATATCGGCGCCGCCCGGCCGCTGCTTGAGAGGTGTCTCCTATCCCAGCTCCCACCAGCGGGAGAACACCTCCACCGCCCGCGCCAACGTCTCGGCCGCCTCCCCTGCGGGCTCCCCGGCGACGATCCCCGCCGACGGACCGGCCGCCACCCCCTGCAACGTCGCCGCCACCGACTCGGTCAACGCCGTCAGGTCGTAGCCACCCTCGAGGAACGCCACGATCCGGTCTGCGCCGACGACCGACCGGACCACCTGGGCCATCGCCCGATAGTCGTCGGCCACCAGCCGCATCGACGCCAACGGATCTCGCAGATGCGCGTCGTATCCCGCACTGATCAACACCCAGTCCGGAGCGAACTCCGCCAGCACCGGCCCCACGACGTGGTGGAACGCCGACCGATAGACCACGCCGTCGCTGCCCGCCGGAAGCGGCAGGTTCACCGTGAACCCCTCCCCGGCGCCCGCACCCGTCTCGTCGAGCCAGCCCGTCCCCGGATAGAACGGGAACTGATGCAGCGACACGTACAGCACCCTGGGGTCGTCGTAGAACATGTGCTGGGTGCCGTTGCCGTGATGAACGTCCCAGTCGACGATCGCCACCCGCTCCCCCGACCCGGCCAGCGCCGCGGCTGCGACCGCGACGTTGTTGAAGATGCAGAACCCCATCGCCCGATCACGTTCGGCGTGATGGCCCGGAGGCCGCATGGCCGAGAACGCACATCCATCGAACCCCGCCGACAGCCGCTCCACCGCGTCCAGACCCGCGCCGGCAGCCCGCAGCGCCGCCTCCCAGGTCGCCCGAACCGCGAACGTATCGGGGTCCAACGCTCCACCCCCGGACGCACAGAACCGCTCGATGCTCCTGATGTAGCCCGGCTCGTGCACGGCCGCCAGCGTTCCCAGATCCACCTCGGAAGCCTCCTGACGTACCACCGTCAACCCGGAGGCGACGACCCCGTCGACGACCGCCCGCAGCCGCTCGGGACGCTCCGGATGACCCCGCGGGCCGCGATGGTCGTACGCCGACGGATGGGTGAAGAGCCCGACCTGCATGGCCGCATTGTCGCAGGCGGCTCCGCACCCCCGAGCCGCAGGTACGCTTGGCGGGCGCTCGGAGTCGAGGAGCAAGCACCATGGCGCTCGCAGAGAGCCCCCTCCCAGTGTTCCAGCGTGGAACATGGCCAGGACCAGTCACACTCCGCCGGGGTTGGGCCCGGGCGGAAGCCCGACCCTGGAACGACGTCATCGACGACGCTTCCCTCCGCATCGTACGCGGCGGATCCGGGTTCCTGCAGGCATGCACCGAACGGCTCCTCGCCGTCGGCGCACCCGCCATCCTGTCCCCCCCGGTGCCACAGTCCGCGAAGCGACCATGGACGGCCGTCGGCTACGTCGACCACCTGTCCCTGGCGCTGATGCGGCTCGACCTCACCGGGCCGCCGCCCGCCCCCGACCATCTCGTCGTCGACGGCGACCCGGCCGACCTCGAACCGCTCCTCGCCATCGATCGGGCCGCCTTCCCCGAGTTCTGGCGGTTCGACGAGCACGGACTCGGCGAAGCCATCGGCGCCACCTCCAAGACGAAGGTCCTCATCATCAGAGGCACCGAGACCCGACCCATCGCCTACGCCGTCGTCGGGTACGGCCACGCCATCTCCTACCTCCAGCGGGTCGCCGTCGACCCTGCCTGGCAGGGCAACGGCATGGGCCGCTCGCTCGTCCGCGCCGCAGCCCGCAACGCCCGCGCCCAAGGCGCCAAAGCCCTCCTCCTCAACACCCAACTGGACAACGAGGCCGCGATCAACCTGTACGCATCGGAGGGATACGTGACCCTCCCCGAACCGTTGACCGTCCTTCGGTTCGGCTGACCGACGACCGCAGGAGGACCCGTGCCCCCTCGCCTTCCCGACCGGTACTCCCTCAACGTTCGCCTCGGCCGGGACCGCGACATCGAGGAATGGCTCGCCACCGACGAGCAACTCGACCGACCCGTCCTCATCCGCTTCCTCCCGCCCGACGCGTCCCCCGAACGCATCGAAGCCTTCCTCGCCCCGGTCCGGGCGGCGGCGGCGACCACCCATCAACACGTTCAGAAGGTCTACGCCGCCGGCAGCGACGCCGACGGCACCTACGCCGTCTGCGAATGGGACGGCGCCGTCTCCATCTCCGACCGCCTCGCCGCCGGCGAAACGCTCCCCGTCGAGGAGTTCCTACCCAACGCCGCGGGACTCGCCGACGGCCTCGCCACGTTCCACGCCGCCGGCGGCGTCCACGGCGGCATCGACGCCTCGACGATCCATTTCTCCCGCGCCCATCCGGCGAAACTGGGAGGGTTCGGACGGACCGCCGAACCGCGCGACACCGACACGATGGACCTCGCCCGCGTCCTTCGAGAGGCCGTCACCGGCACTCCCGAAGCGTCGGTTCGACCATCCCACGTCGTCGAAGGTCTCCCCGTCGCCCTCGACGACGTCCTCGACCGAGCCGAGCGCGGAGAGCTCGACGCCGCCGAACTGGCCGCCGCCATCCGCGCCATCCCCTTCACCGCCGGCCAGGATCGTGACCGATCGACCGGCATCGTGCGCTGGAGCGTGGCCTTCGCCTTCGTCGCCGTCACGATCATCGCCACCGCAGCCGCGGGGTTGGCGATCGGCGATCGCTCGAACGCTCCCTTCCTCTACCCGGTGGAAGCCGAGCCGACTCCCACCCCC
>JALVQZ010000288.1 GCA_027036355.1 Acidimicrobiia bacterium | reverse complement strand
TCCCGAGGTTGGTCGGGTCGGCCCGGGCGCTCGGGATCGCCCTCCTCGGCGAGCCCGTCGGAGCCGAGCAGGCCAAGGAGTGGGGGATGATCTGGGACGTCACCGACGACGACGAGCTGATGGACGTGGCCGGCGACATGGCGCGGACCCTGGCCACCGGACCGACCCGCGCCTACGGAGCGATCAAGGTGGCGATGGACGCCGCGGCCACCAACACGCTCGACGAACAGCTCGACCTCGAACGCGACGTGCAGCGAGAACTGGGCCGCAGCGACGACTACCGCGAAGGTGTGGCGGCGTTCATGGAGAAGCGGGCGCCGCGGTTCACGGGACGATGAACCGGCGGCTTCGGTCGTGAGCACCGTCGATATGCTGGCGGCATGACCGAAGCATTCATCGTCGATTCGATCCGTACGCCCGTCGGCCGCTTCGCCGGCGCCCTCGCCCCCGTCCGTCCCGACGACCTCGCCGCGTTGACCATGGCGACGATCCGGGACCGGAACCCGTCGGTCGACTGGGACCGCCTCGACGACGTCATCTACGGATGCACGAACCAGGCCGGCGAGGACAACCGCAACGTGGCCCGCATGGCGCTGCTCCTCGCCGGGTTCTCCGTCGACGTGCCCGGCGTGACGGTGAACCGTCTGTGCGCTTCGGGTCTCGAATCGGTGGGCCAGGCGGCGCGGGCGATCAGCGCCGGGGAGGCCGATGTGGTCCTCGCCGGCGGGGTGGAGTCGATGAGCCGGGCGCCCAAGGTGATGGCGAAGGCCGAGACGGCCTACGACCGGTCGGTCCGCGTGCACGACACCACCATCGGGTGGCGCTTCGTGAACCCGAAGATGAGGGAGCGCTTCGGGGTCGACGAGATGCCCGGCACCGCCGAGAACGTCGCCGTCGAGTTCGGCATCTCCCGCCAGGACCAGGACGCGTTCGCCTACCGCAGTCAGCAGCGAGCCGCCGCGGCGATCGCCTCGGGTCGCCTCGCCGACGAGATCGTGCCGGTCGAGGTCCCCCGCCGGAAACAGGTTCCCCTCGTCGTCGACACCGACGAGCATCCTCGCCCGGAGGTCACCCTCGAGCGGCTCGCCTCGCTCCGGCCGCTGTTCGAGGGAGGGACGGTGACCGCGGGGAACGCCTCGGGGATCAACGACGGCGCCGCGTCGGTCCTGGTGGCGTCGGCGGCGGCGGTCGATCGCTTCGGTCTGGAGCCGGTGGCCCGCGTCGTGGGGATGGCCGCCGCCGGCGTGCCGCCTCGCATCATGGGGATCGGTCCGGTCCCCGCCACCCGCAAGCTCCTCGATCGGCTCGGCGTCGACCTCGCCGACGTGGGCGTCATCGAGCTCAACGAAGCCTTCGCCTCCCAGTCGCTCGCCGTCCTTCGTGAACTCGGGCTCCCCGACGACGCCGAACACGTGAACCCCAACGGCGGCGCGATCGCCCTCGGTCATCCGCTGGGTATGACCGGCGCCCGCCTGGTGACGACGCTCAGCCGCGAGATGACGCTGCGGGACGTTCGGTACGGCCTCGCCACGATGTGCATCGGCGTCGGCCAGGGTGCCGCGATGCTGCTCGAGCGGGTCTGAACCGCGGGTCGCTAAAGGTCACCGGGGTGACGACCGACCTTCCGATCATGCGTGCCGTCGTCGTCGTCATGGTCCTCGCCTCGGTCGTCGGGTGTTCGGCGAACCCCGATCCGGCGACGCCGGCGACCACCACCAGCCGCGCCGTCGCCGCCCCGACGACGAGCGCCGCCCCCACCACGACCTCGCCGACCACCACCACCCAACCACCGACGACGACCCAAGCGCCGACCACCACCAGCACGACCACTACCACGACCACGACCACCACCACGACGACGACCACGACCACCCAACCACCGACGACGACCCAAGCGCCGACCACCACCACGACCGCCGCTCCCGTCGTGGTGACGGTCACCATGGGCGAGTTCTTCAACGACCCGTCGGCGGTGACGATCCCGGCCGGAGGATCGGTGAGATGGGTCAACGGCGGCGCCGTCCCCCACAACGCCGTGTCCGGCAACGATCCCGTCCCCGACGGCGCCTGGGGCTCCCCCGACCTCGCCCCCGGAGCATCGTGGCAGCGGACCTTCGACACCCCGGGGACCTACGCCTACTTCTGCTCGCTGCACCCGACCCTCATGTCGGGCACCGTGACCGTCACCCCCTGACGGGATCCCACCGACCGCCGATGCCGGCCGGCGCGCCGGGACGGCATCCCGGGTCGCGCATCCAGATCAGGCCGGGACGCCCGGCTCCAGCGCCACCACCTCGAACGCGCCGGCGGCGGCCTCACGGAGCTCGTCGGGCGTGCCCGCCAGGATGGGGAACGTCCCGTAGTGGATCGGGACCACCGTCGAGACGCCCAGCAGCCCCGCGGCGCGAGCAGCCTGACGGGGATCCATCGTGTAGTGCCCCCCGATCGGCAACAACGCCACGTCGGGGGAGAACAACTCGCCGATCAGCGCCATGTCCCCGAACACGAACGTGTCCCCGGCGTGGTAGACGGTCGGACCACCATCGAAGGCGAGCACCCACCCGCCCGGCGACCCGCCGTCCACGATCCCCGCATCCCCCGAGATGCCCGACGAATGCACCGCAGGAACGAAC
>JALVQZ010000287.1 GCA_027036355.1 Acidimicrobiia bacterium | reverse complement strand
AAGGTGATCCAAGCGGCCGACTTCGACATCAAGCGGGCCGAGCAGGGGATCATCTACATCGACGAGATCGACAAGATCGCCCGCAAGGCCGAGAACCCGTCGATCACGAGGGACGTCTCCGGTGAGGGAGTGCAGCAGGCGTTGCTCAAGATCCTCGAGGGGACCGTCGCCTCGGTGCCGCCCCAGGGGGGACGCAAGCACCCGCATCAGGAGTTCCTGCAGATCGACACGGCGAACATGCTGTTCATCGTGGGCGGCGCCTTCGCCGGTCTCGAGGACGTGATCCAGCATCGGATCGGCAAGCGGACCGTCGGGTTCGGCGCCGACGTTCGTTCGGCCGACGAGGGTAGACCGTCGGAGATCATCTCCCAGGTGATGCCCGAGGACCTGATCGCCTACGGGCTCATCCCCGAGTTCATCGGCCGGTTGCCCGTGGTGACCACCGTCGACGACCTGGACAAGGACGACCTGGTCCGTGTCCTGACCGAACCGAAGAACGCCCTCGTCAAGCAGTACGCCAAGTTCTTCGAGATGGACGGGGTGGAACTCGTCGTCACCGACGACGGGCTCGAAGCCATCGCCGAACAGGCCCTCAAGCGGGGAACCGGCGCCCGGGGGCTGCGGGCGATCATGGAGGAGGTTCTCGTCGAGACGATGTACGAGCTGCCGTCGCGGACCGACGTGGCGAAGGTCGTCATCGACGGCGAGGTCGTGAGGGAGCGGGTGAATCCGACCCTCGTCCCGATCCAGGAGCTCGCCTCCACGAAGCTCCCCGAAGAACGCTCCGCCTGACCGCCGATGGCACGGTGGGCCCGCCCCGCGAAGGTGGCGTTCGTCGGGTCCCACGGCATCCGGAAGACCACTGCCGCCCATGGCTTCGCGTCGGCCCTGCAGCGCGCCGGCCGCTCCGTCGAGTACGGCCGTGAGGTCGTGCGGGACAACCCTCTCGGCATCAACGAGGGCGCCACCGGCGAGGCGCAGCTCTGGGTGCTCGTCTCCCAGATCCGCCAGGAGCTCGAGCTGGCGCCCAAGGCCGAGGTGCTCGTCCTCGACCGAGGCGTCATGGACAACTTCGCCTACTACCTGAGGGCCTGCGGCGGAGCGGATCCCTTCGCCGTCGGCCCCCTCGTCGAACGATGGTCGGCCACCTACGACCTGGTCGTTCGGCTTCTCCCCGACGTCGGCCTGCGTTCGGATGGGGTGCGGAGCACCTCCGACGCCTTCCGAGACGAGATCGAGGCGCTCCTCGACGCGCGGCTGCCCGGGCTCGTCGATGCCGCCCGCCTCGCCGAGATGCCCGCGTCGGAGGTCGGGGATCGCACCGACTGGTGGCCGCTGGCCGCTCGCCTCGCCGCGTCCGTCGGAGAGCCGCTGTTCGCCGACGGCGTGCCTCGGCGGCGGATCTCGCGAGGGCGGCGACCCGCTCCGGACCCCGACCCTCCACAGCTCGCCTTCGGCGAAGTGTGAGCCGTCAGCGGGTTCTCAGCGTCGGTCGGGGTCCCGGGGCGGGAGCCGTTCGGCGCCGTCGTGTCGGCGGTAGGGCATCGGGATGTACTCCACCGACGGCCGCTGGTTCCGCGGTTGCGGGTACAGCTCCATGATCGCCCGGACCTCGTCGGGTAGGTCGGTGGAGACCGTCAGGCCGAGGCTGCGGGCGTGATCCACGGTGATGGGGAAGTCGTGGGTCCACGTCCCCTGGCTCAAGGTGGCGGCGATCTCTTCGGCCTTGTCGCCCAGTCTCGGGCGGAGGAGGCGCTCGACGAACTCCTTCACCTGCCGGAGGGCCTTCCGGGAGACGTCGGCGAGGATCAGGGTCTGGTCGTCGACCTTGTTGATGTCGGTCTTTGCTTCGGCTGCCTCGACGATGGAGCGGGCGGGCCACTGGCCGAGCTGCGGATCGACGGGGCCGAGGACGGCCGAGGGCGCCATGACGATCTCGTCGGCGGCGAGGGCGATCAGCGTCCCTCCCGACATCGCGTAGTGGGGCACCATCACGGTGACCTTCGCCGGATGGTCCGCGAGGGCCTTGGCGATCTGCTCCGCGGCGAGGACGAGGCCTCCCGGGGTGTGGAGGACGAGGTCGATGGGGATGGCGTCGTCGGTGAGCTCGATCGCTCGGATGATGTGCTCGGAGTCGTCGATGTCGATGTACCGGGCGAAGGGGATCCCGAGGAAGGCGAAGCCCTCCTGGCGATGGATCAGCGTGATCACCCGGGAACCGCGCGATCGCTCGAGTTGGCGGATGGCCCGGGTGCGCTGCATGGCCAGGTAGCGCTGCTGGAGCAGCGGCTGGAACGCCGACAGGATGAACAGCAGCCAGAAGATGTCGAAGAACGAGAACGCGTATCCCTGCTGGCCGGAGGCCTGGCCTTGGGGCGTGGTGGCGCAGCCGGCGAGCGCCAGCGAGGCGAGGAGCGGGGCGATGCGGGTGATACGGGTCATCGGTCCGGGCATGGTACCGGCCCGGCCGCGGCTCACGTCGGTCGTTTCGCGGTCCGCCCCGCCTTCCAGACGTGGGTCACCCGATCCGGGTCGCCCCATGGCGAGGCGTCGGCGAGCGGGTCGAAGTCGACGGCGATGACGTCGGCGTCGTACCCCTCGGCCAGCATGCCCGAGCGCGGCGCCTGGGGACCGAGCGTGCGCGGGCCGTTCGCCGTGGCGGCTCCGATCGCCTCCAGGGCGGTCATGCCCGCATCCTGGAGGTGGCGGATCTCCCGACCGTTCCGACCGTAGGACGGACCGGAGACGAAGATGTCGGTACCCATGGCGATCGGGACGCCCTTGGCGACCGCGATCTTCATCGCCTCGGCGTGCCGGTCGGCGATCATGACCCCCTTCTCGTAGGCGTACCGGGGGAGCGCGTCCTCCATGCCGAGGAGCTCTTCGACGACGAACCGGGTCGGGACGAGGACCGCCCCCGTCTCGAGCATCAGGTCGGCGGCCTCCTCGTCGAGGTACGAGCCGTGCTCGATCGTCGTCACCCCGGCGCGGAGGGCGGCCATGATGCCCGGCTTGCCGTGGCAGTGGGCGGCCACGACCCGTTCGGCGCGGTGGGCCTCGGCGACGATCGCCGCCAGCTCGTCGCCGGAGAACTGCTGGTGGATCGGATGATCGACCTCGCTGAGGACGCCACCCGAGGCGCAGATCTTGATGACCTTGGCGTTCCTGCGGAGCTGCTTGCGGACGGCGGTGAGGCACTGCGGCACCCCGTCGCACAGCTCGGAGAAGGTCAACCCGCGATGGTCGAGGGAGTGGACGAAATCGAGCGAGAGCCCGTGGATGTCGGCATGTCCGCCGGTGGTCGAGAGGATGGCGCCGGCGCCGTGGATCGTCGGGCCCGGCACCCGTCCCTCGGCGATCGCCGGGGCGAGGTCCAGGCCGAACCCGCCGACCTCGCGGACGCTGGTCACGCCGCCGGCGAGGGTCGCCGCGGCGTCGGCGGTGGCTCGGGCGGCCATCGTCACGGGCCGCATCGTGGCGATCCGTTCGAGGTCGGCGACGGGTGATCCCAAGAAGTGGCCGTGGCATTCCCACAGGCCGGGGAGCACGGTGGCGACCTCGGTGACGTCGGCGCCCGGGGTCGGCGGTGCGCCGCTGCGGTCTCCGGCGTAGACGATCCGGGGGCCGTCCAGGACCACGGTGCCCGGGCTCACGGGCTCGCCGCGCCCGGGGATGAGGAGTTCGGCCTCGATGCGGATCATCGCGGTTCCCTTCGTCGGTGGGTCACGAACCTAGTCGTCGGCGCATCGCGGCGGGACGGGGGCAGGTGACTAGTCACCCTGTTCGGCACGCTTTGTGTCTAGGCAACCACGCAGGGTGGGCATATGGTGGCCTTGCCTGTGCGGAAGGACCAGGTCCTTGTGGGGGGACACCCGCGATGGGTGCGGCAGGGAACGGTTCGGGCAAGCAGGGGGAATGTGGGGGAGCCGGGAGTTCGTGGGGGGACTCCCGGCGTCCCTGCTCCGTCGCACGGTAGGGGGAAGGCTCGAGAGGCCCGGGGGCAACCCCGGGCCTCCGCGCGGGTACACTTCCGGCCCCGACCCGCCGAGGGTCCCGCAGCCCGCTCCCGGACGTGACCATGCAACCCACCTACGAACCCGCCGACATCGAACCTCGCTGGTACCCCGTGTGGGAGGAAGCCGGTGCGTTCCGCCCCGAGGTCAACCCCGATGGCGAGCCCTTCTCCATCGTCATCCCGCCACCGAACGTCACCGGGGTCCTCCATATGGGCCACGCCCTCGACATGTCGATCCAGGACGTCATCATCCGCCGGAAGCGCATGCAGGGCTACGCGGCGTTGTGGCTCCCGGGCATGGATCATGCGGGGATCGCCACCCAGAACGTCGTCGAGCGGGAACTCGCCAAGGAGGGCACCAGCCGCCACGACCTCGGCCGGGAGCGGTTCGTCGAGCAGGTCTGGGCATGGAAGGCGCGGTCGGGCAACCGCATCACCGAGCAGATGCGCGTCATGGGCTTCTCCACCGACTGGTCCCGGGAGCGATTCACCCTCGACGAGGGCTTGTCCAAGGCCGTCCGCACCGTCTTCGTGACCCTCTACCAGGAAGGGCTCATCTACCGTGACGACCGGATCATCAACTGGTGTCCGAGGTGCCACACGGCGCTGTCCGACATCGAGGTCGAACACGAAGACGAGATCGGGGAGCTGAGCTACATCCGCTACCCGTTCACCGACGGCTCCGGCGCGGTCGTCGTCGCCACGACCCGTCCCGAGACGATGCTCGGCGACACCGCGGTGGCGGTCCATCCCGACGACGAGCGCTACGCCGGCGCCGTCGGCAAGACCGTCACGTTGCCGCTGATGGAACGGGAGATCCCCGTCGTCGCCGACGCCGAAGTCGACCCGACCTTCGGGACGGGAGCCGTCAAGGTGACCCCCGCCCACGATCCCCTCGACTTCGAGATCGGCCGCCGCCACGACCTGGAGCCGATCCAGGTCATCGACACGGAGGGCACCATCACCGACGAAGGCGGCGAGTACGTCGGCATGGACCGGATGGAAGCCCGCGAGGTCATCCGCCACGACCTGGCCAAACGCGGCTTCCTCGAACGGGTCGAGGAACATCACCATTCGGTCGGCCACTGCTCGAGGTGCGGGACCGTCGTCGAGCCGATGCTGTCGCTGCAGTGGTTCGTCAAGGTCCGGCCGCTCGTGGAACCCGCCATCGCGGCGGTGGCCGACGGCACCATCCGCTTCGTGCCCAAACGCTGGGAGAAGAACTACTTCCACTGGATGGAGAACCTTCGCGACTGGTGCATCTCCCGCCAGCTCTGGTGGGGCCACCAGATCCCGGCGTGGTACTGCGACGACTGCGGGGAGACGATCGTCGCCATGGACGACCCCGACGCCTGCCCGGCGTGCGGCGGTACCGAGCTGCACCGCGACGAGGACGTGCTCGACACCTGGTTCTCGTCGGCGCTGTGGCCCTTCTCGACGATGGGCTGGCCCGACGAGACCCCGGATTACGAGCGGTACTACCCCACGAGCGTCATGGTCACCGGCTTCGACATCATCTACTTCTGGGTGGCCCGGATGATCAAGATGGGGCTCCACTTCACCGGCGAGGCGCCCTTTCCCGACGTGGTCATCCACGGTCTGGTCCGCGACGCCGAAGGGCGCAAGATGTCCAAGTCCACCGGCAACGCCCTCGACCCCCTCGAACTGGTCGCGGACTACGGCGCCGACGCCGTGCGCCTGGCGCTCATCCAATCGGCCGCGCCGGGCCACGACATCCCCCTCAACGAGCAATGGATCGACGCTGCCCGCCGCTTCGGGAACAAGCTGTGGAACGCCGTCCGGTTCGCCGTCGAGCACGAGGAGATCACCGGCGTCCCCGTCGACGGCGGCTACCCGGAGGACCCCGGGCCGGAGGATGCCTGGATCCTCGAACGGCTGGCGGCCACGGCCGAAGAGTTCGACCGGCTCCTCGACGAGTACCGGTTCTCCGACGCCTACGGGCTCCTGTACAACTTCGCGTGGTCGGAGGTGTTCGACTGGTACATCGAGCTCGCCAAGTCGCCGCTGCGTGATCCCGACAGGGAGACGACCACGCGCCGGACGCTCGGCGTCGTTCTGCGCGACCTGTTGAAGTTCTTCCACCCGGCCGTGCCGTACCTCACCGAGGAGCTGTGGAGCGAGCTCGGCGACGGGACCCTCCTGATCACCGCGTCGTGGCCATCGCCGCCGCCGGTCCGCGGACCCCGGTCGGTCGGGGTGTTCAAGGACCTCGTCGGCGGGATCCGCAGGTTCCGCTCCGACCACCAGATCTCCCCGAAGACGCCGATCCCGGTCCGGCTCGTCGACACCGAGCGCGTCTCCGAGCCGTGGTGGGAGGCCCAGTTCGGCGCCCTCGCCAACGCCGAGGTCGTCTACGGGGAGGCGCCCGAGGAACCCCGTGGCCACACCAGGATCCACGCCGGCCCGGTCGAGGGGTACATCCCCATGGCGGGCCTGGTCGACCTCGACGCCGAGCGCCGCCGGATCGTCAAGGCGATCGAGGAGGTCGAAGACACCCTCGACCGCGCCCGCCGGAAGCTGGCCAACGACGACTTCCGATCTCGAGCACCTGCCGACGTCGTCGCCAAGGAGGAAACGAAGGCCGGCGAGGCCGAGGCCCGGCTCGCGAAACTGCGCGCCCAACTCGCCGAGCTCGGAGCACCGTGACCGAGGTCCCGACGATCGCCGACCGTGCCGCCGCCGAAGCGTTCCTCGCCGAGCGGATCGGCCGCGGCGTATCGCCGGGTCTGGACCGCATCACCGGTCTGCTCGACTACCTGGCCGACCCGCATCGCGCCTACCCCGTCATCCACATCGCCGGCACCAACGGGAAGACGACCGCCGCCAGGATCATCACCGAGATCCTCGGTGCCCACGGATTGCGAGTCGGGACGTACACCTCCCCCCACCTCCACCGCATCGAAGAGCGGTTCGCGATCGCCGGCACCCCGATCTCGGGTGACCGGTTCGCCCAGGCGGTCGACGAGATCGCCTGGACCGTCACCGAGTACGAACGGCGCCACGACGACGGTCCCACCTACTTCGAGCTGACCACCGCCCTGGCGTTCAGCGTCTTCGCGGCCGAGGCGGTGGACGTCGCCGTCGTCGAGGTGGGACTCGGCGGGCGCCTCGACGCCACCAACGTCGTCGACGCGGCGGTGTCGGTCGTCACCGGGATCGACATCGACCACACGGCCTACCTCGGCGACACGGTGGCCGCCATCGCCGCGGAGAAGGCCGCCATCGTCGGTCACGAGGGAACCCTCGTGACCGGACCGCTGCCCCCGGCCGCGGAGGGCCCGATCACCGCCAGGGTGGCCGAGACCCGTTCCCGCTGGGTCCGCTACCCGACGGACTTCTCGGTCGTCGACGCAGCCATCGCCGTCGGCGGATGGACCGCCGACCTGGCGGGCACCTACGCCGACTACGAAGAGGTCTACCTGGCCCTCCACGGCCGGCACCAGGTCGAGCATCTGGCCACGTCGGTCGCCACCGCCGAGACCTTCCTCGGGCACGCGCTGGACGTCGACGCGCTCCATGCCGCGGCGGCCGGGGTCACGTCGCCCGGCCGGTTGGAGGTGGTGAGCCGGGCGCCGCTGACGATCGTCGACGGCGCCCACAACGCCCAGGGGTTCGCCGGTCTCGCCGACACCCTGGCGATGGAGTTCCCCAGCACCCGATGGACCCTCGTCATCGGCATGCGCGGCGATCGGGACGTCGCTCGGCTCGTGAGCCCGCTCGAAGGCCTCGTGGGGGAGGTGGTGGCCACCGCGCCCGACGACGTCGCCGCCATCGACGCGGCGAGCATCGCCGACGCCGTCGGCGAACGGCTCGGGGTTCCGGCCAGGGTCGTGGACGGCGTCGCCGCCGCGGTCGCCGACGCCACGGCGACGGCAGGTCCCGACGGCGCCGTCGTGGTGGCCGGCTCCCTCTACGTCGCCGGCGAAGCCCGAGCCGCCCTCATCGGCGAGCGGGTCCTTCCGTCCGCCGTGCACGTGCGGGTCGAGCCCCCACCGTTGGAGCTGGCCGGGGGAGATCTCACCGACGA
>JALVQZ010000286.1 GCA_027036355.1 Acidimicrobiia bacterium | reverse complement strand
GTCCGACATCGTCCTGGCCGTGGGCACGTTCATGGGGTCGATCGGCCTCCAACCGGGCCTGCGGGACCTGGGTGTGGAACCCGACGATCTCCGGGACCTCGCCGAAGCGACGTCTGGAACGCTGGAGAACGACCCATGGTGGACACCGAACGCCGACCTCATGCTGATCCTCGAGCGAGCCATGGAGCCGAACCCGACATGAACGTCATCATCCTTGCCGCAGGACGCGGTACCCGCATCGCCGAAGTGACCGACGGCTCACCCAAGAGCTTCCTGCGGATCGGCGGCAAACGGATCATCGAGCACCAACTCGACACCGTCCGGTCGGCCAACCCGAACGAGATCGTCGTCGTGACCGGATACCGGGCCCCGTACGTGGAACGGGAGCTGGCATCGTCTGGAGCGACCTTCGTTCGGAACCCCTTCTACGATCGCACCAACGTCCTCGGCTCGGCGTACTTCGCCGCCGACCACATGGAGCCCGGCTTCTACTACATGCATGCGGACACCTACTTCGAGCCCACCATCTTCGGCGATCTGGTCCGACACCCCGGCGAGCTCGTCCTCGTCGTCGAGAGGAAGGACCGACCTGTCGACGAGGAGATGAAGGTGCGACTCGACGAGGACCACAAGGTGGTCGAGATCTCCAAGACGATGCCGAACGAACGAGGACAAGGGGAGTTCATCGGTCTCCTCAAGGTCGGCCCGGGCATCGCCCCTCGGGCTGCGGAACTCGTCAGGCGATTCGTCGAGGTCGAGGGCAAGGCGGACGAGTACTTCGAGGTCGTCGTCCAGCAGCTCATCGACGAGGGCGTTCCGGCCGACATCGTGGAGGTCGGCACGCGCCTGTCGATCGAGATCGACTTCCCCGAGGACTACGAGGAAGCGCTGCGACGCTACGACGGGACCGATCTGCGATGAACTCCCTGTCCGGGTTCGAGATCCTCGACGCGGCGTCATCCCGCGGCCAGCGCGCCGTGCCGTGCATCGACGTGGCCGGAGGGAACCCCGACATCGTCGATGCCGTGTGCCGCCGGCTCACCGCATCCGATGTCTGCGCGTTCTTGTCGTCCACTCCGGCGTCGATCGACTCGTACCTGGGCATGGAGCACTTCCGGGACTCCATCGAGCTCGCCCGCCGGCGCCACGGCGTGTGTGTCGCACCCCACCTCGACCATGCCGACGATCCCGCCGCGATCGATCGGGCGTTGGCCGTCGGGGTCCGCTCGGTCATGTTCGACGGCTCGGCGCTCCCTCTGGCCGACAACATCGCCGTGACCAGGTCCGTGGTCGAACGCGCCCATGCGGTGGGCGCATCCGTGGAGGCCGAGCTCGGCGCCATCGGCGGCAAGGAGGACCCCGGCGAGGCGTCCATCGCCGAGAACGTCCGGCCGGACGAAGCGACCCGGTTCCTTCGCGAGGCCCGGCCGGACCTGTTCGCCCCTGCCATCGGCACCGTCCACGGCAGACGAGGCGGAGAGGCGTCGATCGACTGGACGCTGGTCGACCGGCTCGTCGCGGATCGCGGCGACACACCGCTGGTGCTGCACGGCACGACCGGGCTCCCGGCCGAGGACGTCCACCGCCTCATCGACCTCGGCTTCCGCAAGGTCAACTACGCCACGATGATCCGGGACGCCTACGTCGCCGGCCTCGCCCGAGCCCTCGAAGGTCGAACCGACCTCCCCAGGCCCCAGGAGGTCCTCGCCTCAGCCCGTACGGCCGTCGCCGAGGCGGTGGACCGGATCCTCCAGCTCGTGACGGTCCGTTGACGAACCCGCTCCCCCCACGTACAGGCCCGCCGCGAACCACAGGGTCGGCTCGAACAGGACCGTCTGGGTGAACGCGGCGACGAGCGCCACGGCCAAGGCGACGGCTCCGAGGGTGCCCCGACCCCGCCAGACGACGGTCCCGGCCAGGAGCACGAACCCGGCGAACCCGACGAGCCCGGTCTCACCGAGCAGTTCCAGACCCAGGTTGTGCGGCTCCTGGACACCCTCGAGCGCCCATCCGGTGCCGAGTCCGATACCGAGCACCGGATGGGTCCGGAACGCCTCGACGTACCACGGCCACACGATCCGTCGCGCGTCGACGACCCCGAGGTCGCTGCCGAGACGACCGGCGTCGCCGGCGTCGAGGGTGATGTTCTGATCGAGACGGAACGCGACCTCCGTGGCCAGGTCCGCTCCGACACCGGCACGATCGACCGCGGCCAGGAACCCGACCAGCACGACGGCGACTCCTGCAGCGGCGACCGCCAAACGTCCGATGCGGACCACGGGGACACGATCCTTCACGACGAGGACGACCGACGTGATCGCCATCGCCGCGACGAACCCCATCCATCCGGTGCGGCTCATGGTCATGAACGTGGCCACCGCCAACGAGCCGACGACGCCACCGTCGATCCACCATCGTCGTGACCCCAGGTCGCGGACCGCCGCCACCAGCGCCAGCGCCGCCCACAGGTTGGTCCAGGCCGCCGCATAGCCCGGGTCCTGATGCCAGTTGGTCACGGCCAGGAACCCCTCGGTGAGGTACGCCGGCTTGAACACCCGGGCGACGAAGGGGAGCCGATCGATCGTCTCGATGGGTGCGCCGCCGGTCGCACCGACGGCCACGACCGCCAGGACGAACCCCGTCACGCCCAGCGCGGCCGCCGACCAGAACACCACCCGGAGCACCCGGTCGGACATCCGGGGCTCCTCGAACGCCTTGGCCACGACCAGCATCACCGCGATCCCCACCCCGAGGGCGAGGAACAGCCGCAGGAAACGACCGTGGAACTCCGAGACGGGCCATCCGGCGGCGACCGCCAGGAGGAACACGGCGGCGCCCCCCGAGATCCACGGATCCCACGGCCACCGCCGCGTGCGGATCCCGATGGCGGCGTCGATGCCGACGACGACGATCAGCAACACGAGGAACGGCTTCCAAGCGATCCAGCGGTGCACGAAGACCGTGTGTAGAGGGAGAACGGCGACCATCGCCAGGAAGACCCACCGGCGCACTCGGACGAGCGTCGGAAGCGGAGAGTCGACGACGGTCACGGTCATCGGGACGTCCCGGCGACGGCGAAGGCGGTCAAGGCCGCAAGCGCCGTCACCTCCCCCACGACGAAGCCCGCGGCCACCCGGACGATCGGTTCTCCGGCGATGAGCCACACCGCCAGCCCCGCGGCGACCAGGGCCGCTCCCCAGGCCAGAGCCAGCCACCGGGTCGCTCCTCTCGCCACGAAGATCTGCGCGGTGAACAACCCCGCAAGACCTGCACCGACGCCGGCCGCGCCGAGGGCCGCGACGAGTCGCGTCGGGGCGAACTCGGCGCCGTAGAGGACCTCGATGACCCATGGACCGAGGATGGCCGCCGACACCGCGAAGACGACGGCCAGGACCGCGCCCCCGACACCCAGGAGGATCGCCCACCGGTCGAGACGGTCGTTCGCTCCGGAACGGGCCATCTCGGTGAAGTCGGGAAGGACCCGCGCCAGCAGGTTGTACGACGAGGTCATCGGGCCGCGGAACAACGTGAACGTGATGAAGTAGATGCTGATGGCCGCGGCGCTGCCGCCCAGCAACCCGACGACGATGGGCCCTCCAGCCAGGATGAACTGGGATCCGGCGTTGGCGAGCACGAACCATCCCAGGAAGGTCGCCGCTCCCACCTGGATGACGGTTCCCACCTCCTGCGCCGGGGGTCTCCGGCGGAACGGCATCGTCGCCAGGGTGGCGAGCGGCGCCAGCGCCATCGCCACGCCGAACCCGACGGCGGTCGGTCGAAGGATCGCGGCCAGCCCTCCCAGTGCCACCAACGCCGTGGCTTCGAGGGCGATGGCGGCGGCGTAGGCGTGGAATCGGCGTCGACCCGCCAGGAACCCTCGTACGACGGCGACGATCGACCGAGCGACGGCGAGTCCCAAGGCAACGGCGACGAAGGCCGTGGCCCCAGCGAAGAACCGTTCGACGGTGAGCGCCACGAAGCCGACGGTTCCCGCGATGACGGCCACGATCACCAGGCCGACCGGTCGAAGGCTGGATCCGAGATGCCGATGGTCTCCCTGGGCAAGGACGAGCTGGCGCGTGATGAGCTGCTCGACGGGGATGAGCAGCACGGTGAACCCGAGGAACCCGACGGTCCAGATCACACCGATCGGCGCGAAGTCGTCGGCGCCGAGGGTTCGGCCGGCGATCACCTCGAACACGTAGACGGTGACGGCGCTCCAGGCGGTCGCCACCACGATGGCGGTGGTCCCCATGGCGGAAGATGTCGTCGGAGCGACCGCTCCCGAAGCGGGGGGTGGTGTGGACATCGGTGGGGAACGATACCGGCAGGCACCCCACTTCGGCATCCATCGGCCACAGCTAACCTCGCCCGGATGTCCCACCCTGCGGTCTCGATCATCCTGCCCGTCCTCGACGAGCGGGCCACCATCGACGCCGTCCTCGCCTCCCTCCTCGATCAGCGCTACGACGGACCCCTCGAGATCATCGTCGCCGACGGAGGTTCGACGGACGGAACCCGCGATCGCCTCGAAGCGTGGCAACGACGCACCGACGGACGGGTGCGGGTCGTCGACAACCCGCAGCGTCGCCAGTCCCCTGGCCTCAACCGGGCAGCCGAACTCGCCTCCGGGGAGATCCTCGTCAGAGCCGACGGCCACACCGTCTACGCCCCCGATTACGTCGAACGCTCCGTCGCGGCGCTGGCCGCCGGCGCCGACGCCGCCGGAGGCAGGATGAACCCGGTGGGTGCGAACCGGTTCGGCCGGGGCGTCGCGGCCGCCATGAACTCGCCGCTCACCATGGGACCGGCGCGGTTCCATCACGCCGAGGAACCCGAGACGGTCGACACCGTGTACCTCGGCGCGTTCCGGCGCGACGACTTCCTGGCCACGGGCGGGTTCCGCTCCTTCCCCTCCGGAGCGGCCGAGGACGCCGATTTCTACCACCGCTGGCGCGCCGCCGGGCGCACCGTCGTCGTCGACCCCGCCATCGTGTCGCGGTACACCCCCAGAGATCGCCCCGGCCGCCTGTGGCGCCAGTACCTGGCGTACGGACGGGGGAAGGCCGAGATGCTATGGGCCAATGGACGGTTCCCGTCGTGGCGGCCGCTAGCCCCCCTCGCCTTGATCGTGGCGTTGGGCGCCGGCGTCGTGCTCGCCGCCTTCGGCCGACCCTGGCTGCTGGCGGCGGTCGTCACCGCCTGGGCCGGGCTCGTCGGTTGGGTCGCCGCCACCGGAGACGGTCCGCCCGTCGAGACGTTCCTGGCGGCGGCCATCATGCACCTGGCCTACGGGATCGGCCTCATCGGCGGTCTCCTGCGCGGCCCCACGCCGGTCAGGAAGGCGCTCGAGGGCTGACCTCGTCCCCTCCATGGGGCGTGTGGTACCAGCCGGCGACCCGGCCGCTGACGACCCGGATCGGGATCCAGAGCACGCCGAGGGCGGCCAGCAGCGGGTACCGCACCAGATACCGGGCCGGCACACCGTCTCTGGCGAGGAACGGGACCGGTTCGGCGATCTGGACGGCGGCCGCCGCCGTGAGCACCGGCCACGGCAACAGGAGCGGACTGGACGTCATGGCCGCAGCGACGGCGAGCAGGGTCGTGATCCCGGCCACGAGCGTCCGACTCGGCTGAGCCAACCGGAGGCCCTGATCGAACAGCGCCGGCGACCGCCGCCGGACCGCCGCCGACCACAGCTCGGGGAGGTACCGCAACGCCACCGACCGGCGCCCGGCCATCCATCGGGCACGCTGGCCGACCACCGCCGATACCTCCGTCGGCTTCTCGTCGAAGATGCGCAGGTCGTGCAACCACACGACCGGGAGCCCCGCCAACGCCAGGCGAGCACCGAGCTCCTGGTCCTCGGTGAGCGAGTCCCCGAAGCCTCCCGCGGCCGCTAGCGCCTCTGCGGTGAGCACCATGCCGGTGCCTCCCAGGTCGGCGGACCATCCGAGGTTCGTGCGAGCGAGCTGCACCATCCGGTTCCCCGCCCAATACGACAGCGCCGATGCCGTCGCCAGCGGCGACGCGTCGGGATTGGAGACGTCGAGGTACGCCTGCAGCACGGCATGGCCGGCATCCAGTTCGTCGGCGGCCCGTGCAAGGAACGTCGGCGGAACGCGGTTGTCGGCGTCGAAGACGACGAGGGCTTCGTCGTCGTCGAGGGGATGACGGCCCAGGTGCCAAGCCAGCGCGGCGCCCTTGCCTCCCTCGCCGTCGGCCCGGACGTCGACCCGGCTCATCGTCTCGGCGACCCCCGCGGTGTCGTCCGTGCACCGGTCGGCGACGACCCACACCTCGTACCGGTCGTCGGGGTAGTCCAGGGCGCGAAGGTCGGTGAGGATCCGGCCCACGACCGCGGCCTCGTCGTGAGCGGGGACGACGACCCGGAACCGGCGGCGCCGGGACCCTTCCCGGGCGCGGGGACGATCGGGCCAGCCCCACAGTGCCGTCACCGCGTTGTACGAGGCGAGCGCGAGCAGCGCCAACTGCGCCGTCCAGGTCACAAGCCGTATCATGCCGCCCGCAGGGTAGGCCGACCGCCACGCTGCACCCGGAGGATCATGCCCACACCCGCATCCGCCATCGAGACGCGTGACGTCATGGTCGTGCTCGGCACCCGGCCCGAGATCGTCAAGCTCGCCGGCATCGTCCGGCTGCTCGGGGACGCGGCGTCGATCGTCCACACCGGCCAGCACTACGACGGCAACCTGAGCGAGATCTTCCTCAGCCAGCTCGGCCTGCCGGAGCCGGCCGTTCACCTGGGGATCGGTGGCGAACGACGCGGCACGCAGATCGGTCTGGCCGTGGAGCGCCTCGACGGGCTCCTCGCCACTCGCCGACCCGACGCCGTCGTCGTCCAGGGGGACACGAACACGGTGCTGGCGGCCTCCATCGCCGCGAACGCCGCCGAGGTGCCGCTCGTCCACGTGGAAGCCGGGCTGCGCTCGTACGACCGTCGCATGCCCGAAGAGCACAACCGGGTCGTCGCCGACCATCTCGCCGATCTGCTCCTCTCCCCGACCGAGGTGAACCGGGCGAACCTCCTGGCCGAAGGCATCGACGAGGACCGGATCGTCGTGACCGGCAACACGGTCGTCGAAGCCGTCCACGAGCTCCTCCCGCCCGCGACCGAGCGCAGAGCGCTCCTCGACGGGTACGGGGTCGAGCCCTCGGCGTTCATCCTGAGCACCTTCCATCGCCCCGAGAACGTCGACGACCCCGACGTCCTGGCCACGATCCTTCGCGAGCTGGGGGCGCTTCCGCTTCCCGTCGTGCTCCCGCTCCATCCCCGCACGATGGCCAGCATCGACGCCCAAGGTCTCGGGTCGCTCCTCGCTCCCCTGCGGGTCGTCGAGCCCATCGGCTACCGCGAGTTCCTTTCCCTGGGTGCCGAGGCCGCTCTGCTGATCTCCGACTCGGGAGGTGTCCAGGAGGAGACGTCGGTGTACAAACGCCCGTTGATCGTGGTTCGCCGGTCGACCGAACGACCCGAGGTGATCGGCACCTTCGCCGAACGCGTCCTTCCCGGCCCCGCGATCGGGGACCTCGCCCGCTCCTGGCTCGACACCCTGGCCGACCTCCATGACCGTCTCGCCGACATCCCGAGTCCGTACGGAGACGGCACCGCCTCGAAGCGATCGGTCGCGGCCATGGAGGAGCTCCTCCATGCGTAATCGCCTCCGTCGCCGATCGCCGCCTCCGACCCGTCCGCCGATCTACTCGTTCGGCTCGTGGGACGCTCCGGACGCCCCGAACGGCGGTGTCATCGCCGTCTGTCATCCCGACTGGCGGGGCGTACGCCGAGCCACCTACAGCTTCCAGGTCCCGATCGTCGAAGTCGCGGACCTGGCGAAGTGGGGCTCGCAGCTCGCGACCGAGATGCGGGACCATTCGATCGACACGGTGGTCGTGAGCGGTTTCCCTCCGGGAGCGGAAGTGTTCATCGAAGTAGCTGCCAGGGCAGGCCTCGCGGCGACCGTGCTCTTACACTCGTCGCCCACCCAGCATGGAGCCGAAGCCGGAGAGGCGACCGTCGTCGAGACGGTGCTCGGGCTCGCCGATGCAGGGCTCGTCCGGAGGATCGGCTTCTC
>JALVQZ010000285.1 GCA_027036355.1 Acidimicrobiia bacterium | reverse complement strand
TCGTCGGCGACGCCTTGGCTGTTGGTGAACCGGAAGTACATCGTGGTGTCCGAGGGTCGGAACAGGGCCGGGGAGAACATCCCGTCACCGTTCCAATCACCCGCCACGATCCGGTCCCCCGGATCGCCGTAGATGAACTGGGCATCGGCGACGCCTTGGGTGTGCGAGTTGCGGAAGTACACCAACCCGGTGGATTCCCGATGCAACCCGACGGTCTCTTTGCCGTCCCCGTCGAAGTCCCCCACGAACGGCTTGTCGCCCGGGTTGCCGAAGTAGTAGTCGAACTCGGCCGCCCCCAGGCCCCCGTCGTTCTTGCCGAGTTCGTTGATGATGAACACCCGACCCTCCGACGGACGCCAGATCGACACCGTGTCGAACCCGTCACCATCGAAGTCCCCGGCGATCGGCACATCCCCCGGGTTCCCGAAGAAGAACCGGATGTCCGCCACCCCTTGGGAGTTCGAGTTGCGCAGGTACACGTACCCGTCGGACTGGCGGTACATGCCCGGGGTCTCCACCCCGTCGCCGTCCCAGTCCCCCATGATCGGGTAATCACCCGGGTTCCCGAAGAAGAACGAATCCACCTCCACCCCGGCGGCGTCGAACAGATGCCACAGACCCTGGGTGGGGTCGACGAGCACGATGCGATGATCGCCGCCGCCTCCGGCGGTGTTCTCGACGATGACGAAGTTGTTCTTGGGGTCGCTCGTGCCGCCGTCACCGTCGGCCACCGTGGCGGAGATCGTGTAGAAGCCGATCGCCGAATAGGTGTGGGTCCGGCTGATCGTGCGGGCGCCGGCCGGGAACGGGACGATCTCGTTGGCCGTCCCGTCACCCCACGAGATGGTCAGCGTGTGGGCGTCGGCGAGGCCCGGGTCGGTGAAATCCAGGGTGTACTTCACCGTCTCGCCGACCATGAACGACGCTTTGGGGCTGCCGCTCAGAGTGGAGGTCGTGCCTGCGGTGATCACCGGCGCCACGTTGTCGTTGTCGTTGATCACGCCGCTCGCCAGCGTGGTTCCGGCGAGGGCGTTCGTGACGCTCGTCAGCTTGACGTTCACCGTTTCGGCGATCTCGTCGACGGTGTCGTCGAGGACCGGTACCACGACCGTCTTCGAGGTCTGGCCGGGGGTGAACGTGAGGGTGCCGGAGGTGGCCGTGTAGTCGGAGCCTGCGGTCGCCGTGCCGGGGGTGGCCTGGGTCGAATAGCCGACCGTGACCGTCTGGCCCGACGCCGGGAGCAGCGTCACCGTGAACGTGAGGGTCTTCGCCGGCCCCTCGGTCACCGAGGACGCGGCGGCGATCGACACGGTGGGAGGTCCGTCGTCGTCGTTGATCGTGAAGGTATGGATCGATGGGGACACGATCGTCCCTCCCGACGACGGGCCCTGCAGGGAGAGCACGACGGTCTCGTTCGCCTCGTCCACCGTGTCGCCGTTGACGGTCACCGTCACGCTCCGGGTCGTACCGTCGGGTGACCCTGCGGGGAAGGTGACCTGGGTCGTCGAGAACGCGAAGTCGGTCCCCGACGTGGCGGTCCCCCCGGTCCGCGCCACGTCGACGGTCGCGGCCGTCACCAGGTTCTGGCCGCCGGTGTCGATGACGACGTCGATGGCGACAGGGGTCGACCCCGAGTTGCCTTCGTTGGCGGCGCTCGAAGGATCGACGAACGCGACGGTGAAGTCGTTGTCGGTGATGGTGACGTTGACCGGGTTTACCGCGATGCCGCTGTAGTTCGGATCGCTCGACACCGCCGCATGGGTGATCGTCGCGTTGTGGGATCCTTCCACCACGGTGTCATCCTCGGCAGTGACGGTCACCGTCTGCGGATTGCTCCAGTTCCCCGACGTGAACAGCAACGACGCCTTATCCGTAGAGAGCTGGGTCCCCGACGAGATGTTGATGGTCACGTTGGAGGTTGGCTGCGAGGTCAACGCCACCATATAGGTGTCGGACCCGGTCCCTTCGGTCACCGCGGTCGAGCCACCCGACTCGGTGATTGTCACCCCCGCAGCGTCGTTGTCGGTGATCGTGCCGGTACCAGTCCCATCGAGAATCGAGACATTCACCGGATTCGACAACGACACGGTGAACGTCTCGGTCGCCTCGTCGACCGCATCATCGACCGTCGACACCGAGATCGTCTTGACCGTCTGCCCCGGCGAGTACACGAGAGTGGTCAGCCCGATCGCCGTGTAGTCGTCTGGCGCCACCGCAGTATCGTCCGCCGTCTGATACTTCACCGACACCGTCTTCCCCGAAGCGGCCGACAACGACACCGTGAACTGGGCGGGAGCACCTTCACTCACCAAGACGTCAGAGATCGACACCGTCGGCTGAGCATCATTATCAGTGATGGTCCCGATACCGGTCCCATCGAGGATGCTGACGTTGGTCGGCGCTGACAGCTCTACGGTGAACGTCTCCGGCGCCTCATTGAGGGAATCGTCCACGGTCGTGACGGAGATCTGCTTAGTGACCTCGCCGGGCAGGAAGGAGAGGTTCGTCAGCGGAATCGCCGTGTAGTCGTCTGGCGCCACCGCAGTATCGTCCGCCGTCTGATACTTCACCGACACCGTCTTCCCCGAAGTGGCCGACAACGACACCGTGAACACCACGTTCCCGCCCTCGACCACCCCCGACGGATCATCGATCGACACCGTCGGCTGAGCATCGTTATCAGTGATCGTCACCTGGTGCGTGGCGCCGGCTCCGATCGTGCTGCTTCCGGTCGTGTTGACGAGGTTCGTCAGTTCGAGTTCGATCGTCTCATCGAGTTCATCGAGGGAATCGTCCACGATGGCGATGTCGACCGTGCGTCGAGCAGTGTCGTCGTCGCCTGCATTGAACGTCACGGTGGTGGTCGCGTAGGTGTAATCGACACCGCCGCCCGTGGCAGTACCTGGCGAACCGACGACCACCGCGACGTCGACACTGAAGCTCGCATCCAAGGTGTTGCCCGGGCCGACCGTGAGAGCTACCTCGACAGAGTGCGGAGTGGTGCCTTCCGAGGTGCTACTCGTGGGCGCCGAGAAGCTCACCGTGCCGGGCACCGCGGCGGCCCGAGCCTGGGTCGGTACGAGCACGACCAGCGCCGCGATCATCGAGAGCGCCAGCCCCAGACGTGCACCCCGGCCGACGTCGACGTTCATGACTGCTCGGAACACGTCCTCACTCCTCCGCTCGAGCCTGGTCCGCGCCGAACGGTAGCCGCTCGCCGCGGTAGTGGCGTAGGCGGAACTTCGCGTCCTTCGATCAGTCCAACATCGAGACCGGATGGCTGTCCGCCCGGCCCACACCCTCGTACTTCAAGCCGGCGGCTCGCACGGTCGCCGGATCCAAGGCGTTGCGCCCGTCGAGGAAACACCGGCCCTTCATCCGGGCGGCGACCGCCTCGAAATCGAGGTCGCTGAACTCGGGCCACTCGGTCACCAGCACCACCGCATCGGCCCGCTCCACCGCGGCGTACGCATCCGCCGTCGTCTTCAACTCCGGGATGCCGGGGATCTCCTTCACCATCGGGTCGTACGCCTTGACGATGGCGCCCTTCTCGATCAACGAGCGGGCGATGGTGAGGGCCGGAGCGTCGCGGGTGTCGTCGGTGTTCGGCTTGAACGCCAGCCCGAGCAGCGCGATCCGGCGTCCACGCAAGGGGCGCAGGTGCTTCTGCAGCTTCCGGACCACCATGTCACGCTGATCGTCGTTGACCCGGCGGATCGCCTCGAGGATGTGCGGCTCGCGTCCGTACTCACGTGCCATCGCGGCGAGCGCTTGGACGTCCTTGCCGAAGCACGATCCTCCCCAACCGAGCCCGGCGTTCAGGAACCGATCCGAGATCCGCGAATCCAGCCCGATGCCGTAGGCGACCTCTTGCACGTCGGCGCCGACCGCCTCGCAGATGCCGGCGATCTCGTTGATGAAACTGATCTTCGTCGCCAGGAACGCGTTCGCGGCGTACTTGATCGTCTCGGCGGTCGACCGTGACGTCGTCACCAGGACCGGCCGTTTCGTCTTGTCGCCGCCGGGGAACGCCTGCTCGAGGATCGGCTTGTACACCTCGGCGACCTTGTCGACCGCGACGGGAACATCGCCGCCGAGCACGATCCGGTCAGGATGGAGGAAGTCCTCCACGGCGCTGCCCTCCCGAAGGAACTCCGGGTTGGACACGACCGCCAGCGCCTCGGGGTCCATCCCCTCGGGCAGCTCGTTCTCGATCACCGTCTCGAGCCAGTTGCCGCTCCCGACCGGAACGGTGCTCTTGGTGACCAGGATGTGGGGCGCATGCATCGCTCGACCGATCGACCGCGCCGCCGCCGTCACCGAACGCATGTCCGGATGTCCCGTCTCTCCCGGCGGTGTGTCGACGCACAGGAAGACGATCTCGGAATCCTCCAGGGCCACCTCGAAGTCATCGGTGAAGGTGAGGCGCCCGGATTCGACGCCGTCGAGCAGGCGTTCGGTCAGCCCGGGCTCGAAGAAGGGCGCGGAACCCCGCTGCAGCTTCGCCAGTTTCTCCGGATCGATCTCGACACCGACGACCTCCCGACCCACGCTGGCCAGACACGCCGCCACGACCGTCCCCACGTAGCCACTGCCCACGACAGCGACCTTCGAACGTTCCCCCATGATATGTTGCCCCCCGTTGCCTTCCCTGTTGAGCCCCTGGGTCGCGAGCCCGTTCGCAACCTCGTAGCCAGTGTACACGCTCGACCACTGTGCGTAAACAACCGATCCGTCCCTCCGCACGATCGTCACCTTCCCGACCTTCCTCGAACAGGAGCCCGGCGGGGGCGTTGTGATACACCATGTTGTTCGTGAGCGATCGATCCCTCCGCCCCGCCATCGGCTGGGCGGCCGGCCTCGGCGCCCTGTGGATCGTCGTCGCGATCGTCAGGCCGGGGACCACCTTCCATCTCGCGCCGCTGCTGGTCGGCGGCGCGGCGCCCCTGCTCGCCGCCCTCGACCGAGCGCCGAGGCCGCAGGTGGTGACCCTCGCGGTGATGTCGGGAGCCCTGTCCCTGGCGATCACCGCCGCCCTCGCCGCCCTCGGCGCGATGAACGGCCCGCCCCTCGAGCCGTTCCCCTCCCCGGTCGTCGAAGCGCTCGTGCTGTCGGTGGCCGGCGCGGTCGGCGGCGCCGCCGTCGGGATCGCGATCCGGCGCTGAGGCCCGAGACTCAGCGGCCGACGATCGTCTCGAGCTGGCCCGGGTCGACGACCCGGACGCGACGGTAACCCGTCTCGATCGCCCCGGTCGAACGCAACTCGGACAGCGCCTGGTTGACCGACTGGCGGCTCGCTCCGAGGAGGTTCGCCAGGCTCGTCTGACTCAGATGGACCTCCCCGAAACGGTCCGCCTCGTCCAGGACGAGTTCCGCGACCTGCTCCTTGACGGTCCGGTGCAGCAGCCGGATGACGCGGCGTTGCGTCGCCTCGAGTTGATTCAGCCCGGCGACGAGCCATCGCATGGCGATCACCGGACGCTCGACCAGGATGGGAAGCAGCTTGGCCTGCTCGATGCGGAACGCCGTCAGCGGCGTCGTCGCCCGCGCCGAGGAGATGTACGGGGACTCTTGGAACATCGCGATGTCCCCGATCACCGACCCCGAGCCGACCCTACCGACAACGACCCGAGCGCCGCTGCTGCGCGTCCGGTAGAGCTCCGCCTCGCCCTCCTGGATGACGTAGGCGGCGTCCGCAGGCGTCCCCTCCTTGAACAGATGCGTGCCCGGGTACTTCTGCACGTAGCTGCCGGCGTCGGCGAGCGCATCGAGGTCGTCGGCCGTCAACGGGAGATAGTCGGTGCGCCCGAAGCTGCGGGCGAGCCAGGCGAAATGCTGCTGCTCTGCGTTGTCGACCATCACGAACCTCCCGTGTCTCCACCAACGCACGGGACGGTCGAGACGTTCCCGGAAACCGTAACCGGTGCGACACTCTCCGGGGCCGCGGAGGCCGTCGACGGTTGTTCGATTCATGAAGGTCAACGCGGTGTTCGAAGGCGGCGGAGTCCGCGGGATCGCCCTCGCAGGGGCGGCCGCCGCCGCCATCGACGCAGGATTCGAGTTCTCGACCGTCGTCGGCACCTCCGCAGGCGCGCTCGTCGCCTCGCTCATCGTCGCCGGCTACTCACCCGACGAGATGTCCTCGTCGGTGTGCGCAGTCGATTGGCCCGGGCTCCTCGACGCGGTCCCCGGATCGAAGATCCCGCTCATCGGACGCCACATCGCCCTGCTGACGCGGCGGGGGCTGTACCGCAGCGGCCGACTCGAACGGGTCTGGGGACGGCTGCTCGAGGCCAAAGGGATCCGCACGTTCTCGGATCTGCCCGGCGACCGCCTCAAGATCGTCGCCACCGACCTCAGCCACAGCCGCGGCATCGTCCTCCCCGACGACCTCGCGCTCTACGGCATCGATCCTGCGAGCTTCCCCGTCGCCCGGGCTCTCCGGATGTCGGCGGCGGTGCCGTTCATCTTCACCCCGGTGACCGTGGTCGACACCCGGACCGGCGATCGGGTGGTCGTCGCCGACGGCGCCATGGCCGCCAACTACCCGATCGGTGTCGCTCCGCGCGACCTTCCGATCCTCGGTTTCCGGCTGATTCGAGAACACGACGGCCACGAACACCAAGCCATCACCGGACCCTTCACCCTCGCCCGATCCACCGTCGTCGCCGGCATCCGCGCCCGCTACTCGCTTCCACGGCCGGTCGAGGCCGGCGCGCGAGTGGTCGAAGTGCCCGTACGCGCCGACCTTGACTTCGATCTCTCCAACGAGGCCGCCCGCGAGGCGTTCGACCGTGGGAGACGCGCCGCCGAGATCCAGCTCTCCGCCAGCGCCGCCTGACGGGTCGGCCGACCGCTCGAGCTTCCCCGCCCAGGCCGTCAGCCGATGCCCCCGGCGAGCTGGGCACGGGCCGGAGAGCGCCGCAGCATCCACATCGCCCAGATCCCGACCACCGGTCCGGCTGCGAGCCACATGAACGCCCATCGCCAGCCCATGGCCTCCGCCAGCAGCGGAACGCCGCGGATCGTGACCAGCGTCAGCAGGAACCCGAGGCCGGTCTGCAGCGTCAGGGCGGTCCCTCGGTAGGACGCAGCAGCCGTCTCGGTGACCATGGCCGAGAACTGGGCGGAATCCGCGACGATCGAGAAGCCCCACACCAGGAAGACGCCCACGACGATCGCCGGGTGGCTGCCGAACAACACGGAGGTGGCCAGGGCGCATGCCCCCGACACGGCCATCGCTCCCCCGGCTACGACCGTCCGGCCCCACCGGTCCGCCGCGACTCCCGCCAGCCACGATCCCAAGCCCCCGATCGCGATGATGGCGAACGTGGCCGTCGGTACCCAACCCACGCCGTCACCGCGGGCGATCGCCGAGGCCGTCAGGAACGCAGCCGCCCACGTCCACATCGCGTACAGCTCCCACATGTGGCCCAGGTAGCCGTAGGTGGACAGGCGCACCCCCTGGTTCCGGACGACCGACGCGACATGGCGCCACGAGAAACGGGCCGGAGGGGTCTCGTATGGCCCGTCGACGACCGTGCCGTACAAGAGCACGGCCCCGGCGACGGCCAGCAACGACGCGCCGACGATGACGCCGCGCCAGTCGAAACCGACGCCGCGGATCAGGTGCGGTCCCGCGCTGCCCACCGTCAAAGCACCGACGAGCACCCCCAACGCCATCCCCCGCCCTCGCCGGAACCATCCCGCCATCACCTTCAACCCGCTGGGGTACACGCCCGCCAGCGCGATGCCGGTCACCAGGCGCAACGCGAACGCGAGCACCAGCGTGTCTGGCCCCACCAGGAGCAGGCCGGCGTTCGCTGCGGCTCCCACGAGAGCGGCGACGAGGAAGAGCCGGCGGGCGGGAACGACGTCGGCCACACCGGTCACCGCGAACCCCACCGCGCCGATCACGAAGCCGATCTGAACCGCCAAGGTCAGCGCCGCCACCTGTCCACTGCTCAGGGACCACGCATCCTGGAGTTGCGGAGCCACCGCGGAGGCGGAGAACCACAAGGTCAGGACGAGGAGCTGGCTGAGGGCGATGGCTCCGAGCGCCCGACGCCGGCCGACGGTTGCCGCGTCCGCGGTGCCGCCGACCGCTCCGAGTTCAGTCGCCACGCCCGCCGCCCACCGGTTGGACCTCACGGTCGCGGTTCGCACGTGCGAGGACGACCACGCCCACGCCGATCACCGCCACCAGTCCCACGCTCCATGCCAGCGGGTTCCGTCCGATCGTCGATTGTGCCCACTGGGAGGACGCCTCGACGAGCCGGAACGGGCCCGACCCGCTCAGCGCTCCCGCCCCCGAAGCGATGTTCGTCGCCCAGAACCAGGTGATGTACAGGCCCGTCGCGATGAGGACGACCGCCGAGGCCGTGTGCACGTAGCGCAACGAGCTCTTGAGGCGTGCGACGATCGCTTCCCGCCCGACGGCCAAGGCGACGGTCACGCCGATGAGGACGAGGGACATCCCTCCACCATACGCGACGAAGGTGGCGATACCGGACGCGAGGTTCGTCCGCGTCGCTTGGGCGGCGACGACGGTGAGGAAGACCGGCAAGGTGCACGACAGGCTGGCGACGGCGTACGACATGCCGAAAACGAACATGGACCGAAGCCCGCGGCCGTCGACGCCTCGTTTGGCTCGCGGGAGGGCCGCTTCCAAGCGGAACCCCACCAGCATCGCGACCCCGAGGGCGAGGACGCCGATCCCCACGGCCAGGGCGAACCAGGGGATGAAGCCGATGATCGTCCGGAGACCCAGGGTGATGAGGAGGCCGGCGAGACCGAACACGACCATGAATCCGGCCGAGACGACCCCGCCGACGGCGAGCGCCGGGCCGACCCCCCGCGGACCCTCTCCGTCGGCGTTGCCGATGAAGTACGAGAGGTACGCGGGCAACATCGCGAACCCGCACGGATTGACCGTGGCGATCAGGCCGGCGGCGAACGCGATGGCGAGCGGCGCGTCGATCATGGCAACAGCAGCTCCTCGATGAGGTCGACGAGCTGACCCTCGGTCAGGGCGCCGTCGTGGCGCCGGACGATGTTGCCGTCCGCGTCGATGAAGACGGTGAACGGCATCCCGAGACCCCCCAGCTCGAGGTACAGCGAGCCGTCAGGGTCCTCGGCGAGGTCGAACAGGACGGCGGTTCGCTCCACCAGGGCGCTGGCCTGGGACCGTTCGTCCTGCAGGTTCATCCCCAGGAACGCCACGCGGTCACCGAGGGCGAGCTGCGCCGGCCGGAACGCCGCCCCCATCTCGGCGATGCACGAAGGGCACCACGAGGCCCAGAAGTTGACCACCAAGGGGGTGCCTCGGTAGTCGGCGAAGCTCGCTCGACGTCCGTCGAACATGGTGAAGGAGGTGTCGGGGGCGGCCTCGGTGGTCCTGTCCGTCGCCCCCGGCGTCGACGGAGCAGCGCCTGCGCAGGCCGCGGCGATCATGCCGAGGACGAGCGCCACGACCGCGAGGTGGGTGCGCCCTGTCCGGTTCGATGATGTCCTCATGTCGGGTCCTCCGTCTCATGGAGGGAACGAACCGCGCCGGGCTCCGTGCAGCCAAGTGTCGCGATCGCGTCGCTCGCGGCGTCCGATCGGGAGGTAGGGACGACCGGCCCTACGCCCGGATCGGTGGGCGTGGTTCCATGGGTTCGCGATGCATGAGCAGTACATCCAGCTGTACTCAGCCGTTCCCGCCGGCTACCAGCGGGTTCGTCATGTGCTGCGCGATGGGGACGTTCCGATGCTGCGGTCACCCAAGCGGCTTCATCTGGCGGAAGCGGGCTTCGCGCTTCGGGGCGGCTTCGACCTCGCTGCGCTCCACCTCGTCGACGAGATCGAGTTCACGGCGGAGCCGCCGATCGACATCCCTGGTCCCGTCCCGCTCACGCGCCTCCGCATGCGCTGGGATCCGCTCGAACACCACGACCTGCATCCGTCCATCGAAGCGGATCTGGAGATCGAACCGATCGACGAGGAACGAACGATGATCTCGCTCCTGGCGTCCTACGTCCCTCCCCTCGGGCGTCTCGGGGCCATCGTCGATCGGGTAGCGCTGCATCGGGTGGCCGAGGCGGGGATGCGTGACTTCTTCGTCAAGGTCGTCCGTCAGATCAAGGCCGCCGCGAACGTCGCCAGCGAGCATCGTTGAGCCGACACGGAGCCGGGTGCGGCCGCGATCAGGGGGACGGTTCAGGGTCGTCGGCGACGGCGACCCTGATCCGTCGGAAACCGCGGCCCTTCGACTCGACCTTGACGATCCGAGCGATCCCGACCTGACCGGTGTCCGACACGTGGGTGCCACCGTCGGCCTGCCGATCGAGTCCGACGATGTCCACGATCCTCACGGTGCGGATCGAGGCCGGAAGGAGGTTGACCTTCGTGCGGATGAGGCTCGGATCCCGGTCGGCCTCTTCCCGAGGGAGGAAGTCGATCTCCACGGTGCGCCGCAGCGCGAGCTGACGATTGAGTTCCTCCTCGATGACGGCCCGGTCGTCAGCCTGCCAGTCGGGGAGGTCGAAGTCGAGCCGTCCCTCCCCCGGCTTCATGTTCCCGCCCGTGACGGGACTGCGGTACCGCTCCCAGACGACCCCGCACAAGGCGTGCATGGCGGTGTGGGTGCGCATGAGCGCGTGCCGGCGAACCCAGTCGAGCTCGCCCCGCACCTCGGTCCCTTCCTTCGGCAGCGCGGTGGCGGCCACCCAATGCCACACCCCGTCGGCGTCCTGGGTGACCCGTACCACCTCGAGCTCGTCGTCGCCGACCCACAGGGACCCGACGTCGTGGGGTTGGCCGCCGCCGCCTGGGTAGAAGACGGTCCGATCCAGCAGCAGCCTCCGATCGTCGGCGTCGATCCGAAGGACGCGGGCCGTCATCTCCCGTGCGTACGACTCGGTCGAGTAGATGCGTTCGGTCATGATGTGCGCTCCGGGTTCGTTCGTGGCCACTGTAGGGCGTGTAACGTTCCCGCCCCGAGCGTGGAGGAAGGTCGAGACGCATGGAGATCCATTTCACCGATGACGCCGAGGCCAACCGCCTGCTGGCGGAGGACCCGTTCGCGTTGCTGGTCGGGCTCGTCCTCCAGCAGCAGATCCCCGTCGAGCGAGCGTTCGCCGGTCCCGCCGAGTTGAAGCGTCGCCTCGGCGGTCGACTGGACGCCGCCACGATCGCGGCGATGGATCCCGACGATCTGGAGGAGCTCTTCCGAACCCCGCCGGCTCTCCACCGGTTCCCCGCCAACATGGCCAAACGAACACAGGCCGTCGCCCGGTTCCTCGTGGACCGCTACGACGGCGACGTGACCCGCCTATGGGAGGACGCCGGCGACGCCCGGACGCTGCTGCGGCGGATCATGGAACTCCCCGGCTTCGGGGAGTACAAGGCGCGGATCTACCTGGCGATCCTCGCCAAGCACATGGGGGTGACGCCCGCCGGGTACGAGGAGCTGCTGCCCGACTGGCCGTCGATCGCCGACGTCGAGGAACCCGGCGATCTCGATCTGCTCAAGGCACGGAAGAAGGAGTGGAAGGCCGCCCAGAAGAAGAAGGCCTGATCTCGCCCTTGGCGGTGCGGACGAGCAGGACCGGGAAGCCGACGGCGACGACCAACGCGAAGAGGAACCACTGGACCGCGTACGCCTTGTGCGGCCCTTCGGACAGTTGCGGTGGAGGAAGCGGGATGGGGAGCTCACCCTCCTGGGCGGGTTCCTGGTCGACGAGCACGACGTACATCGGGATCAGGTCGAGATCGAGTCGCTCCGCCAGGATCGGAAGATCGATCCGACCGATCCGTTCGAACGGCACGGTATCCACCGGCCCCAAGGGGCCGTAGGTCTCGCTGCGACGGAGCATCCCGACGACGCGGACGACCCCGTCGGGGGGTTCCGCACCGACGACCGGTGGCCCGTCCACGTCGATCGGCACCCAGCCGCGATCGACGACCACGGTCGTGCCCGCCCTGGTGACCAACGGGGTCAGGACGTTGTGGCCTGAACGGCCGGCTTGGCTTCGAGCCGACAGGATGATCTCTCGATCCGCCAGGTAGCGGCCTTCGGCCACCACCGGGAGGTACTCGAGGTCGGTCACGTCGCCGGAGCCGCCCGCCACGAGCCCGTCGAGATCGACGGGCTCGGAGGTCGCGCGGTCGAGGATCTTGGCGTTGATGGTCCGCCGCTCCGCGAGGCGCTCGAGCTGCCAGAACCCGAGAGCGACGAAGGCGACGATCGCGGCCGCCGCGATCAGGATCGCCGCGATCCATCGGGGACGAAGCAGGAACCGATACGATCTCGGCGATGTCCGGTTCACGATCGGTTCCAGCGATGTGACCGGGCGCCGATCAGTCGGTCGACGTCCAACGGTACGAGGCGCTCGTCGTCGGCGAGGCGTGCGTTGCATGCGGCGATGGCTTCGTTGAGGTCCTCGAGGGCCCGGCGCATCGGGGCTTCGGCGTCCATCGCGAGGATGCGAGGAAGCGAGCGGTTGATCCGCTCCACGAGGTCGCGGGTCTCAGCCCGCTGACGTTCCCGTTCGACGAAGCGCCGGGCCCACCAGTCCGGTGGATCGACGCTACCGAGGCCGGGGATGGGAGCGCCGGCGCCTGGGAGGTCGTCGAAATCGCCCCGCTGGAGGGCTTCTTCGATGATCTGCTCGACTCGGTCGCCCGTCATGGTGCGGTCCTCAGTCGATCCCACCGCGACGTACGGCGCCGGCGCGACGGGGGTCGGCGGCTCCGTAGAGACCGGCGATCGGATCCCAGAGCGCGGCCTGTACCCCCCCGAAGTACATCGACAGGTCGGGGAACCGCCGGGCAGCCAGGTCGTCGAACGGCACGACGGGAAGACCCGGTTCGTAGGCGATGGTCGGAACGCCGTCGAACCGTTCCACATGGAGGCGGGGATGCTGAACGGCGTCGGTGAGCGACATCCCGAGATGGATGAAGTCGAGCAGGACCGAAGCCAGCGCGGTGGTGATCCTGTCGGCGCCGGGTGAACCGATGGCGAGGACCGTGCCGTCGGCACGTCGGGCGACGGTCGGGGCCATGTTCGACGCGAGCCGAGCGCCAGGTTCCAAACGCTGGAACCCTTCGGGGGTCAGCTCGAGCTCTCCGAGGGAGTTGTTGAGCCACAGTCCCGTTCCGGGAACGACCGCTCCCGATCCGTAGCCGGCGGAAACGGTCACCGCCGCGGCGAGGCCTTCGGAGTCCACCGTCGAGGTGTGGACGGTGCTCGGCGAGCGCCTGATGGCGTCGAGGTCACCGTTCCGAGCCATCCCGAGCAGCTCGTCTGCGACCGTCTCACGTTCCGTCGGGAGCAGACGGAGGAGGGCCGCGCGATGCTCGAGCACAGCCCTCTGGACCTCGGCGGTTCGACGGCAGCCTCGTTCCGTCCACCCCTCGAACGCCGGGTCACGCAGAAGGAGCAAGAGGGCGCCCAGCGCCACACCGCCGACGGCCGGTGCGGGGTTCGTGGCGACCGACCACCCGTCGAGATCCAGCGCGATCGGTCGGCGAGGGATCGCTTCGTACGCGCCGAGGTCCTCCATGGTCAGGATGCCCCCGCCGTCGGCGACGGCATCCGCGATCTCCTTGGCCAGGTCGCCCCGGTAGAACTCCTGGGCTCCTCCGTCGGCGATCCGTTCGAGCGTGTCGGCGAGTTCCGGGAGCCGGAGAACGTCGCCCTCCCCGATCGGGTGACCGCCTGGTCGGTGCAGGGCGCGGGCGCTGTCGGGATGCCAGCCGAAGATGGCCTTGTGGGCGTATCCCAGGTAGGCGGCCGCCGAAGCGGAGATGGGGAAGCCCTCGCGGAGGATCGCGATGGTGGGACCGAACAGCACCCGCCACGGCACCGCACCGTACCGATCGGAAGCCAGCTGGAAACCCGCGAACGCTCCCGGGGTGGCGACCGAACCCCACCCGATGACGGTGCGCATGCCTCCGCCGTAGTCGATGTGGACCTCCCTCGTCGCGGCGCCGCGACGGTGAGCAGGCGTTCCCCGCCCCGGCATCTCCGCGTACGCGTCGATCACCACCGTGTCACCGTCGGGCGGCGACACCGTCAGGAAGCCGGAGGCGCCGGGAGCGACGATGCCCGGCTCGGTGCACATCGCGGCGATGCTGGCGGCGATCGCGGCGTCGATCGCGTTGCCGCCGTCGTCGGCGACCGCGGCCCCCGCCTCGGCCGCCAGCTCGGTCGGTGCGGCGATGATGGTTCTCCTCATGTCGAGCCGGAGGGTAGGAGCATGTCGAGCGGTAGGCCTCGGGGGCATCCATGCGGTCCAGGCGGGTCAGTCGGCCCGGGACGGGTCGGACGCCGACGACGGGTCGGCACTCCGTGGAGCCGGCGGCTCGTCGGCGACCTGGATATCGTGCGCCACGACCTCGATCCTGCTCCGGCGACCGTCGGCGCCGTCCCAGAAGCGCCGCTGCACGTTGCCGGCGACCCAGAGGTTCGAGCCCGACCGGATCCGGACGATCACGGAGAGATCCGGGTCCCACCAGTGCACGGGCACCACGTCGAGGCGGTGGCGTGGATGCTCGGAGCGCACCGTGACGAGGCATCGGGCGTAGACCCGCCCGTCGGGCAGCGGCCGGATCTCGGGCACCGTGGCGGCGCGTCCGGCGAGGACGACGATGTTGAGGTCCATGCTTCCATCCCTTCGTGGGGAAGCGCGGGGGTGACCGATCCGAACGTACCGCCGGCCTGTGACAGGCCGGCTACCCGTCCCGTGCTCCGCCGTCAGCGGGCGGCGGCGATCTCGCGGTCGAGCTGATCGAGGCCGGGGAACCCCGGGTCGAGCCGAACGATCGTGTCCGCGATCTTCCTGGCGGTGTCCGCGTCGCCGAGGCGTGCCGCGGCGCGTGCGGCGACGTACCACTTGCGCAGATCCGCCTCGTGGGCCTCGTCGGTCATCCGGCCCGGCCGCGTGATCTCCCACGCCTGTCGAGCGTTCCCGCCATCGAGGAGATGCGACGCGTACACGACCGCGCCCTCCTTCATGACCTGGGGGCGGCCGCCGCGGCGCTGCAGCTCCTCCCATGCCTTGGTGACGTCTCGGTCCCGACCGAGCGCGCGAAGAACATCCATCTCGACCGGCAGGTGGGTCGTGTCTCCGGCCATGCGACGGTAGGCCCGCAGTTCGCTCAGGGCGGTCTGCCAGTCCCCGATGCGGTAGGCGGCCAAACCGAGGGTCTCTCTGACGGTCGCATCGTTCGGGGCGAGCTCCTTGGCTCGCCGGGCGTGCTTCACCGCCGCGTGGTACCTGCCGTCGGCCATCGCCGCCGATGCCTCTCCGAGGGCTTCCAGGGCACCCGCCACCCGCTCGGCGGGGGTGACCCGTTCGAGGGCTTCGACGACGAAGTTCGGGAGGTTGACGGCGGCGCCCTTCAGGTCGCGGCGTCGCTTGCCGCCGCGCTGCGGCTGCGAGTCGATCTTGCCGCTGCGACCCTTCCGTTCCCCGGCTCGGCCCTTGTCGCTCCCTCGTGTCGTGCGACGGCGATCACCCTCGCGTGACCGGTCACGGCGACCCTTCGAGCCCTTCGATCTGCGGTCCTTGCTCCCAGACATCTCCTGGTCCTTCTCACCGTCGTGCGGTGGGTTGCCGTCGGGCCCTGTCTCGTTCGGAACGCGACTGGGGCCGCCCCGAAGGACGGCCCCAGTCTATGTGATGTTCGGCGGCGACCTACTCTCCCGGGGCCCTACGGCCCAAGTACCATCGGCGCTGGCAGGCTTAACTTCCGTGTTCGGAATGGGAACGGGTGGAACCCTGCCGCCATGGCCACCGAAACCTTCTGAGCGCTCCTTGAGCACTCCATAGCGAGCACGAGTGTCGCGGTATTCAAGTCCAAGCCCTCGGCCTATTAGTACCGGTCAGCTTCACGCATTACTGCGCTTCCACTTCCGGCCTATCAACCTGGTCATCTACCAGGGGCCTTACCCGGTTATACCGGTGGGAGATCTCATCTTGGAGCCGGCTTCGCGCTTAGATGCTTTCAGCGCTTATCCGTTCCGTACGTAGCTAACCAGCCGTGCCCTTGGCAGGACAACTGGCACACCAGAGGTACGTCCATCCCGGTCCTCTCGTACTAGGGACAGATCTCCTCAAATCTCCTGCGCCCGCGACGGATAGGGACCGAACTGTCTCACGACGTTCTAAACCCAGCTCGCGTGCCTCTTTAACGGGCGAACAGCCCGACCCTTGGGACCTGCTTCAGCCCCAGGATGAGACGAGCCGACATCGAGGTGCCAACCCCTGCCGTCGATATGGACTCTTGGGCAGGATAAGCCTGTTATCCCCGGGGTACCTTTTAGCCGTTGGCCTCGGCGCACCCACATGCCGCCGAGGGATCACTAGGCCCTTCTTTCGAATCTGCTCGACTCGTAGGTCTCGCAGTCAAGCTCCCTTGTGCCCTTGCACTCGCCGTCTGATTGCCGACCAGACTGAGGGAACCTTTGGGCGCCTCCGTTACATTTTGGGAGGCCACCACCCCAGTGAAACTGCCCACCAGGCACTGTTCCTGATCCGGATAACGGACCGAGGTTAGAAGACCATCATGTGAAGGGTGGTATTTCAAGGGCGGCTCCACGACGACTGGCGTCGCCGCTTCATAGCCTCCCACCTATCCTACACATCACATGACGAACTCCAATGCCAAGCTGCAGTAAAGGTCCCGGGGTCTTTCCGTCCTGTCGCGGGAAGTGAGCATCTTTACTCACAATGCAATTTCGCCGAGTCTCTGGTTGAGACAGCGCCCAAGTCGTTGCGCCATTCGTGCAGGTCGGAACTTACCCGACAAGGAATTTCGCTTGATTCTGTTGCTTGTCAACCATTCCGGGGGCACGACTCCTCGGATGGCGGGTCGATCATTTCTGTCGACCTCCCTACGTCGCCGCAGGGTCCGGACCATCTCTTCCTCTCGTCTCCGAGAGGGTCGGCGTATGGTCTCTGAGGATTCTCAGATACTCGGAGGGCTTCCTGTGGTTCATCGTCTCGACGATCCTTGCGATGTCGCCGACTCCCGACGGTGTCAGGTGCCGGTTCGCGTTCATCATCTCGACGATCTCCACGAACTTCTCGAAGTCGTCTCGCTTCGCGGTGCGGAGCGGATGTACCCGAAAGAACGGGATGATCCGCTCGGTGAGGTCGGCGCGACGTCGGACGCAGTACCGCAGGATGTCCTGGCGGTGGTCGTCGTATCGTCGATTCCGATACACCTTTCCGCAGCCGAAGAACTCAACGAACATGTCGAGGACTTCTCTACTGGATGCACTCTGAGCGACAGCGAACTCGGGACGGACTTGCCATCCCAGAGTGGTCGTTGGGTTCCGATAGATCGAGACGCTGAAACAGCCTTCTCCATCAACGAACCCGACGACCCATCCGCTGCTGAGCCTTTCCTGCTGATTGTCCGGCGTGACCATTCCATAGTCACCCACCGGCGGATTGTCACTGCTCATGTCCCATCTTGTATCAAACAGGTGTGACATGAACGAGTACCGACCGGATACAACCGGAGTTTCCAGCATATAGCCGACTGCACTCACCGCTGTCACCAGCGGGAGGGGCAGCACCCTCGTGCCTGCTCGAGGGTTTCCTGCAACCTTAGGACGGTTATAGTTACCGCCGCCGTTTACCGGGGCTTGGGTTCACAGCTTCGCTCCGAAGAGCTAACCGATCCCCTTGACCTTCCGGCACCGGGCAGGCGTCAGAGCGTATACGTCGTCTTGCGACTTAGCACGCTCCTGTGTTTTTAGTAAACAGTCGCTTGGGCCAGGTCTCTGCAACCCCCTCGGGCTTCGGACGCGAGGTCCTACACCCTACCGGGGCGCTCCTTCTCCCGAAGTTACGGAGCCATTTTGCCGAATTCCTTAACCAGAGTTATCTCGCTCGCCTTGGTATTCTCTACCTGTCCACCTGTGTCGGTTTGGGGTACGGGCACCATGCACACTCGCTAGAAGCTTTTCTCGGCGGCATGGGCGTTCAGCGGCTTCGCCTATCGCGGCTCGGCATCGCGCCTCGGGCTTTGATGGGGCCCGGATTTGCCTAGGCCCCGCCCTACACGCTTACCCCGGGTCAACCAACGCCCGGGTCCGCTTACCCTTCCGCGTCACTCCATTGCTGGCCTACTGCCAACTGGGTCGGTAGGCCCCGAAGGGCTTTCCTTAGCAAGTTGGGTTCGGCCTGGACGCGTGCATAGTGGTACGGGAATATCAACCCGTTATCCATCGACTACGCCTCTCGGCCTCGCCTTAGGTCCCGACTAACCCTGGGCGGACGAGCCTTCCCCAGGAACCCTTGGACATCCGGCGGAGGAGATTCTCACTCCTCATTCGCTACTCATGCCGACATTCTCACTCGAACGGCCTCCATCACTGGCTTCCGCCGCAACTTCAGCGGCCGTTCGACGCTCCCCTACCGATCCTGTCCCCTGGACGATCGCCCGAAGGTGACCGCCTGGGTTGTCGACAGGATCCCGCAGCTTCGGCGCAGGACTTGAGCCCCGTTACATCATCCGCGCGGAATCACTCGACCAGTGAGCTGTTACGCACTCTTTAAAGGGTGGCTGCTTCTAAGCCAACCTCCTGGCTGTTTGGGCGACTCCACTTCGTTCTCCACTTAGTCCTGACTTGGGGGCCTTAGCTGGCGATCTGGGCTGTTTCCCTTTCGACCATGAAGCTTATCCCACATGGTCTGACTGCCGTGCTTGGCGCGTTGGGATTCGGAGTTTGACTGGGGTCGGTAAGCTTGTTGGCCCCCTAACCCAATCAGTGCTCTACCCCCAACGCGGAACACACGACGCTAGCCCTAAAGCTATTTCGGGGAGAACCAGCTATCGCCGAGTTTGTTTGGCCTTTCACCCCTATCCACAGGTCATCCCCCCAGTTTTCAACCTAGGTGGGTTCGGGCCTCCACGAGGTCTTACCCTCGCTTCACCCTGCCCATGGATAGATCACTCGGCTTCGGGTCTATGACACGCGACTAGACGCCCTATTCAGACTCGCTTTCGCTGCGGCTACACCTCTCGGCTTAACCTCGCCACGTATCGATAACTCGTCGGCTCATTCTTCAAAAGGCAGGCAGTCAGGATCCCGAAGGATCCCTCCTACTGCTTGTAAGTTGACGGTTTCAGGTACTGTTTCACTCCCCTCACCGGGGTACTTTTCACCTTTCCCTCACGGTACTAGTCCGCTATCGGTCGCTAGGATGTATTTAGCCTTACGAGGTGGTCCTCGCAGATTCACACGGGATTTCACGTGCCCCGTGCTACTTGGGATCGCCTCCGGGAGTCCATCGAGATTTCGGCTACGGGGCTGTTACCTCCTGTGGCTCTGCTTTCCAGCAGGATTCGCCTATCCCATGGATTTCTTACTCCCTGACGGCTCCGATGCGCCGTCTGGAGGATCCCGCTACACCGACATGGCAACGCCATCGGGCTATCACACCACATCGGTTTGGGCTGTTCCCGTTTCGCTCGCCGCTACTCAGGGAATCGCTGTTGCTTTCTCTTCCTCGGGGTACTGAGATGTTTCAATTCCCCCGGTTCCCTCTCCCGGTCCTATGTGTTCAGACCGGAGTGGCTGGGCATGACCCCAGCCTGGTTTCCCAATTCGGACATCCCCGGGTCAACGCTTGCTTGACAGCTCACCGAGGCTTATCGCAGCCTGCCACGTCCTTCATCGGCTCCTAGCGCCAAGGCATCCACCGTCAACTCGTAGTAGCTTGGACGGAGAGAATACTTTGACTCTCGTGCTCGCTATGCAGTTCTCAAGGTGCCTGAGCGGGTCGATGGGGCCTTGCGGCCCCACCGGACTCCCTCACGACTGAACAGCGTGCCCGACCGGCGTCCTTCCGATGCGGTGCATCGGACCTCGGTCGATCGAATAACCTTGCAGATTCACTGAGGAACATCGTGATCGGGTGAGATCCCGACCACTCGATCGCTCCTTAGAAAGGAGGTGATCCAGCCGCACGTTCCCGTACGGCTACCTTGTTACGACTTCATCCCAGTCGCCGATCCCACCTTCGGCAGCTCCCTCCCATACGGGTTGGGCCACTGACTTCGGGTGTTACCGACTTCCGTGATGTGACGGGCGGTGTGTACAAGCCCCGAGAACGTATTCACCGCGGCTTTGCTGATCCGCGATTACTAGCGACTCCGGCTTCATGGGGTCGAGTTGCAGACCCCAATCCGAACTGAGGACGGCTTTCAGGGATTCGCTCACCCTTGCGGGATCGCTGCCCGTTGTACCGCCCATTGTAGCATGCGTGCAGCCCTGGACATAAGGGGCATGATGACTTGACGTCGTCCTCTCCTTCCTCCGAGTTGTCCCCGGCAGTCTCCTATGAGTCCCCGGCATGATCCGCTGGCAACATAGGACAAGGGTTGCGCTCGTTGCGGGACTTAACCCAACATCTCACGACACGAGCTGACGACAGCCATGCACCACCTGTCATGGGCGCATAAGCACCCCGTGTTTCCACGGGTAGACCCATGATGTCAAGTCCAGGTAAGGTTCTTCGGGTTGCATCGAATTAAGCCGCATGCTCCGCCGCTTGTGCGGGGCCCCGTCAATTCCTTTGAGTTTTAGCCTTGCGGCCGTACTCCCCAGGCGGAACACTTAATGCGTTAGCTTCGGCACGGCGGACGTGAATAGATCCGCCACACCTAGTGTTCAACGTTTACGGCGTGGACTACCAGGGTATCTAATCCTGTTTGCTCCCCACGCTTTCGCTCCTCAGCGTCGGTACCGGCCCAGTGAGCCGCCTTCGCTAATGGTGTTCCTCTCGATATCTGCGCATTTCACCGCTACACCGAGAATTCCACTCACCTCTACCGGACCCTAGTCACAACAGTTTCGACCGGCGTCCCGGGGTTGAGCCCCGGGCTTTCACGACCGACTTGTTGAACCGCCTACGAGCCCTTTACGCCCAATAAATCCGGACAACGTTTGGCCCCTACGTATTACCGCGGCTGCTGGCACGTAGTTGGCCGGGCCTTCTTCTGGAGGTACCGTCATTTTCGTCCCTCCTGAAAGCGGTTTACAACCCGAAGGCCTTCATCCCGCACGCGGCGTCGCTGCATCAGGCTTGCGCCCATTGTGCAATATTCCCTGCTGCTGCCTCCCGTAGGAGTCTGGGCCGTGTCTCAGTCCCAGTGTGGCTGATCGTCCTCTCAGACCAGCTACCCGTCTTCGCCTTGGTGAGCCGTTACCTCACCAACAAGCTGATAGGCCGCGAGGCCATCCCGAAGCGGCGGACCGTTTCTTCTCCGAGCCATGCGGTTCGGAGAAGGTATCCGGTATTAATCCGAGTTTCCTCGGGCTATCCCGGTCTTCGGGGCAGGTTCCTCACGTGTTACGCACCCGTTCGCCGGTTTCCCCGTCAGATCCTTACGGAAACAACGGTTCTCCCTCGACTTGCATGCATTAGGCGCGCCGCCAACGTTCGTCCTGAGCCAGGATCAAACTCTCCATCGAAATGATCGATGGATCCTGATCCATGATGGATTGGAGTCCATCTCAAAGGTCGACCGCATCCGAAGATGCGATCTGGGCCACATCGAAGGACGGGGTCCTCATGTGATGTGGCCGTGGCTTGTTCTGCGCTGGTCGACTCGCCACCGAGGTGACGGGCCGCCGAGCGCCTGCTTGGCTTTTGGCACGCTGTTCAGTTGTCAAGGAGCCCGGTTGGTTCCAGACGGCACGAGATCGTACCGACCGGCGGACCACACAGTATAGCGTCGGCTGATCCCAACCGACACTGTCGGCGTCCGGTCCTTCTCGAACCGGCACCCCGACGGACACCGGCCGATCCGACCGGCGGAGCGTGATTGAACCACGCTGCCGTCCATAACGCAAATCACATCCGCGAGATTCCCGTCGGAGCGGTCGTGGATCCTTCTACGTCGGGGTTTCGCGGATCACCGCAGCGGCCGGTTTGTCCCGCCGGAGGCCTTGGAAACGGGGATGACGCAGCTTGCCCGACTCGGTCCACTCGCTGAACGCCACCTCGGCGACGAGCCGGGGTTCGACCCAGTGGACGCCGTGGCGAGGCAGCTCGGGATCGTCCGCGAACGGAGGCTCCGGCCGCTCCAGGCGATCCATCGCCGCTCGCAGCTCACGCAGCGTCCGCTCGTCGAAGCCGGTGCCGACCTTCCCCGCGTACCGGAGCCGATGATCGGCGTCGTAGTACCCGACGAGCAGCGCACCGAAGCCGATCCGGGATCCCTTGGGATCGGTGAACCCTCCGATCACGAGCTCCTGGTTGGCGACGCACTTGAACTTGAGCCAGTCCTTCGACCGTTTGCCCGGTCGATAGGGGGCCGCGACCCGCTTGGCGATCAACCCCTCCCAGCCCCGCCGGCAGGCCTCGTGGTAGTAGGCCACCCCGTCGGGACTGCGATGATCGACGTAGACGATCCGCTCGCCGAAGGACACGATGCCCCGCAGGACCGCCTTGCGCTCGAGGACCGGCAGCTCCAGGGTCGAGTACCCGCCGGCCCAGAGGATGTCGAACACGTGGTACTCGACGTGGATGCCGGTGGCCAACGCCTCCGCCGGGCTCTGGAGCTGCATCCGATGCTGCAGGAGCTCGAAACGGTCGATACCGTCCTCGTCGATGGCGACGATCTCGCCATCGACGATCATGTCGATCTCGGACCCCCCGAGAGCCGAGGCGATCTCGGGGTACGACGCGTCGATCGGGTGGTCGGTGCGGGAACGGAGCCGGGCGACGCCACCCTCGACGTAGGCGAGGCATCGCTCCCCGTCCAGTTTGTGCTCGTAGATCCACTCA
>JALVQZ010000284.1 GCA_027036355.1 Acidimicrobiia bacterium | reverse complement strand
GTCCGAGCGGGGGTTGACGTGTGTGTGTGGTAGGTGTGGAAGGGTGAGACGGCCGGTGGAGGGTGGACGGCAGCCGTGATCGACGAAGGGAGACGATCATGGCAGGACGAGGATCGGTGTTCCCGCGGACGTGGCCCGCTGGGTCCGTGCTCATCGCGGTCGTCTTGGTGATGGCGTCGGCCATTCCGGTGTTTGCCGGGGTTCCGTCGGGCGAGCCGTCGTCATGTGACCCTTGGGCGGACTGGTCGTGGTTGGACAACTGCTGGGTGTCGTGGTATTCGTCGGATCCCGATCAGGTGAGCGATCTGACGACGGGGATCCAGCGCGTGTTGAACCACAACAACGAAGGCAACGACAACGTCGGGGCGGTCGACGGCTGGTACGGGTCGCAGTCCCGGTCTGGGGTCATCGCGTTCCAGCAGAACCATGGCCTCTACGCCGATGGGATCGTCGGGCCGAACACCTGGTCGACGCTACAAGGTGACTTGGTCTTGACGGCGACGACCTCGTACTACCGGTACTACCGGGTGGAGGGAGACACACCCAATCTGTTCCTGCGAGAGCGGTACGGCCTCGGACGGTGGTACGTCGACAGCGTCCGGGCCGGGGGCTGGGTTGCGATGGACCGTACCCGTACATGAGATCGCGCTCGGCGGCGCTCGTGCTCACCGTGGCGTTGATCACCACCGCCTGCACCGGTGGTGGGACGGGTCCGGTGACGGATACGCCGGGGTCGACGAGGGGAGGGGTGTCGACGTCGTCGGTGCCGGGCCCGTCGGGTTCGGCGTTCGGTGGCGGTGGCGAGCGGGTACAGGGGTTCGGGGATCAGCTGCTGGCGTGGTACTGGTCGGCGGAGGAGTACCTCGCTTCGTGCATGGAGGAGCAGGGATTCGAGTACGTCCCTTGGGTACCGCCGATCACGCGCGAGATGGCACAGGACGCGAACCAGGCCGGGATCGAGGTGTCCCCGGGGGATGGTGACGGGCCGGTGCTGCGGTTGCCGGCGGCCCGAATCCCGCCGCGATCGTCGGAGTCCGAGATGTTCCGACGGCAGGCCGATGAGTCGGGATTCGGGATCTTCTTCCGGGTGGGCGTGGTCGAGGAGTTGCCCGAGTCCGCGCTGGGATCGGAGGACCCGAACCTCGCCATCCGGACGGCGCTGGACGAGGCGTCGCTGGAGGCCTATGGGGTGCAGCTCCGGGAGTGCCGCACCGAGGCGATCGAGGCGATCGGGCCGGAGCCGGACCCGCCGGGATCGGAGGGGTTGGATGATGAGCGGTTGTTCGAGGCGGCCGAGATCGTGGAGGGGCTGGTGGAGGCCGATGCTCGCTACCAGGAGGCGTTGGCGGGGTACCGGAGGTGCATGGCGGATCGGGGGTATCCGGTGGTGGACCTGTCGGGCGCCTACGACCTGGTCCAGGGGTGGTTCGACGCCGAGATCGGCCGGGCCGCAGCGGCGGGGCGACCCGTCGAGTCGTCCACCGAGGCGGGGTTGGCGGCGGCGTTCGGTGAGGCGCGTCTTGCGGAGCTGCAGGCCGAGGAGCGCCAGGTGGCGGTGGCGCGGGTCGAGTGCGCCACGGAGCTGTGGGAGGTGGAGTGGGAGTTGCTGGTGGAGTACGAACAGAAGGTGATCGCCGACAACCCGGATGTGGCGGCGCTGCTGGGCGAGCGGTGACACGACCGTTGCGTCAAGCCGGACCGGCCGCGTGGGTGGGGGCGGGGTCCACGGCGGAGGGCAGCGGTCGACGCGGACCGACGTACCGTCGCCGGGGGCGGCGGTCATGGCGGGCAGCCTCCCTCGAACCCGTCGACGCCCTCCGCAGCGGAACATGACGCCGGGGGGTTGACGGGTGTGTGTGGGTGGTAAGTGTGGAAGGGTCAGACGGCCGGTGGAGGGTGGACGGCAGCCGTGATCGACGAAGGGAGACGATCATGGCAAGGCGAGGGGTATGGGTCCGCATCATCGTGCGAGCCATTGCTCTGTTCCTGGTGCTTTCGACGTTCTCGATCGCACCGGTCTTGGCGAATGACACGGTGGGGATGGGGTACACATCCAGCGGCAAGCACTTTCGCTACAACCGTTCCGACGATCGGCTGCTGTGGAGCACCGTTCATTTCGCAGTGCTCGAGACGTGCTCGTACGGCGCTGACTACCTGGCGACAGCGAGCCAAACGAGGTCTTGGACGTCGTTCTCGTCGGCGGCGGTCAAGCATTCGTTGTATACGAAGAGCGGCCTGAAGACGCATGGCACGATGAACGCCGGCTCGCATCACTTCTACACTTGGGCAGGGAACGACGTCTGGAGTCCCGGAGGCGAGAACGGTTGGGACACGTGTTGGCCATGAATCGGTGAAGTGGCCGCCCTCGACCCTGTTGGCGATCGCTCTGTTGGGTCTGGCGGTCGGATGCAGTGGCCAACCCCGGCTCGTTCCCGAACCGAGGTCCGCGCTTCGCCTGGCGGAGCCGGCGGTCCGATTCGACGAGATCAGACGGTCAGCCACCATCGACGGACACCCTCGACGTTCCGGCCGGTTCCTCGTCGAAGCGTCTCGAGATCCTCGGGAGATCAGGTTCGAGTACGAGGTCGATGCGGTGCCCACCGGATGCGAAGCTCCCGAGTGCGGCACGCTGGAAGCCCATGCGTTCGTCGCCGTCGATCGGGGCGCAGCGGAAGCGTTCGACCTCGAGATCGTTGGGGGGGACCCCGTGGAGCAGGCCACGACCTGGTCCTTCGAGGTGCGCGAGACGGTGCCTCCCCTCGAACCGGGAGTGCACTGTCTCGTCGTACTGACGTCGATCCTGTCGGTGACCGGCGATGGATCCATCGTGGGGACGGTGCGGGCGGACTCGGCCGGCAACCTCACCGTCGGCGCCGACCGAACATCCCGCTGTGACCTGCTCGCCGGCGTCGACCGGATCGACGGATCGACGATCTCGGTCGTCCAGCGGGGCGATGCCGGCCAGTTCGGCTGCGGGGCGGTGCGCCTTCGGGTGGACGAGAGGGACCGGCCCATGGTGGAGGTCTCGGGATGCGACCATGACACGCTGGTGTGGCTGGTCCGGCTCGACTCGCCCGAGCTGCGGGCGCTGGTCGTGCCCGCCGGCGACACCGACACCATCCGCCGGTTCCCGGTGACCGATCCACCGCTTGCCCCGGGGGTGTGGCAGCCGATCCTCGTCACCGTTCCGGGTGGTTTCGCCGTTGATCCATCTTCGCCGGACCTGGCCATGGCGAGCTGGCCACCGGTACAGATCGCAGGCTCCGACCGATGAGGTCGTCGGTGACGGCTCGCCACCGGTGGTGCGCAGCCTTGCTCGTCGCCACGACCGCGTGCACGAGCACCGGAGGATCCCGAGGGCTCACCTTCGCGGAAGCCAGAGACCGAGCGGTCCGGGACGCCACCACCCAGATCGCACGAGCCGAGGAGGCGTTCACCGCATGCATGGTGGCCGAGGGCTTCGACGGGCAGGACGCCCGGCCCCCTGACCGGACGCCGTCGTCTCCCCTCGACAGTGGAGGCGAAACCGACCCCGAGGTCGACGGGTACGGCTTCGCTCCGGTCGCCCTGGCGTTCCTGGCCGGTGAAGATGCGGCGGATCTCCCGGAGTCGACGTCCGGAACCGAGTCATCGGTCGAACGCCGAGCGTTGGAGGAGGCCCGTCGCTCCTGCGAACGGTCCTCGGGGCTCCTCGACGTGCCGCCTTCCATCGCCGCCTTGGCACGACGCGCCGCACGCGCGCGGGCCCGTCTCGTCGCCGACCCTGCCTACCAGCAGGCCTTGGACGACTGGAGCCGCTGCATGGCCGAAGCGGGGTTCCCCGGGGCGCCCTCGCCGGAGCATCTGTCGGCGGCGGCGGAGGTGGCGCTGCGTTCGCTGCCGGTGACCACCTCGGACGCCGCCGTCGAGATCGCCGGAGCCGGAGGCAACGTCCGGACGGACGACCCGATCGTCCTGACCCTTGCTGTGGACGTGTACGGGGACGCTCGGACCCTCGATGATCTCGCCGTGGTCGAGCGCACCGTCGCCGTGCAGGACCGTGCCTGCCAGGAACAGACCGGACTGGAGGAACGGATCGCCGGCCTGTTCGATAGCGTGTTCGCCGAACTGCCGGAGGAGTGAGGAGGATGCAGTGACCTCGGGTAGGAGGTGGTCTGGGATCGAAGCTGCAGCGTCGGGGGCGCGCATCCGGACCCTGTTACTCGTCCTCGCCTTGGTGGGTGCGGCGGCGTGTTCCTCCCCGCCCGCTGCCTCCGCGCCCGTCTCCCAGGAGGCGGATGTGACCGAGACCCTCCTCGTGGTGCTCCCGGACGAGGCCATGGTGGAAGCGGCCGGCTGTGGCGAACTGGCGTCGGCGGCCGGCCGGTCCTTCGAGGAGATCGTGTCCGGATGGGACGACGGCGGGTACTTCCCAGAGCAGATCGTCGGCTACGTCGACGACGGGTCGGGTCCGCCGGAAGGGATCGACCCGACCACCGAGGCCGTCGACCTCCCGCCGCTTCCGCTTCGCCACTACAGCATGCTCTCGATCACGGTCGGCTACTTCGTCACCGTCGAGGGACTCATCCGGAGCCGCGGGTGGACGTGTGAGCCCGACGAGATCGCCGACGGCTTCGTCGGTGCGCTGTCGGAGGAGTTCACCGTTCGACGGTGGCCCCAGCTGCAGGCCACGCGTGGGGCGTGGGATCTGGAAGAGATCCGGCAGAAGTTCGTCGAGTACTTCGAGCTGGTGGGCGACGCCGGGACCGCAGGATCGTGAGGCCAGGTCGGTTCGTCGCGTTCGTGGCGGTGGTCGCCGTTCTCGTGGCCGGCTGCGGAGGCCGTCCCTCGGTGGAGACCGACGTGGACGATCCGCTTCCCCTCGAGGTGTACGGGTTCGGGTCGGCCGAGACGGAGGCCGAACGGGCTGCGGCTCGACGCTACGAGGTCGCGGTCGCCGAGGCGATCGCCGAATGCATGCGCCGGCAAGGCTTCGAGTACGTCGTGGCTCCGCCGGCACCGTCCGCCGTGGACGACCCGGTCACGGCCGGGGAGTCGCTCGTCCGGCAGGAGGCCTGGGTGGCGCAGTACGGGTACGGGATCGCGACGCGGTTCCCGGCCGCCTCGCTCGACGCGGAGCAGCTCCGTGCGTTCCTCGAAGGCGGCGAGGATCCCGACCCGACGGCGCTGATGCTGCAGGTGATGTCCGCCGAGGAGCGCGCCGCATGGAACGCTGCCGTCGACACCTGTGAAGCGGACGCGCTGTCCTCGACGCCGCCTCCGTCCGACCTGCCGGCCGGCACGGCGGATCCGGCGCTGTTCGAGGCGATCAACGAGATGAACGACCGGATCGTCCACGATCCGCGATACCGCAGTGCGGACGACCGGTGGCGCCGATGCATGCAGGAACGGGGATGGGAGTTCCGGGATCATCGTGAGGCCCAGGAGGCGGTGGTCGATCGGCTCTGGCACGTACTCGAGCTGCTGGTGACGGACGATCCGACCGCCGAGGACGAGCTCGGGTCCGTGCAGTCCTTCGAACGATCCCTCGCCGGGGACGACTTCGCGTGCTACCGCGGCGAGGTGCTTCCGGTGCAACGGGCGGTCGAGCGGGAATACCAGGAGCGCTTCATCCAGCAGCACGGCGACCTCCTTCCGCCGCTCGATCCGTGATCCCGGTGCTCGGTGGCAACGGGTCCGGCACGGGCGAGCAGCGATGTCCGGTTCCGGCCGACTTCGTCCGAGGCCCTTCCCGTTCGACACGATCGTCGATAGGCTGACGGTGGGGTCTCAGGGGACGGACGCTCGGTCAGGAGGTCGCCATGCATCGGTTCGGCACGCTCGTCGTGGTCATGGCGCTGGTGGGTGCCGCGTGCAGCGGCGCTGGGGCAGGCTCGACGACGACGTCGGTCGCCACGTCCGCCGGCGGTGAGAGCCTGCAGGATTTCATCCCAGGGATGCCGTCGTTCGATCCGTCCGATCAGGCGGCTGCCGCCGCGCAGGCTCGACAGATGGAGCAGCGAGTGCAGGAGCTGGTGGCCGAGTGCATGGCCGAGCAGGGCTTCGAGTACGTCCCGTACGTTCCCAACATGGACGGCATGGGGTTCAACGAGGCCGACTACGTCGACGAGTTCGGCTTCGGGATGGCGACCCAGGTCCTCGTCGACGATGCCGAGATGCAGCGGCGGATGGAAGAGGAGATGGGCGCCGATCCGAACCAGGCGATCGTCGAGGCCATGACCGAGCAGGAACGCCAGGCGTACAACGACGCGTTGTGGGGACCGCAACCGGAGATCGATCCCGAGACGATGAGCGAGGAGGAGATCCAAGCCGCGTTCGAGAACTTCCAGCCGACTGGGTGTATGGCCGAAGCCCAGGACGCGGTGTACAACCAACAGGCAGCGATGGAGTTCTTCAACCGGTTCGGTCCCGACCTCGAGGAGCAGTTCAGCCGTATCGAGTCGGATCCTCGGATCCAGGGCCTCAACGACCAGTGGGCCGCGTGCATGAAAGACAAGGGCTACGACGACTTCACCCAACCATCGGACGCCGAGCTGTACATCGCGAGGCAGCTCGAAGCCATCGGGGTGATCACCGACCTCGAGATCGGACCGAATGGCGAGATGATGGGTTTCGGGATGGAGGGCATCCAACCCGACGACCCGCGGCGCAGTCAGATCGAGGCGATCGCCGACGAGGAAGTGGCGCTCGCGAAGGCTTCGCTCGAATGCAGCAAGCTGTTCGCCGAGGTCTACGAGGAAGTCCAACGGGAATACGAGCAGCGGTTCATCGAAGAGCACCGCGCCGAGCTGGAAGCGTTCCGCGAAGAACACGCGGGCGGATGACCTCGGAGATCGGCGGCCGTTGGCGGTTCGCCGTGGCCGGTGCCCTGGTGCTGGCGGCGTGCGCTCCGGCCGCGACCGAGCCGTCGACCGGGCCGTTGGAGACGGCGACGACCCTCCCGCCGGCGACCGCCGGCTCGGTGGACACGTCGGGTCCCGGCGACGAGGCACGGCTCGAGGATTTCATCCCGGGTTTGCCGTCCTTCGCTCCGGGCGATCCCGAAGCCGGGACGACGATGGTCCGCCAGATGCTCGAGGCGGAGGAACGGACCCGACGATGCATGGCCGCCCTCGGCTTCGAGTACGTCCCGTACGTCCCGCCCGACCAAACCGAAGCCCTGTTGGCCGGAGCCGACCGTGTCGAGGAGGTCGGCTTCGGGATCGCCGTCGACGTGCTCGCCACCGCCACGGGAAAGGACCAGGCTCCAGATCTCGTCGACGATCCCAACGTCGCCATCATGGAAGGGCTGGAACCGACCGAGCGGGACGCCTACGTCCTGGCCCTCTACGGAGACACCGCCGACCCCGACGCCGCACCGGGATGTCGGGAGCAGGCCCGCGACGAGGTCTTCTCCGTGTCGGTCGTCGAAGCGTTGATCGAGCGGGTCGGGAACCCATGGACCGAGATCGGCGATCGGGTCCGGGCCGACCCGCGGGTGGTCGAACTCGATGCGACGTGGGCCGCCTGCATGCGCGATCGCGGCTACGTGTTCTCCGACCAGCGGGAGATCGAGTCGTACGTCGTCCGCCGCCTCGAGGAGATCGGGGTGATCGAGGACCTCACCGTGGCTCCCGACGGCACCGTCGACTCCTACACGGTCGTCACGCTGGAGACGGACGACCCTCGACTGGCGGAGATCCAACGCGTCGTCGACGAGGAGATCGCCATGGCCGTCGCCGCTCGGGACTGCCGGGCCGGTTTCGCCGACGTCGTCCGTGACGTCACCGCCGAGTACGAGCAGCGCTTCATCGAAGAGCACCGCGCCGAACTCGACGCGTTCCGCCAGGAGTACGGCGGATGAGCTTGCGGCCCCGGATCTCGTCGTTTCGCTCGCCGCGCCGGTTTCGGCCGCGACACGGGTCGCGAAGGAACGCATCGATGCGGAAGCTCATCTCACGGCAGCGGTTCGTCCTCGGGTTGGCGATGCTCGGGGCGGTTGTGGTCGTCGCTCTGGCAGGGTTGGTCAACCGCACATCGGAGCCCCTGGAGCCGAGCGTTGTCGGTGATCCTGCGTCCTTCGTGGCGGTGATGGGCAGGGACCTGTCGTTCGACTACGAACCGTTGCGGAACGCCGCCGACGCCGTCGCCAGGGCCGAGGTGATCGTGCGGGGGACGGTCGTGGACCTTACCGACGGCCCGGTCTACCGGTTCCCCGGTGAGCTGCCGGTGCCCGGGCCCGGGGCGTCGGAGGAGGACCTGTTGGGGAACGAGGAAGCCCTCCGCACCTACGACACTGCCGACGTGTGGTTCTCGACGACGGTCCTGTGGGTGGAGGTCGCCGAGGTGCTCGAGGGCGACGGGATCGCCCCGGGCGACCGGGTTCCGGTCCATGTGCTTCGGAGCCCGTCGGTTCCGTTCTCGGAGGTCGCCGTCACCCGGTTCCGGGCCGAGGGGGTGTTCGTCATGACCGACGAGACCGGGTGGCGTCCCTTCGATGGGGTGGTGATCGACTGGCCGGAGGGGTTGCCGGAGACGCCGCTACTCATGCCGTTCGCCGACGGTCTGTGGCTCGACGGCGGCGATGAGGTCCTCGGTATCCATGCGACCGTCGAGGAGCTGGGGGCGCGTTGGGGGCTCGACGTCGCGAGTGTGGACTCCGTGGTCTCGGCGCTGCGACGCGCCGGGGGATGAGGCGACGCGGTCTCCGCGGGGTCCTCAGGTGAGGGTGCGTTGCAGCTTGCGCATGCCGGCGATCCAGCGGTCGTAGTCGGTGGCCTTGTTGGTGAAGTAGCCGGCGACCTCGGGGTGGGGCAGGATCAGGAACCGTTCTTCCCTGAGGCCTTCCACGACGACGTCGGCGACCTCGGCGGGGGACTTCGCCGTCGAGGTGGCGAAGTCGTGGAAGCCCTCGCCGACGTCGGTGAGCGAGTCGAGCATCGGGGTGTCGACAAACTGGGGGCACAGAGCCGATACTCGCAGGCCCTCGTCGCCGTGGGTGATCGCCAGCCACTCGGCGAGGGCCACGACGGCGTGCTTGGTCACCGAGTACGGCGCCGCCCCGAGGTTCGTCAGCAACCCGGCCGCCGAGGCGGTGTGCAGCAAGTAGCCCGCCTCGCGGGCGAGCATCGACGGCAGGACCGCCCGGGCGCCGTAGACGTGGGACATGACGTTGACGTCCCAGGTCCGCTGCCATGCCTCGTTCGGGGCGTCGACGCCGCCGCCGGTGGCGATCCCGGCGTTGAGGCACAACAGGTCCACCGGGCCGTAGGTGTCCTCGGCGAGGGCGATCATCCGTTGGTTGTCGGCCTCGTTCGCCACGTCGACGACGATCGCCGTACCGCCCACCTCGGCGGCGACCCGCTCGGCGGCCTCCCCGTCGATGTCGGCGACGACGATGCCCTTGGGCGCCTCGGTGGCGAACCGGCGCACCATCGCCTCGCCGATCCCACCACCCGCGCCGGTGACGACGACGACCTTGTCCTGCAGCTCCATCGGCGACCTCCCCGCTCGGGCGCCAATCTAGATGACCCGAACCCAGGGTTCGCAGCGCCCTCTGAGGGCTCCCACAACCCAGGGTTCGCCAGTCCCGCCGAACCGTGGGCTGGCGGCGCCCTCTGAGGGCTCCCACAACCCTGGGTTCGCGGCGCCCTCTGAGGGCTTCCACAACCCTGGGTTCGCGGTGGACGGGCGGGGTCGGCGGCGGGGGATCTACAGTCGGGGGGAACGCGGGAGCGCCGACGAGGAGGTGGACGATGAAGATGGTGCCGATCGACGAGCTGGCCGACTCCGTCGGCAAGGACCTGGGGACCTCGGAGTGGTTCACGATCGACCAGGAACGCATCGACGCCTTCGCCGACGCGACCCTGGACCACCAGTTCATCCACGTCGACCCGGAGCTCGCCAAACAGACCCCGTGGGGCACCACGATCGCCCACGGCTTCCTCACCCTGTCGCTCCTGTCCTACTTCATGGCGCAGCTCATGATCGCCCCCGAAGGCACGGCCATGGCGATCAACTACGGACTCGACAAGGTCCGGTTCCTCGAACCCGTCAAGGTCGACTCGGAGGTTCGGGCCCACCTGAAGCTCGTCGACGTCACCGACAAGGGCGCCGGACGCTGGCTCCTCAAGACCGAAGCCACCGTCGAGATCCGCGGCGTCGACCGGCCGGCGCTCATCGCCGAGCCGCTGACGATGTTCATCGTCCCCTGATGGTCGACCCCGGCTTCCTCCACTTCGACACCCTCGAGCTCCACGCCGGACACGTCCCCGACGCCGAGTACGGGGCCAGGGCGGTCCCCATCTACCAGACGACCTCCTACGTCTTCGACGACGTCGATCGGGCCGCCGGCCTGTTCAACCTCGAACGACAGGGCCACATCTACTCGCGGATCTCGAACCCGACCGTCGCCGTCCTCGAGGAACGCATCGCCGCCCTCGAAGGCGGCGTCGGGTCCGTGGCCACCGCCTCGGGCCAGGCCGCCCTCGTCCTGGCGATCACCACCCTCATGGGCCAGGGCGCCCACATCGTGTCGTCGGCGTCCATCTACGGCGGCAGTCGCAACCTGTTCACCCACACGCTTCCCCGCGTCGCGGGGATCACCACCACCTTCGTCGACCCCCGCGACTCGAAGGCCTTCGCCGAGGCCATCACCGACGACACCCGTCTCGTGTTCGGCGAGACCCTCGGCAACCCCGGCCTCGAGGTGATGGACATCCCCGAGATCGCCGCGATCGCCCATGCCGCGGGGCTGCCCCTGATGATCGACAACACCTTCGCCACGCCGTACCTGTTCCGGCCCCTCGACCACGGCGCCGACCTCGTCATGCACTCGGCGACGAAGTTCCTCGGCGGCCACGGCGTCGCCATCGGCGGCGTTCTCGTCGACGGCGGAACGTTCGACTGGGCCGCCTCCGGCCGGTTCCCGACCATGACCGAACCGTACGAGTCCTACCACGGTCTCCGGTTCGTCGAGGAGTTCGGCACCCAGGCGTTCCTCATGCGAGCCCGGGTCGAAGGCCTCCGCGACCTCGGGGCGACGATGGCGCCTCAGAACGCGTTCTACCTGATCCAAGGCGTCGAGACCCTCACCGTGCGCATGCAGCGCCACGTGGAGAACACCCGCGCCGTGATCGCCTTCCTCGTCGACGCCCCCGAGGTCGCCTGGGTGTCGTACCCCGAGCTGGCCGACCATCCCGACCACGAGCTGGCCAAACGCCTCCTCCCCAAGGGCGCCGGCGCCATCTTCTCGTTCGGGATCCGGGGAGGCCGCGACGCCGGTCGCCGCTTCATCGAACGCCTCCGGATCTTCTCCCATCTCGCCAACGTCGGCGACGCTCGCTCCCTCGTCATCCACCCGGCCTCGACCACCCACGCCACGATGAGCGCCACCGAGCTCGAGGCCGTCGGCATCGGCGAGGACCTCATCCGCCTGTCGATCGGCCTCGAGGACCCCCGCGACCTCGTCGCCGATCTCCGCCAGGCCCTGCGGGCCTCGCAGAGGGGATGACGTCGTGGAACTGACCGTGGCAGGCAGGACCGTCAACGTCGGCACCGGTGGCCGGTCCCACACCGGCGGCGTCCCGGTCGTGCTCATCCACGGCGCAGGGATGGACCGCACCGTCTGGCAGTTCCAGGCCCGAGCCCTCGCCGGCCACGGCTACGACGTGTACGCCATCGACCTTCCCGGCCACGGCGGCTCCCAAGGACCGCCACCCACCGACATCGAAGGGTACGCCGACTGGCTCGTCGGCTTCCTCGACGCCGCCGGCATCGACCAGGCCGTGCTCGTCGGTCACTCGATGGGCTCGCTCATCGCCATCGACGTCGCCGCCCGCCATCCCGACCGGGTCCTCGCCCTCGTCCTGCTCGGCGTCGCCGCCGAGATGCCCGTCCACCCCGACCTGCTGGCGGCCGCGGCCGCCGACGAGCATCGCGCCTTCGAGCTGGTGGCGTCGTGGAGTCACGCCAAGGCCGCCCACGCCGGGCACCATCCCACCCCGGGGTTGTGGATGATGGGGGCGTCGCTTCGGCTCCTGGAACGCTCCGCCCCCGGGGTGCTCCACAACGACCTGGCCGCCTGCGACCGCTACGGCGACGCCGCCGGGCCGGCGGCCGGGATCGCTGCCCCGACCCTGTTCGTCCTCGGAGAGCAGGACCTCATGACCCGTCCGGCGGCTGCCCGGCCGCTCACGGACGCCATCGCCGGCGCCCGGGTCGAGCTGCTCGAAGGGGCCGGGCACATGATGATGGTCGAGGCGCCCGATCGGGTCATCGATGCGATCGTCGCGTTCGTCGATACCGTCACCGGCAGGTCCGGCGCCGCGTAGAATCGATCCATGGACGCGCTGGAGGTGTCGCGGAGGGTCTACCACCGGCTCGCCGAGATGGGGGACCGCCCGCCGCGGATGCGGGCGTGGAACGGCGAGGAATGGGGTCCCGACGACGCCGCCGCCACCCTCGTGCTCGAACATCCCGGTGCGCTCCGAGCGCTGCTGCTTCCCCCTTCCGATCTCACCGCCGGAGAGGCCTACATCTACGGCGACGTCGACATCGAGGGTGACATCTTCTCGCTGCTCGAGTTCGCCGCCAGCCTGCGGACCGAGAACCGGCCGACTCCGGCGGCCGTCTCGCTGCTGCGTCTGCTTCGACAGCTTCCTGCCGATGCCCGGCGGCGCGACGCCGCCCGTCCCAGGATCCGAGGCATCACCCACTCGCTGCGTCGCGACCGCCAGGCGGTCACGTACCACTACGACACCGGCAACGACTTCTTCGCCACGTTCCTCGGCCCGTCGATGGTCTATTCGTGCGCCTACTTCCTCGACCCGTTCGAGCAGCTCGAGACGGCTCAACGCCGCAAGCTCGACGTCATCTGCCGCAAGCTCCAGCTCGGACCCGGCGATCGGTTCCTCGACGTCGGTTGCGGATGGGGGTCGCTCGTCGTGCACGCCGCCGCCGAGTACGGGGTCACCGCCACCGGGGTCACCCTCAGCGGCGAGCAGGCCGAGTACGCCCGCATCCGCGCCAAGGAGGCCGGTGTCGAAGATCGGGTCACGATCCTGCAGAGGGACTACCGCGAGATCGACGGCACCTTCAACGCCATCGCCTCGGTCGGCATGTTCGAACACGTCGGGGCGAAGGAGCTGAGAACCTATTTCGGTCGCCTGCGATCGATGCTCGCCCCCTACGGGCGGATCCTCAACCACGGGATCGTCACCCGCGACCGGCGCAGGCACCTCCGCCGCAAGCCGACGTTCGTCTCCACCTACGTGTTCCCCGACGGTGAGCTCGAACCCGTCGAGGACGTCATCGGCGCCGCCGGACGGATTGGCCTCGAGCTGCGCGACGTCGAGTCGCTTCGCATGTCGTACGCGCTGACGCTGCGCCACTGGGTCGGGAACCTCGAGACCAACCACGACCAGGCCGTCGCCGCCGCCGGCGAGACCGTCTACCGCATCTGGCGCATGTACATGGCCGGATCCGCGATCGGGTTCGAACAGGGCGGCATCTCGGTCATGCAGCTCCTCCTCACCGACCCGGAGCGTCCGTGGACCTTCGGACGTCGCTGGATGACCGCCAAGGACGACACCTAGGGTCCCGGCCACGGTCGACCGGGGCGTACCGGTCGGGTCATGCCCCGACGACGCCTGCCCCTCGGGGACTGGGGGGGACCCCACCCCGGGGGGACTCCTTGACATCGCTTGTCGCGGTCGTCTACGTTCAGCGACCACGGTGACGAAGAGGGAGGCTTCGGGTCCATGGATGACCGTCGGCGGGATCTGGTCATGGCAGGTGCGCTCTGGATCGTGTTCGTGGTCCTCGGTGTCCTGCTGGTTCGGAACTTCGATCTCCTTCCGGCGCTTCGCAGCGAAGAAGGCGCCGAGGTGGATCTGGCCTTCAACACGCTGCTGCTCTACACCGTGCCGGTCTTCGCCTTCGTCCTCACCGTGCTGGTCTACGCCATCTTCCGCTGGCGGGTCGCCGACCCCGAAGCGGGAGACCAGACCCGCGACGTCCGGGCCTTCTCGTGGGGCTGGTTCATCGTCTCGGCGGCTCTGGCCACGCTCATCTTCTTCACCCCGGGCCTCTCGGGCTTCCTGGCCCTCCAGTCGGCTTCGGCCCAGGAACCAGACCTCACGATCAAGCTGAACGGCGTGCAGTGGCACTGGGACGTCGAGTACCCCGAGGCGGACATGGCGCTCGAAGCACCCAGGGAGATCCTCCTCCCAGTCGATCGTCGGATCCGGTTCGAACTGACCTCGGCCGACGTGATCCACGCGTTCTGGGTTCCCGCCTTCCGTCTGAAACAGGATGCGATCCCCGGCGAGACCACCGAGCTGATCGTCACCCCCACCGAGGTGTCGAACTTCGAGGACGATTCCAACGTCCGGCTGCAGTGCGCCGAACTGTGCGGCACCGGTCACGCTCGGATGTTCCTGCGGATCCGGGTCGTCGAGCCCGACGAGTTCGACGCATGGTTGGCCGGAGGCCCGATGGACGGGATGGACATGGGCGGCGACGGCGAGATGGACATGGGCGGTGACGGCGCCCACGACGAAGGCTGAGGAGGGATCGATGGCGACGACGGCACCACGACTCGAACGGCAGATCGGCGCATCCGGCCTCCCGTTCGCCGTCAGGGGATTGGTCTGGGGTCTGATCGGGTTCGTGCTCGGTGCGCTGGTCACGATGCTCGTGCGGGGTCTCGCCGGCTCGCCGGCATGGCGCACCGACCAGATGGTGGTCATCGGCTTCCTGTTCTCCGTGCCGTCCTTCGTGCTCGGCGTCGGCGCCTGGGAGACGTGGGGTCGCGGCTGGGTCGGGCTCGAGACCGTCGACTACGACCCCCCGGGGTGGCGGCAGTACTTCGGCTTCAACCTCGACCACAAGGTCATCGGCATCCAGTACCTGGTCACCTTCATCGCCGTGTTCATCCTCGCCGGCGCCGTCGCCATGTTGATGCGCACCGAGCTCATGGACCCGGGTCGGACCGTCCTCGGCCCGGCCAGCTTCACCCGCTTCATGTCCCTGCACGGGTTCCTCATGGTCCTCGTCGCCGTGACGGCCGTGCCCGGCGCCTTCGGCAACTACGTGATGCCGATCATGGTCGGCGCCGAGGACATGGCGTTCCCCCGCCTCAACGCCCTCAGCTTCTGGCTCTGGCCGCCCGCCGTGCTCTTGTTGCTCTCCAGTCCCTTCGTCGGTGGCTGGGACAGCGGCTGGACCGGGTACCCGCCACTGGCGTCGGTCAACAACCTCGGCCAGATCTTCTACGCCTTGGCCTTCGTGGTCGGCGGGCTGTCGTCGATCGTGGCGTCGGTCAACTTCCTCACGACCATCGTCAAGATGCGCACGAAGGGTCTCACCTGGAACCGGCTGCCCATCTTCGTATGGTCGATCCTGCTCACCGGAGCGTTGAGCCTGTTCTTCACCCAGTCGGTCGCCGTCGCCGTCACGATGGTGACCCTCGACCGGATCTTCGGGGCCGCCTTCTTCGACCCCCTCCTCGGCGGGGCGCCGGTGCTCTACCAGCACATCTTCTGGTTCTACTCGCACCCCGCGGTGTACGTGATGGTGCTGCCGTCACTGGGCGTCATGCTCGAGATCCTGCCCGTGTTCAGCCGCAAGCCGCTGTTCGCCTACAAGTGGGCGGTCGGGGGGATCATCGGCATCAGCGTCCTCAGCGGGGTCGTGTGGGCCCATCACATGTTCACCGTCTCGGCGCTGTCGGACGCCAACGCCGGGTTCATGCTGTCCACCGAGGCGATCTCGGTACCGACCGGACTCGTGTTCCTGTCGGCGATCGGCACCATCTGGCGAGGGAAGCTGTGGATGAAGGTCCCGATGCTGTTCGCCCTCGCCATGGTGTTCAACTTCCTGATCGGGGGCATCACCGGCGTGTTCCTGTCGGACATCCCGGCCGATTTCCAGCTCCAGGACACGTACTGGGTCGTCGCGCACTTCCATTACACGATCGTCGGTGCCGGCATCTTCGGCCTGTTCGCGGGCATCTACTACTGGTTCCCCAAGATCACCGGGCGCATGTTCGACGAGCGGCTCGCCAAGGTGCACTTCTGGATGATGTTCGTCGGCTTCAACGTCACGTTCCTTCCCATGTTCTGGCTCGGGTTGAACGGCATGAACCGGCGGATCGCCGACTACCAACCCGACCTCGCCCCCGTGAACCTGTTCGTGTCGCTGGCCGGGTTCTTCCTCGGCACCAGCTTCCTGGTGTTCCTGTGGAACTTCATCGTCTCGTGGCGGAACGGCCCCCCGGCGGGCTCGAACCCGTGGGGAGCGCGGACCCTCGAATGGGTGACCTCCTCGCCACCCCCGAAGCTGAACTTCGACGGTGAGCCCGAGGTCCTCGACGACCCGTACGACTTCGCCCCGGACGCTCCGCCCCACGCGGTGCTCAGGACGGGAGGTGAGCGATGACCGCCCACGCCGCCGCCCATCATCCGCCCTACGAGGATCTCCAGCGGTTCGGACTTCGGCTGTTCATCGCCTCCGAGGCGTTCCTGTTCGGGGTCATGTTCGCCGCCCGGTTCTATCTGCTCGGGTTCGAAAAGGCCGAGGCCGTCAACGTGGTCCTCGGACTCGTGTTGACCGTGTTGCTTCTGGCGGCGACGTGGTCGTCGCACCGTGCGGTGGCGGCCGCCGAAGCGGGGGACCGAGGAGCGATGCAAGCGCAGCTGCTGTTGACCATGGCGCTCGGCGTCGGGTTCCTCGCGCTGGTCGTGGTCGAGTGGGGCGCCGGGTTCACCGAGTTCCCGATCTCGACGCCCTACGGGTCGATGTTCTACCTGATCACCGGGACCCACTCGCTGCACCTGCTCATCGGCCTGTTCGTGCTGGCGTCGCTGTTCCTCCAGGAGCGACGCGGAGCGCTGACCGAGGACAAGCTGTGGAAGCTCCGTGGCGGCGTGACCTACTGGCAGTTCGTCGATGTCGTCTGGTTGTTCGTGTTCGTGATCCTGTACGTCCTGTGAGGAGACTTCGATGAGCGCATCGTCCTATCGCAGCAAGCTCGCCATCGTGGGTGTCGCGGTCGGTCTCGTGGCCGCCGCCTGCACGTCGGTCGGGGCGGCCGAGCCGAACGATGCGGGCGAGGTGGTGGTCCGGATCGTCGACAACCGGTTCGAGCCCTCCACGATCCGGGTCAAGGTCGGCCAGCGGGTCCGGTTCGTCATCGAGAACGAGGGGCGCCACACCCACGAGTTCATGGTGGGTCGCGACCCGGTTCCCGGGAGCGACTACCTGGAAGACGACGTGTGGACACCCTTCGAGGAGGACTTCTGGGAGGGGATCGAGGTCGACATCTCCGGCACCGGGATGCCCATGGGATTCCCCGGCATCGAGATGGAGATGGACATGGGCGACGGTCAGATGGAAGACGGTCAGATGCAGGACGGTCAGATGCAGGACGGTCAGATGGAAGACGGTCAGATGCAGGACGGTCAGATGCAGGACGGTCAGATGCAGGACGGTCAGATGCAGGACGGTCAGATGCAAGACGGTCAGATGCAGGACGGTCAGATGGCCGAGGAGGGGGACCACGCCGAGGGTGACGGCGGGATGGACATGGGCGGTGGTGGCGAAGAAGGCCACCACGGGGCCATGGTCATGCTCCAGCCGGGCGACCCCAGCGGCGCCGAACCGGGCCAGGTGTCCATCATCGAGTTCACCGTCCCCGCCGACAAGGTGGGCGTGTGGGGGATCGGTTGCTTCCAGGAGGCCGGCCAGCACTACGAGGACGGCATGCGGGGCACGTTGATCGTCGAGGAAGCCTGAGCCGGACCTCGAGACCGACGACGTGAGGGGCGGCCCGGATGGGCCGCCCCTCACGCTCCCTCGGAGGATCTTCAGGCTTCGCCGTCGTAGAACTGTTCCTCTTCGGTCGAGCCCTCCAGCGCCAGGGTCGACGAGAGCCCTCCCGTGATCGCCTGAGACACGCTGTCGAAGTAGCCGGCGCCGACCTCCCGTTGATGCCGGGTCGCCGTGTAGCCCTGCTTCTCCATCGCGAACTCCCGCTCTTGGAGCTGCACGTACGCCGACATGTCGTCGGCGGCATAGCCCTTGGCCAGCTCGAACATCGACGCGTTCAACGCATGGAACCCGGCCAGGGTGATGAACTGGAACCGGTACCCCATCGACCCCAGTTCCTTCTGGAACTTGCCGATCGTCGTGTCGTCCAGATGTCGCTTCCAGTTGAACGACGGTGAGCAGTTGTACGCCAGCATCTTGCCGGGGAACTCGGCGTGGATGGCTTCGGCGAACCGGGCCGCCTCGTCGAGGTCGGGGGTCGAGGTCTCGCACCAGATCAGGTCGGCGTACGGCGCGTACGCGAGCCCACGCGAGATCGCCGCCTCCATGCCGTTGCGAACCTCGTAGAAGCCCTCCGGGGTGCGGTCGCCGGTCACGAACCGGCGATCACGCTCGTCCACGTCCGAGGTCAGCAAGGTCGCTCCCAACGAGTCGGTGCGGGCGATGACGATCGTCGGGATCCCCATGACGTCGGCCGCCAACCGTGCCGCCTCCAGGGTGCGGACGTGCTGCTGGGTGGGCACGAGGACCTTGCCGCCCATGTGGCCGCACTTCTTCTCGGACGACAGCTGATCCTCCAGATGGACCGCGGCGGCCCCCGCAGCGATGAAGGACTTGGTCAACTCGAACACGTTCAGCGGGCCACCGAAGCCGGACTCGGCATCGGCCACGATCGGCACCATCCAGTCGCGGCGGGCATCGCCCTCGGCCCATTCGATCTGGTCCTGACGCTTCAGGGCGTTGTTGATCCGCCTGGTCAATGCCGGTCCCGAGTTGATCGGGTACAGGGACTGGTCGGGGTAGACCTCCTCGGCCAGGTTGGCGTCGGCGGCGACCTGCCAGCCCGACAGGTAGATCGCCTCGAGCCCCGCCTTGACCATCTGCACCGCCTGGCCTCCCGTCATCGCCCCCAGGGCGTGGACGTAGTCCTTCGACGTGAGCAGCTCCCAGAGGCGATCGGCGCCGTGGCGGGCGATCGTGTGCTCCTCGACGAAGGAGCCCTGGAGCCGGACCACCTCCTCGGCGGTGTGGCGTCGTTCGATGCCCTTCCACCGCGGGTTGGTCTCCCAGTCCCGGCGGATCTTCGCCGCTCGCCGTTCGATCGCTTCCTGGTTGGTCATCTGGTCACTCCTTCTCGAGGATCTCGTAGGCGGGGAGGGTCAGGAACTCGGGGAACTCATCGGCCAGGGCGACCGTCTCGAACAGCTCGCGGGCTTCGGGGAACCGAGCCTCGGCGAACGCGCCGTCACCGATCTGGTCGCGGATCCGCCCGGATTCCTCGTCGGCGATCTTGCGCACGAACCCGTCGGTGATCTCGTCGCCTTCGACGGTGCGGGCATGATGGCGCACCCACTGCCAGACCTGGGAGCGGGAGATCTCGGCCGTGGCCGCGTCCTCCATCAGGTTGTAGATCGCCGCGGCTCCGTTCCCGCGCAGCCACGACGCCAGGTACTGGATGGCGACGTCCACGTTGAGCCGGACGCCGCCTTGGGTGATCCTCCCGTCGGGCACGGTGAAGTCGAGCAGGTCGCCGGCGGTGACCTGGACGTCGTCACGCAGGCGGTCGACCTGATTGGGGCGGTCGCCGAGGACCTCGGTGAACACCTCCGCCGCCAGCGGAACCAGGTCGGGATGGGCCACCCAGGTGCCATCGAAGCCGGATCGGGACTCCCGTTCCTTGTCCTCTCGCACCTTCGCGAAGGCTCTGCGGTTGACCTGCTCGTCGCGTCGGGACGGGATGAAGGCCGCCATCCCGCCGATGGCGTGGGCCTTGCGGCGATGGCACGTCGCCACCAGCAGCTCGCTGTACGCATGCATGAACGGCACCGACATGGTGATCTGGCTCCGGTCGGGGAACGTCAGGTCGTCCCGGTTCCGGAACTTCTTGATGATCGAGAAGATGTAGTCCCAACGTCCGGCGTTGAGGCCGGCCGAGTGCTCTCGCAGCTCGTAGAGGATCTCGTCCATCTCGAACGCGGCGAGGATCGTCTCGATCAGGACCGTGGCCTTGATCGTTCCCCGGGGGATCCCGAGGGCCTCCTGGGCGTAGACGAAGACGTCGTTCCACAGCCTCGCCTCGAGGTGGCTCTCGAGTTTCGGGAGGTAGAAGTACGGCCCGGACCCGCGGTCGATGAGCTCGTGGGCGTTGTGGAACACGTAGAGGCCGAAGTCGAAGAGGCTGCCGGAGACGACCTCCCCGTCGACGGTCATGTGTCGCTCGGGGAGATGCCAGCCGCGGGGCCGGACCATGAGGGTGGCCGTCTCGTCGGCGAGGCGGTACTCCTTGCCGTCGGGGGACGTGAACTCGATGCGCCGGCGGACCGCGTCGGCGAGGTTCACCTGCCCTCCGACCATGTTGGTCCACGTGGGGGAGTTGGAGTCCTCCAGGTCGGCCATGAAGACCTTCGCCCCCGAGTTGAGGGCGTTGATCATCATCTTGCGGTCGGTGGGGCCGGTGATCTCGGCCCGGCGGTCCTGGAGGTCGTGCGGTGGCGGAGCCACCGACCAGTCGCGCTCACGGACGGTCGCCGTCTCGGGCAGGAAGTCGGGGTTCTCGCCGGCGTCGATGCGGAGCTGGCGGTCCGCCCGTTCGGCCAGGAGTCGTTGCCGGAGCGGATCGAAGCGGCGGTGGAGCTCGGCGACGAAGGCCACGGCGTCGTCGGTGAGGATCTCGTCGAAGCGATCGTGCATCGGTCCGAGGACCGCGATTCCGTCGGTCATGGATCATCCTTCCGAGGGGAGATGCTCACGATCTTCGCGAAGATCCGGGGTTCCGCAAGGCTCGAAGCGAGAAAGATCGTTTGTTCTTTCGGTTCAGCGGCGGTAGGGTCGCTCTTGATGGCCACCGCACTCGATCCTCTCGTCTTCGGCCGCCGCGTCCGGCACTACCGCAAGGCCCGCGGCCTGACCCTCGACGACCTCGGCGAGCGGGTCGGACGGCCCGCTCCGTACCTGTCGATGCTCGAGAACGGCAAGAAGGAGCCCCGACTCGGGCTCATCAACGATCTCGCCGCGGCCCTCGAGGTGACCCCCACCGACCTCCTCGATCCCGAAGCGCCGACCCGCCGGGCCCAACTCGAGGTCCGACTCGAGCAGATCCAACGCGACCAGGCCTACCGGGAACTGGCCCTGCCGTACCTGAAGCCCTCGGCCCGGATCCCCGACGTGGCGCTCGAACACATCGTTCGCCTCTACGACGAGCTCCGCGGTCGAGACGCCGCGGTCCCGTTCACCCGCGACGAGGCGCGGGCGGCGAACGCCGAGCTCCGAGCCGAGATGAAGCGTCGAGGCAACTACTTCGGTGAGATCGAGCAGATCGCCGCCTCCGCCGTCGAAGCGATCGGCTACCAGGCGACGGGCGCCATGTCCAAGGGCGACCTGAACGCCCTCGCCGCCCACCTCGGGTTCCGGCTCGTGCGCACCGTCGACCTCCCACCGTCGGCTCGGGCCATCGCCGACCTCAAGAACCACATCATCTACGTGCCCGGCCGGGATCACCTGGATTCGGCGCGCGCCCGTACCGTCGTCCTCCAGACCCTCGGCCACTTCGCCCTCGACCACGGTGAGCCGGCGACGTTCGCCGAGTTCCTCCGTCAGCGGGTCGAGTCGAACTACTTCGCCGGAGCGGTGCTCGTTCCCGAGATCGCCGCCGTCCCGTTCCTGCACGCAGCCAAGGCCGACCGCAACCTCTCGGTGGAGGACATCAAGGACCGGTTCTTCGTCTCCTACGAGATGGCCGCCCACCGCTTCACCAACCTCGCCACCGAACACCTCGGGCTCGAGACCCACTTCGTGCGGTCCGACGAGCAGGGCATCATCTGGAAGGCCTACGAGAACAACGACGTTCCCTTCCCCGCCAACAGCGTCGGCGCCATCGAAGGCCAGCGGCTCTGTCGTGAATGGGGAACCCGACAGGCCTTCCGGTCCGAGGCCCGCTACGCCATCCACTACCAGTACACCGACACCAACCGGGGGACGTTCTGGTGCGCAACGTTCGTCGAGGAGGATCGGGAGCCCCCGGCCGCGATCACCACCGGGGTCCGTTTCGAGGACGCGCGCTGGTTCCGGGGATGGGATACCGACCGCCATTCGGTCTCTCGATGCCCCGAAGGTCCATGCTGTCGGCGTCCACCCGACGACCTCGCCGCCCGCTGGGAGGGCCTGGCCTGGCCCTCGGTCCGTCCCAACAGCCACGTCCTCGCCGCGATGCCCGTCGAAACGATCCCGGGCGTCGACATGATCGACATCCTCGAGTTCCTCGAACACCACGACGGCGGCTGATCACCGGCGAGTCCGGCCCTCGTCGGGCAGGTCGAGGTGTTTCGAGGCCTCGCGGAACGACAGCGGCGACAGGTCGCCCCGGTGCGCGATCAAGAACCGGCCGACCGCCTCGGGATCGGTCTTCGCGTACTCCCTGAGGGCCCATCCGATCGCCTTGCGGATGAAGAACTCGTCGTCCCCGGCACGCGCCAGACACTGCGAGAAGAGACGTCCGGCGTCGGTGCGGTCCTTGTGCCGGAGGCGGCAGAGGATCGCCGTGCGCCGCAGCCAGACGTCGTCGTCGAAGGCCCACGAGGCGATCACCGGCTCGGTGTGGTGCGGGTCGTTCAAGAGCACGGTGCCGACGAGGTGCGTCGCGACGGGATCGACGAGATCCCACCAGGCGCCTTCGACGATGAGGCGCCGGTACAGCGGCAAGTGCTCGGAGGCGATGAACCGCCGTTCGGCGATCGCGAGGTCGATCGCCAGGTACTTCGTCTCCCGATGGTCCCCGTCCCACAGCGTCGCGACCGCCGCCGCGTAGTCCCCGGACGTCGAGATCGGCACCTGGGCGCGCAGGCTGCGGAGCACCTTCCGCCGCGCCGGAGCCGGCACACCGTAGAAGCTG
>JALVQZ010000283.1 GCA_027036355.1 Acidimicrobiia bacterium | reverse complement strand
GGAGAAGACGCCGTACTGGTCGGCGTAACTGCCGCCAGCGGCAGCGTATCGGTGGTCCACCGTCACCGTCAGGTTCCCCACGACCGTCCCGGAGAACGACACGACGCCGTCGGCGACGGCGTCCACCGCGGTGGACTCCCCCGCCGCCAGGTCGACGCCCCAATGGCCCCCGTAGGCGCCGCTCGGAGCGAACGGGCGAACCGCCGGGCCGGGAACCGGCGCCCGCCACGGAGCCACACACCGGGGCGCGGAGAAGCCGCCGGCGGCCGACAACACGGCGACGACCCCCACGACGGCGGCAACGACCATGCGGATCCTTCCTCACGCCTCGCCGCCGCTTGCCTACCGTATCGCAGCGAACCGACAGATCGAACCCCCTTCGGGAAGGAGCCGACCATCTCCGTCACCTACGACACCCGCGGGCCGGTGGCCGTCATCACCATCGACCGCCCGCAACGACGCAACGCCATCGACCTCGCCACCGCCGAGGCGCTCCTCGCCGCCTGGCGGCGTTTCGACGCCGACGATGCGGCCGCCGTCGGCGTCCTCACGGGCGCCGGCGGCACCTTCTCCGCCGGCGCCGACCTCAAGGCCTTCGATCTCACCGACCGGCCCGAAGGGTTCCTCGGGTTCACCCGGATCACCGTCGACAAGCCCACGATCGCCGCCGTCGAGGGCTACTGCGTCGCCGGCGGGCTCGAGATGGCCCTGTGGTGCGACCTGCGCATCGCCGGACGTGGAGCCACCTTCGGATGTTTCGAACGGCGCTGGGGCGTCCCACTCGTCGATGGCGGCACCCAGCGGCTCCCGCGTATCGTCGGGCTGGGTCGAGCGCTCGACATGATCCTGACCGGACGGCCCGTCGACGCCGCCGAAGCCCACCGCATCGGTCTCGTCACCCGGGTCGTCGACGAAGGAGCCGCCCTGGAGAGCGCCATCGCCCTCGGCGAGGTCCTCGCCGGCTTCCCCCAGGCGACCGTGCGGTCCGACCGGCGCGCCGTACTCGAAGGACTCGGCCGGGACCTGGAGGAGGGCTTGGCCATCGAACGTCGAACCGGCATCGAGGTTCTCGACGTCGCCACCGAGGGAGCCGCCCGTTTCGCCGGCGGCGAAGGCCGCCACGGGCGGTGAAGCTCAGCCTGCGGTCTGGATCATCGACCCCGGGCTCGTGAGCTCGGCGGCCACGGCCCGCAGCTCGTTGGGACGGAACGGCTTGGTGAGGAACGCATCGGCACCTCCACGGTCCGCCTTGGCCCTGGTCTCCTCTTGGGCGTGGGCGGTCAGCACCAACACGACCACGTCCTTGGTGCGTTCGGTGGAACGCAGACGGGACAGCACCTCCCACCCGTCCATGCCCGGCAGACCGACGTCCAGGACGAGCAGGTCGGGAGGGGATTCGAGGGCGGCTTCGAGACCGCTCGGACCGTCGGAACGGACCTCGACATCGAACCCGGCGGGACGCAAGCACACCTCGATGAGGCGCTGGATCACCTGAGAATCCTCCACCACGAGAACTCGCTTACCCACGGACGCTCCTCCGTTCCGACGACGCCGGATCTCGACGTCGACAGCCTTCCCGTCGGCCGTTGTCGTCGTCACGTAAGGAGTGATCTCGGGTTCCTCACACCTGCCGGACGCGCCGTGGGAAGCGCCGCTCGCTCGACGAACGCCTCGAGCTGGCGCAACGTCCGGACCTGGTCCACCCCGTCGCACACCTCCGCGTACACCGACATGATCGAATCCCCCGTGTCCCAGTACCGGGACGCCTCCGGGTTGAGCCAGAACAACGCCCGGGCTCGATCGGCGATACGAGCCAGATCCTCCACGCCGCTGGCTCGGTAGTTGTTGCGTGCGTCCCCCGTCACGATCACCGTCGACCGGGGCGTGACGGCGTCGGCGTACCGGGCGGCGAACTCCCCCAGGGCCGCGCCGTAGTCGGAGTGACCGTCGGTCCGAACCAGGTCCGCCTCCCGGTTCATCCGCTCCAGCGCGTCGTGGAAGCCGGATCGGGTGTCGAAGAAGCCGGTGACCTCGTCGAGCCCGTCGATGAACGCGAACGACCGGACCCGCGAGAACTCGTTGCCGATGGCGTAGGTGAGCTGCATCGTGAACCGGGCGAAGGTGGCCATCGACCCCGAAACGTCACACAGCAAGATCAGCTCCGGCTTCGCCCGCCGAGGTGGCCGGAACCGCGGATCGACGAACGCGCCGCCATGCGCCAACGACCGCCGGATCGTCCGGCGGACGTCGAGACGACCCTCGGCGCCGTGCTTGCGACGATTGGCCAACCGCGTCGCCAGCTTGCGCGCCAGCGGTCCGACGGCCCGTTCGAGCTCCTCGATCTCCCGCCGGGTGGCATGCATCAGGTCGATGTCCTCCACCAGCGGGCGCCGCAGCGTTCGGGCCACCGGCGCCGCCCCCCGGTCGGCGACGAGACGACGCAGGATCTCGGCCCTCAGCTCGTCACGGAGGCGCTCCACGGCCCGGCGGGCCCGCTCGTCGCGAAGGACCTCGGTCAACGGATCGTCGCCGCCGGCCCCGCCCCCCATCGCCGCGGCCAGCGACGCCAGCATCGCGTCGGGGTCGAGACGCCGCATCACCCGGTACAGGTAGTAGCGACCGCCGACGGGCCGGCCCGGCTCCATCCCGGCGAGGAGCTCCACCGCTTCGGACACGAGTCGGCGCAGCGCCTCGTCGTCGCCCGCGGCGAGCGCCTCCACGATCGCCTCCAC
>JALVQZ010000282.1 GCA_027036355.1 Acidimicrobiia bacterium | reverse complement strand
CCGACGACATCGCCGCCGTCCCCCGCGACGGCGGCGATGTCGTCGGCGACGAACGAGTAGTGGGTACAGCCGAGCACGATCGTGTCGACACCGCGGTCGACCAACGATCCTGCATAGGCGGCGACGAGTCGCCGTGCTCGGGCGTCGTCGCCGTCCTCGACGGCGGCGGCCAAACCCGGACAGGCGCGGGCGACCACCGCGACCGTCGACGCATGGCGATCCACGACCGAGGCGAACAAGGTTCCCTGGAAGGTGGCTTCGGTGGCGAGAACGCCGATCGCTCCGGTCCGGGTCGAGGCAGCAGCGGGCTTCACCGCGGGTTCCATCCCGACGAAGGCGATCCCGGGGAACCGCCGCCGCAGGTGGTGGAGCGCGGCCGCCGATGCGCTGTGGCATGCGACGACGACGAGCTCCGCTCCCGCGTCGGCCAGGAGTCCCGTGACCGCTTCGGCGCGGCGCCGCACTTCGGCAAGGGACCGTTCACCGTACGGGGCGTGGGCCTGGTCGGCGACGTACGTGATGGCGGCGTCCGGGAGGAGCCGTCTGATCTCTGCGAGCACCGACAATCCCCCCACTCCCGAGTCGAAGACGCCGATGGAACCGGTCATGTCACCCGTGCCAGGGTCGGGTCAGGGTGTCGACGAGATGCGGGGCGAACAGCTCGGGTTCGAGGAGGAACGAGTCGTGCCCCTTCTCCGAGTGGACGGTGATCCGGCGGTGGGGCACCCCGGCGGCTTTCAGCTTGCGAGCCAGGTCCTCCTGCTCGTCGGGGTAGTAGCAGACGTCCGAATCGATCGAGAACAGCATGTACCGCTGCGCCTTGCAGGGGATGAACGCCTCGACGACGTCGTCCACTCCCGCCTCGTCGACGAGGTCGTAGGTCTGCCAGGCCTCCATGATCCGGAGGTAGCTGTTGGCGTCGAAGCGTCGAACGAACTTGTTGCCCTGGTGCCACATGTAGGACTCCAAGGGTGTCCGCACCTCGTAGGTGCCGGGCCCCTCCCCCGGGGCGGGAACCTCGGCGCGGGCACGTTCCTCCATCGCCGCGAGCGACACGAAGGTCTTGTGCCCGATCATGCGGGCGAGTCGGAGGCCCGCGACGGGACCGTCGGTTCCGTAGTAGTCGCCACCGGCGAACCCGGGGTCGTTCTGGATCGCGACGATCTGCTCGAAGTTGTGGATCTGATGCAGGGCCGTGGTCCGGTAGCCGGAGGCGATGGGGATGACGAGCCCCACACGGTGTGGGTAGCGGGTGGCGAGGGACAACGCGAGCATGCCGCCGGTGGATGCGCCGACGGCGGCGTGGAGACGTTCGATGCCGAGATGATCGAGGAGCCGCATCTGAACGTCCACCATGTCGGCGAAGGTGACCGACGGGAACGTCGAGCCATAGGGTCGACCGGTGGCGGGGTCCGGCGACGAAGGGCCGGTGCTCCCGTAGCACCCGCCGAGGTAGTTGGCCGACACGACGAAGAACCGGTCGGTGTCGATGGCTTGGCCCGGTCCGATGAACCGGTCCCACCATCCCCGCTGGCATTCGTCGGTCCATTCGACGCCGAGCCCGGGGACGGCCCGGTTGTAGCCGGCGGCGTGCTGGCTGCCGGTGAGGGCGTGGAACACGAGGATGGCGTTGGAGGCGTCGGCGTCGAGCTCGCCGTAGGTCTCGTAGGCGACCGTCACCTCGGACAGGGTCTCGCCCGAGCGCAGCACGACCGGCTCTTCGGTGGAACCGAACGTGAAGAACCTCGTTTCTACGGGTCCGATGCCGGACATCGGTGCGCCTCCAGTCGCCGAACGGCCAGGCTAGCGAGGTGAGGTGGGCGAACCCCGCAGACCGGGGTCACGGCATGTAGGGGACGCCGTAGCGGTCGCGGTGGACGATCTCCCTCAGCGGTTTCCTGCCGCCCCAACGCGCGGGCCGGGCGTCCGCCGCGGGGTAGCCGAGGGCGACGGCGTAGCGGCAGCGGCTCCCGGCCGGTAGCTCCAGGACGTCGCGGGCCTGGTCCTCCCGATGGAGGGTGATCGGGCAGGAGCCGACGCCGATGGAGGCGGCGGCGAGCATGATGTTCTGGGCCATCCGGCCGGTGTCGAACTCGTATCCGTCGGGTTCTTGGACGAGGGCGAGGGCGACCGGCGCGTTGCGGATCGGATCGGTGTAGTCACCGCAGGCGGCGAGTCGGTTCCGCTGGTCGGGATCGGTCACCACGACGACCGCCCAGTTCTGTCGGTTCTTCGAGCTCCCCGTCCACCGCGCCGCCTCCAGGATCCGGTCGAGGTCGTCGGCGACGATGGGTCGGTCGTCGTAGCCGCGGATGGCCCGCAGATGGAGGATCCGTTCGTAGCACTCGTCGCTCATGATCCCTCAGCGTACCCCGACGCCCGATACGCCGAACCCAGGGTTGTGGAAGCCCCCACAGGGCGCCGCGAACCCAGGGTTGTGGAAGCCCCCACAGGGCTCGGCGAACCCAGGGTTGTGGAAGCCCCCACAGGGCTCGGCGAACCCAGGGTTGTGGAAGCCCTCTGAGGGCGCTGTGTTGTCGCGGGGCATGCCTCATGGTTGTCGCGGGGCATGCCTCATGGTTTTGGTGGTCTTCCTGGTTGATCGTAGAGGGGCTGGTATCGGCGGGTGGGGTCGAGTTTGAGCTTCCCCCGTTTCTCCGGACACGTATCGTGTGAGGCCTGTGGGGTCTCGGAGAGGAGAACGGATGCCTGCTGCGTTCCCGCCGGAGTTCCGGCG
>JALVQZ010000281.1 GCA_027036355.1 Acidimicrobiia bacterium | reverse complement strand
GGTGCCGGGTCTCGGACGCCGATCCGGTAGACGCCGGCGACGTGGAAGACGCCGTCGACGCCGCGCATCGGTTCGCGCATTGAGTCCTTGTCGGTGACGTCCCCGCGGTGGACCTCGGCGCCGAGGCTCGCGAGCCACGGCGATCGCTCCGGCGAGCGGACCACGGCGACGATCTCGTGGCCGTCGGCGGCGAGCTGCTCGGCGAGGACCCGGCCGAGGAAGCCGGAGGCTCCGGTCATGAAGTAGCGCATCGCCCGCATCCTACGGGGCGCGAGTCCCGCCGATGGCGACGGATGTGCCCGCCCCGCGGGCGACCGCCCGGTCGTACACGAGCCGGGTCGCGGCGACGTCTTCGACGCCGATCCCGAGGGACTCGAAGAAGGTGATGTCGTCGGGTGACGTGCGACCGGTGGTTCGTCCCGCCAGGACCGCCCCCAACTCGCCGACGATGTGGCCGGTGTCGATGGCGCCTTCCGCCAGCGGGATGATCAGGTCGCCGGCTTCGGCGAGGGCCGACTCCATCGAGTCGGTGAACACGCGGGAGCCGACGATGGTCTCGGTGTCGACCTCCCGGGTGGTCGGTGTGGCCGAGCCGACGGCGTTGATGTGGGTTCCGGGAGCGACGAGGTCGCCGGTGAGGATCGGAGCGGTCGCCGCGGTGACCGTGCAGACGACGTCGGCGCCGGCGACGGCGTCGGCGACCGACGGCGACACGGTGACCGGCCGCGGCATCTGGGAGGCGAGCCGTTCGGCTTTGGTGCGGTCCCGTCCCCAGATCCGGATCTCGGTGATGTCGCGGACCAGCGGGATCGCCTCGAGATGGCTGACCGCCTGGGCGCCGGTTCCGAGGATCGCCAGGACCGTGGCGTCGGGCCGAGCCAGCGCGTCGGTGGCCACCGCGGACGCCGCGGCGGTGCGGACGGCGGTCATCTCGGTGGCGTCCACGATGGCGAGGAGTCGACCGAACTCGGTCTCGAAGAGCAGCACCACCCCCTGATGCGCGTCATAGGGGGTGTCCGTGTTGGCGGGGAAGATCGAGATCACCTTCGTGCCCATGGTCGCCAGCGGCGCCACGTAGGCGGGCATCGAGCCGAGGGCGCCCCGGCGGTCGGGGAGCCACAGCACGTCGCGGAGCGGCTGGACGGCCTGCCCGGTCGAATAGGCGACCATGGCCTCGCGGACCGCCTCGATGCAGTCGCCCATCGGGAGCAGATCGCGTACGTCGTCCTGGGTGATGATCAGCGTCTCGTCCATGGTCCCATCATCGCAGCATCGACGGTGCGTCCGTCGACGGTCCCTAACATCGGGCCCATGGATGCCTGCCGTCTCCCCGTCGCCGTGCTCGTGTCGGGGAGCGGCACGAACCTCCAGGCGCTCCTCGACCGCGCCGGGCGGCCGGATGCCGCCTATCAGGTGGCGGTGGTGATCAGCGACCGGCCGGAGGTGTTCGCCCTCCGCCGGGCGGTCGACGCCGGCGTACCGGCGGTGGTCGTGGACTGGCACGAACACGCCTCGCGGGCGGCGTTCACCGACGAGATCTGTCGTGTCGCCGCCGACCACGGAGCCGAGGCGCTCGTGCTGGCCGGGTTCATGCGGATCCTCGCGCCCGAGGCGGTGGAGCGGTACCCCGATCGGATCATCAACGTGCATCCGGCCTTGCTCCCGGCCTTCCCCGGAGCACATGCCGTCCCTCAGGCGATCGCCTACGGGGTGAAGCTCTCAGGGGCGACGGTGCATTTCGTCGACGAGGAGGTGGACCACGGTCCGATCATCGCCCAGGAGGCCGTGCCCGTGGCGCCCGACGACGGCGAAGCCGAACTCCACGCTCGGATCCAAGCGGTGGAGCATCGCCTGCTCCCCGACGTGGTCCAGGCCTTCGCCGAAGGGAAGATCACCGTCGAAGGGAGGATCGTGCGATGGCACAAGTGACCGGGCCGGATCGGGTCCCGGTGCGTCGCGCCCTGATCTCGGTCTCCGACAAGACGGGCCTGGCCGGGTTCGCCGCCCGTCTCGTCGCTGCGGGCGTCGAGATCGTCTCGTCGGGAGGGACCGCCCGGTACCTGCAGGACCACGACCTCCCGGTGGTGGCGGTGTCCGACGTCACCGGCTCACCCGAGATCCTCGGCGGTCGCGTCAAGACCCTCCACCCTCGTATCCACGGCGGCATCCTGGCGGACCTCGGCGAGGCGACCCACCGGGAGGAACTCGAGCGCCACGGCATCGAGCCGTTCCAGCTCGTCGTCGTCGACCTGTACCCGTTCGAGGAAGCCGTCGCCGCCGGAGCCGAGCCGGCCGAGGCGATCGAGAAGATCGACATTGGGGGCCCGACCCTGATCCGGGCTGCGGCCAAGAACCACGCATGGGTCGGGGTCGTCGTGGACCCCGGACGCTACGACGAGGTCGCGACGGCCGTCGACGACGGGGGCCTCACCGCGGAGCTGCGCCGCGACCTCGCCGCCGAGGCGTTCTTCCGGACCGCCGCGTACGACGCGGCGATCGTGGGATGGTTCGAACGGGACACGACCATCCCGCCACGTCTCGTCCTTCCCCTCGAGCAGGTGGCGCCGTTGCGGTACGGCGAGAACCCGCACCAGGAGGCCGCGCTCTTCTCGCAGTGGCGGAGGGAACCCTGGTGGCGCCACGCCGAGCAGCTCCAGGGCAAGGCGATGTCGTTCAACAACTACGCGGACGCCGAGGCGGCCTGGCGGCTCGTCAACGACCTGCCGACGATCGGCGCGGTTGTCGTCAAGCACATGAACCCGTGCGGCGTTGCGGTGGGCGAAGAGCTCCCCGCCGCGTTCCGAGCGGCCTGGGACGGGGACCCGCTGTCGGCCTTCGGCGGCGTCGTCGCGGTCAACCGTCCCCTCGACGAACGCACCGCCGTCGAGCTGGCCGCCTACTTCGTCGAGGTCGTCGTCTGTCCGGCCATCGATCGCCGGGCGGCGGAGATCCTGGCGGGCAAGACGAACCTCCGGGTCATCGTCGCCCCGCCGCCGTCGGGCACGGACCTGGATCTCCGGCGACTCGAAGACGGCTTCCTGGTCCAGCAGCGCGATCGGCTCGACGGGCTCGGCGCCGGCCTGCCGCCTGGCTGGGAGGTCCGCAGCTCTCGGCGACCCGACGACCGTCAGCTCGCCGACCTCCGGTTCTCCTGGATCGTCGCCGCCCGCACCCGCTCCAACGCCGTGGTCATCGCGGTCGACGGCGCCGCCGTCGGGGTCGGGGCGGGCGATCAGAGCCGCGTGGGCGCGGCGGAACGGGCGGTCCGCCGGGCAGGCCCGCGAGCCGAAGGCGCCGTCGCGGCCTCCGATGCCTTCCTGCCGTTCCGCGATGCGCTCGACACCCTCGCCGATGCCGGCGTGGTGGCGTTGGTCGAACCGGGCGGGTCACGTCGCGACGGCGAGGTCATCGAAGCCGCCGACGAGCGCGGCCTCGTGCTCGTCTTCACCGGAAGGAGGCACTTCCTCCATTGAGCGCCAAGATCCTCTCAGGGAAGGACGTCGCCGCCGCGGTGCGGGCGGACGTCGCCGCGCGGGTCGCCGAGCTGTCCCGACGGGGCAAGACCGTCGGACTGGCCACCGTCCTGGTCGGCGACGATCCTGCATCGCAGGTGTACGTCCGGAACAAGCATCGGGCCGCACAGGCGGTGGGGATGCTGTCGATCGACGAGCATCTCCCTGCCACCGCCACTCAGGACGAGGTCGAGGCCGTGGTCGAGCGGCTCAACGCCGACCGGCGGGTCGACGGCATGATCGTGCAGCTTCCGCTTCCGGCGGGCCTCGATGGGCAGGCCGTCGTCGAACGTGTCGATCCCGCCAAGGACGCCGACGGTCTGCATCCGTTCAACCTCGGTCTCCTGGTCCTCGACCGACCCGGACCCATCCCGGCCACACCCGGCGGCATCATGGAGATCCTCCGCTTCTACGACATCGCCACGGCGGGCAGGACCGCCGTGGTCGTGGGACGGTCGTTCCTCGTCGGGCGGCCCATGGCCCTGCTCCTCGGAGCGAAGGGGACCGACGCCACCGTCGTCCAGGCCCATTCCCGCACCCCGAACCTGGCGGAGGTCTGCCGGACGGCGGATATCCTGGTCGCTGCGGTGGGGCGACCCGAGCTGTTCGACGCCTCGTACGTGAAGCCCGGCGCGGTGGTGATCGACGTCGGGATCAATCGAACCGACGCCGGGCTCGTCGGCGACGTCGACAGGGACGCCGTCGCCGAGGTCGCCGGCGCCATCACCCCCGTCCCCGGCGGGGTCGGGCCGATGACGATCGCGTCGCTGCTGGCGAACACGGTGATGCTCGCCGAGCGACGATCGGCGTCGGGAAACTGACGATCACCCGAACGGACCGAGAGAACGGAGCGAAGACATGCCAGCCAAGATCACCAAGACCGATCAGGGACTCGTCGTACCCGATGAGCCGATCGTTCCCTACATCGAAGGTGACGGTATCGGTCCGGACATCTGGGCGGCGGCCCAGCGGGTCTTCGATGCCGCCGTCGCCAAGGCCTACGGGGGGGACCGTCGGATCGAATGGATGGAGGTCCTCGCGGGCCAGAAGGCCTTCGACGCGACGGGGGAGTGGCTTCCCGAGGCGACCATCGACGCCTTCCGCGAGTACCTCGTCGGGATCAAGGGACCGTTGACGACCCCGATCGGCGGTGGCATCCGGAGCCTCAACGTGGCGTTGCGCCAGATCCTCGACCTGTACGTGTGCCTCCGGCCCGTTCGCTGGTACCAGGGGGTTCCGTCTCCCGTCAAGCATCCCGAGAAGGTGGACATGGTGATCTTCCGGGAGAACACCGAGGACGTGTACGCCGGCAAGGAGCTGGAAGCCGGCAGCCCCGGGGCGCTGAAGCTCCTCGACTTCCTCGACCGGGAGTTCGGGTGGGAGATCCGGCGCGACTCGGGGATCGGGATCAAGCCGATCTCGGAGACGGCGTCGAAACGCCTCGTCCGGGCGGCGATCCGCTACGCCCTCGAGGAGGGCCGCAGGTCCGTGACGCTCGTCCACAAGGGCAACATCATGAAGTTCACCGAAGGCGCCTTCAGAACGTGGGGCTACGAGGTGGTGCGTGACGAGTTCTCCGACGTCGCCGTCTCGTGGGAGGACTGCGGTGGCGACCCCGGCGACAAGCTGCTGGTCAAGGACGTCATCGCGGACGCCTTCTTGCAGCAGATCCTCACTCGTCCCGCCGAGTACGACGTCATCGCCACGATGAACCTGAACGGCGACTACATCTCCGACGCCCTCGCCGCCCAGGTCGGCGGGATCGGCATCGCCCCGGGCGGGAACATCAACTACGAGACCGGCTACGCGATCTTCGAAGCGACCCATGGCACCGCGCCCAAGTACACGGGCATGGACAAGGTGAACCCGGGGTCGGAGATCCTGTCCGGCACGTTGATGCTGCGCTACATGGGCTGGGCCGAGGCGGCGGATCTGATCGTTCACGGCATGGAGGCGGCGATCATGGACAAGATCGTCACCTACGACTTCGCTCGGCTCATGGAAGGCGCCACCGAGGTCAAGACGAGCGAGTTCGGTGACGCCATCATCGAACGGATGTGACCGGGCCGCTCACGGCCACAGCACGACGTAGGTGACCACGAGCCGGTCGGGTGGATCGACGTAGCCGGGGGCGTTCCGGAAGTCCCACAGCTCGATGTGGTAGCGAAGCCCGCCGGGTGCGGTGAACGTTCCACCCTGTCGGGCCACCCGCGGGTCGGCGATGGGGGAGAACGAGCCCCGTACGTCGCGCCGGGCGAGCCGCCGTTCGATCTCGGCGGCGACGTCGCCGGGACCGTCGTCGGGCCAGCCGAAGGTCAGGACCTCGACGTCGCCGGGGCCGAGCGCTGCCACCGCGCCGGTGTCGTAGAGGGGTTCGCGGGAGAGGAACCGCTCCGCGTCCTCCGGCGCCCACGGTCGCGGCGTGGCGAGGCGATCGGCGGCGACCCCGAGCCACCGGGTGACCCACTCGGTTCGGTCGGGGGAGACCGCGGGTCCGGAGCCCGCCACCGTGGAGGCGACCGCCTCGGCCATGTCCTCCTGCGGCGACGTCGAGCCGTAGGGTGTGGTCCCCGCCGGGTCCTCGAGCGCCCATCCGCCGGAGGACGTTCGGCGCCAGCCGGCGCTGGCGGCGAAGCCCTCGACGAGCGGGGTGGATCCCAGGGGGTCCTCCCCGTCGGTGGGGAGGTCGGTGAGGTCGGCGTCGTCCAATGCCCGGTACTGGGCGACGTGAGCGAGCTCGTGGGCGAGGAGCCGGACCAGGTCGAACGTGACGTAGCCGTCGTCGGCCGGCGGGAAGCTGGCGTCGATCAGGTACACGTCGGGCCCGATCGTGTAGGCGGCTTCGTCTCGATCCCCGGTCCCGGCGCGCACGCGGTAGATCCGTCGCGGGGAGGCGACGTCGAGGAGCGCCGACGGGAGCTGACGCAACGCCCGCTCGAGCATCGTCAGCTCGTCGGGATCGGGCCTGGTGTCGACACCGGCGACCTCGACACCGGCGACGGTGCGGCGCCAGTCGACCCGATCGGGCTCCGGAACCTCGATGACGACGGAGGCGCCGGTCCCGGCGGGAGCCGTCGCCGCAGGCGTGCATGCGGCGGTGAACGAGACCACGGCGAGGGCGGCCGCCACGAGTCGGAGCATGCCGAGGACGGTAGTTGGCCGGCGCCCGTACCCGGGTGTTCGAAGAGGGCCTTGTGACCCTGGTCGGCCCGCCGTTCGAGGGGTATCCCTCGGTGAGTAGCCTGCGGTCCTGAAGGACCCCGTCGTAAGGAGTTGTGATGAGCAAGGTCACCGTGGTCGGTGCGGGCAAGTACGGGTCGACGACGGCCCAGCGGGTCGCCGAGGCGGACATCGTCGACGAGGTCGTGATGACCGACATCGTCGAGGGCCTTCCCCAGGGTCTGGCGCTGGACATGAACGAGTCGCGGCCGATCGTACGGTTCCGCACGAAGGTCGTCGGGACGAACGACTACGCGGATACGGCCGGGAGCGACGTCGTGGTCATCACCGCCGGTCTCCCGCGAAAGCCGGGGATGTCCCGGATGGACCTCCTCGAGGTGAACGCCAAGATCGTGCGGGACGTGACCGACAAGATCGTGGCGCACTCGCCCGATGCGGTCATCATCGTGGTCACCAACCCTCTCGACCAGATGACGACGCTGGCGGCCGAGGTATCGGGTTTCCCGCGGCGGCGGGTCATGGGCCAGGCGGGGATGCTCGACAGCGCCCGGATGGCGCACTTCATCGCCGAGAAGACCGGCGCCGACATCCTCTCGGTGCGGGCGATCACGTTGGGCAGCCACGGGCCGACGATGGTCCCGGTCCCGTCGTTGTGCTCGGTCGACGGCAAGCCGCTCACCGAGGTGCTCTCGAAGGAGGAGATCGACGAGATCGTCGAGCGGACGCGCAAGGGCGGTGCGGAGATCGTCGGCCTGCTCAAGACCGGCAGCGCCTACTTCGCGCCGTCGGCGGCGGCCGCCGCCATGGTGCGCGCGGTGGTGCTCGATACGAAGGAGACCATGCCCGTGTGCGCCTGGGTGGAGGGCCAGTACGGGGTCTCGGACGTGTACCTGGGCGTTCCCGCCAAGCTCGGGGCGGCGGGGGTCGAGGAGATCGTGGAGTTCGACCTCACCGATGAGGAGATGGCTGCGCTCCGGGAGGCGGCCGACGCCGTGAAGGAGAAGGTCGCGACCCTCGATTCCCTGGAGGGCTGAGCCGGGGCCGGGCGGTTCCGACGATCCGGAGGCTCCTTCCCTGCGGGGGAGGAGCCTCAGTCGCCGGTGGCCTGCTGCTGTGCGCGGAAGCGCTCCATGGCTTCTTCGATCTCGCGGCGGCTCTTCTCGGCGGCTTCCCGCTGCCGGCGGGCCCGCATGGCGGCGAGCATCGTGTCGCGTCGCGCCGCCCAGACCCCCACGGAACCGACGAACAGGAGCACCATGCCGAAGCCGGCGAGCCACCAACCCGGGCCGACCTGGACGTCGCGGTAGGCGGCGGAGATCCCCTCGGCCTCGGTTTGGAAGCGCAGCAGCGTGGAGCGCAAGGCGCCGGCCGACAGCGTGACCGTCAACCATCCGATGACGCTGGAGACGATGAGCATCCGGTTGGCGGCCAGGCCTCGGGGTTCGCCGGTGGTGGCGAGGAACCCGATGAGGGCGAAGAGGAGGAACACGGCGACGGCCATCGGGATCGACAGGCTGCGGCCGATGAGGGTGGCTTGGAGGATGCCGAACCAGATGCCCATGGCGATGAGGCGCCCGCCGCTGCTCGCCAGTTTCGAGATCCGGGCGCGTTCGCCGATGGCGAAGCGCACGAGCCGCCAGGTGACGACGCCGAGGAGGACGGCGAGGATGATGCCCCACACCAGGCTGATGGACACGTCGATGGATCCGGGACCGAAGAGGGCGGCGATGACGGTCGCCTCGACGACCATGAACGCCACGATCCCCATCGAGGTGGTGGGCCGCTCGGATCCCGACCAGACGACGAGGGCGCCGGCGACGAGGAGGGCGAGCCCGATGGAGAAGAACACGACGCCGTGGATGGTCTCGGTGCCGCGGATGGACCACGGCTCGACCAGGTAGGTGTAGCTCGAGTTCGTGCGAGCCAGTTCCCAGAAGATGCTGGCCATCGTCAGGGTGGGCCCGACGAGGACCGCGGTCTGCATCCAGTTGCGCTTCACATGCCTCCTTCGACCGGCGGTACTCTACCTGCTCGGGCGCCGACCGAAGCAAGCGGATCGGCGATTGTCCTTGTGGCATGGGCGTTCCGGGGGTAGAGTTACGGCGTTGTAATTCGCCTCGTCGAGGTTCCAGAGGAACAGGGAGGTCAACCACATGAACAAGGCCAAGCTGATCGAGGCGGTCGCCCGGAACACGGGAGAATCCAAAGCCACGGTCTCCAAGGTCATCGATGAGACGCTGGACGCCATCGTCGCCGGCGTCGTCGCCGACGGGAAGGTCCAGCTCACCGGCTTCGGGACGTTCGAGGCCCGTGACCGCAAGGCTCGCATCGCTCGCAACCCGCAGACCGGCGCCGAGGTGAAGGTCCCCGCCACGCGGGTGCCCGCCTTCAAGGCCGGGAAGGGCTTCAAGGACGCGGTGAAGCCGGGCTGAGCCCGTCTCGCCACCGAACGCCGTGAAGGGCGCCCGACGGGCGCCCTTCACGCGTCGGAGGTCGGGACGGGTCAGTACTCGACGTCGAGGCCGGACTGGACGCGGGCGAACTCGTTGATGAGTCCCTGGTTCATCATGATCTTGGCCATGTTGCCGCCGACCTTGATCTTGCCGGTCATGAACGCCATCTGGACGTTCAGTTCGCCCTTCGAGAGCGCCACCGACGTGTCGTAGTCGCTCGTGACGGAGGCGTCGGCGTCGGGGAGCTCGCCCCGGGCCATCGTTGCCGTCCCGTCGGCCACCTTCAGGTAGTAGTGGATGTCACCCTCGGGGGCGCCGGTGACGACGAACTGGAGGCCGAGATCGACGTTCGCCATGGCCGTCTGGAAGCCCGGGTCCTCGTTGAGGGCCGCGGTCGCCTCCTGCATGTACTCGTCGCTCAGGAACTTGGCCAACGTTGGATCCTTTCCATGGTCCGACTCCTCGCCGAGTGTAGACCTCGGACTCGGCGCCGGCTCCGCCGGACGTTCGCGTCCCCGGGCGGCCCGATGCTCAGAGGTTGTCGCGGCCCTGTTTGGCGAGGTTCTTGAACTGCGCCTTCAGGTAGTCGCGGTTCATCCAGGCGATGAAGTCGATCGTGATGCTCTTCGGGCACGCGGTCTCGCATTCGCCGTAGTTCGTGCAGGAGCCGAAGTACTCCTCCATCGTCTCGACCATCGCCACGGTGCGGAGGTAGCGTTCCGTCTGGCCTTGCGGGAGCAGGTTGAGATGCGCCAGCTTGGCGGCGGTGAACAGGTTCGCCGCGCTGTTGGGGCAGGCGGCGACACATGCCGCGCAGCCGATGCACGACGCCGCGTCCATCGACGCTTCGGCGGCCGGTTTCGGGACGGGGATGATGTTGGCGTCCTGCGGGTTGCCGGTGTTGACCGACACGTACCCACCCGCCTCGATGATGCGATCGAAGGCCGACCGATCGACGATCAGGTCCCGCAGGACCGGGAACGCCGCCGCCCGCCACGGTTCGAGCGTGATCGTGTCCCCGTGGGAGAACTTCCGCATGTGGAGCTGGCAGGTGGCGGTGCCGCGTTGGGGTCCATGGGGGATCCCGTCGATGACGATCCCGCAGGTCCCGCAGATGCCTTCCCGGCAGTCGCTGTCGAACGCGATGGGATCCTCGCCCCGCTGGTTGAGCTCCTCGTTCAGGATGTCGAGCATCTCGAGGAAGGACGCGGCGGGACTGATGTCCTTCACCTCGTAGGTGACGAACTCCCCGGGGACCTCCGACGACGGCTGGCGCCACACGCGCAGGGTCACGTCCATTACTTGTAGCTCCTTTGGCTCAGCTCGACGTACTCGAAGACCAGGGGCTCCTTGTGGCGCACCTGGGGGCGGCCCTCGCCCATCCACTCCCACGCCGAGACGAAGGCGAAGTGCTCGTCGTCGCGTTTGGCCTCCCCGTCGGGGGTCTGATGTTCGACCCGGAAGTGGCCTCCGCAGGATTCCTCACGGTCGAGCGCGTCCCGGCACATCAGCTCGCCCAGCTCGAGGAAGTCGGCGACCCTCCCGGCCCGTTCGAGGGCCTGGTTGAGGGACTCGTCGGTGCCGAGGACCCGGAGGTCCTTCCAGAACTCCTCCCGGAGGCGGGGGATCTCCACGAGCGCCCGCTCGAGGCCCTCCCGGCTGCGCGCCATGCCGCAGGCCTCGATCATGATCTTGCCGAGCTCCCGATGGAAGTCGTCGACCGACCGGGTGCCGCCGATCTCGAGGAACCGGCGTTCCCGTTCCTTCACCTCTCGTTCGGCTTGTGTGAACGCCTCGTGGTCGGTCGGCAGCGGCTCGGTGTTGAGGTAGTCGGCCAGGTAGTTCCCGATCGTGTACGGCAGGACGAAGTAGCCGTCCGCCAGGCCCTGCATCAGCGCCGAGGCGCCGAGGCGGTTGGCCCCGTGGTCGGAGAAGTTCGCCTCACCGATGGTGAAGAGCCCCGGGATCGTCGTCTGGAGGTCGTAGTCGACCCATAGGCCCCCCATCGTGTAGTGGGGGGCGGGGTAGATCCGCATCGGCACTTCGTACGGGTTCTCGTCGGTGATGCGTTCGTACATCTCGAAGAGGTTCCCGTAGCGCTCTTCGATGACGTTGCGTCCGAGGCGAGCGATGGCGTCGGCGAAGTCGAGGTACACGCCGTTCTTGAGCGGACCCACCCCGCGGCCTTCGTCGATCATCCGCATGGCTGCCCGGGACGCCACGTCGCGGGGGACGAGGTTCCCGAACGACGGGTACATCCGTTCCAGGTAGTAGTCCCGATCCTCTTCGGGGATCTCGTTGGGCGGCCGGTGGTCGTTCGGGTCCTTCGGCACCCAGATGCGGCCGTCGTTGCGCAGCGACTCGGACATGAGGGTGAGCTTGGATTGGAACTCGTCGCTGGCGGGGATGCAGGTCGGGTGGATCTGGGTGAAGCACGGGTTGGCGAAGTAGGCGCCCTTGCGGTGGGCCCGCCAGATGGCGGTGGCGTTGCAGTTCATGGCGTTGGTCGACAGGTAGTAGACGTTCGAGTACCCGCCGGTCGCCAGGACGACGGCATGGGCCGAATGCGACGTGATCTCGCCGGTCACCAGGTCCCGAACCACGATCCCGGCCGCCCGCCCGTCGTGGACGACCAGCTCGAGCATCTCGGTGCGAGTGTGGAGGGTCACCTTGCCCGCCTCGATCTGACGGGCCAGGGCCTGGTAGGCGCCGAGGAGGAGCTGCTGGCCGGTCTGACCGCGAGCGTAGAACGTCCGGGAGACCTGGGCCCCGCCGAAGGAGCGGTTGGCGAGCAGCCCGCCGTACTCCCTGGCGTAGGGGACGCCCTGGGCGGTGGTCTGGTCGATGATGTTGTTCGACACCTGGGCGAGGCGGTAGACGTTGCCTTCCCGGGAGCGGAAGTCCCCGCCCTTGACCGTGTCGTAGAACAGCCGGAAGATCGAGTCGCCGTCGTTGGGGTAGTTCTTGGCCGCGTTGATGCCACCTTGGGCGGCGATCGAGTGGGCGCGGCGAGCCGAGTCGTTGTAGGTGAAGACGGTCACGTTGTAACCGAGCTCACCGAACGAGGCGGCCGCCGATGCGCCGGCGAGGCCGGTCCCGACGACGATGATCTCGTACTTCCGCTTGTTCGCCGGGTTGACGAGCTTGATGTCGAACTTGTGCTGGTCCCACTTCTTCTCGATCGGTCCGGGGGGGACCTTGCCGTCGAGGATGGCCGGTTCGGTGTTGGTGGTCACGCTGTGCGCCTCCTCAGGACAGGATGCCGAGCTGGACGGCGATCGGGATCGACGAGTTGCCGATCAAGACGACGGCCATGAACGCCACGGCGCCGTAGCGCCTGATGATGTTGAAACGGGGGTTGGCCACCCCGATGGATTGCCACAGGCTCCAGGCGCCGTGGTAGATGTGGAACGCCAACGCGATCTGGGCGATCAGGTACAGCGCGGCGATCTCGGGTCGCGAGAAGCTGGCGATGACGTTGTTGTAGACGTCGCCCCGGATGAAGTTCGGGTTGGCGTTGCCCCAGGTGAGATCGGCCAGGTGGTAGATGACGAACAGCAGGACGACGACGCCGGTGTAGCGCATCGTGAGGCTGGCGTAGTTGGCGGCGATCCACTGCCGCTTGGCCTCGTAGCGGATCTTACCGCGGGCGTCGCGGTTGCGTTTGGTGAGGACCGCCGCGGTCCAGATGTGGATGGCGAACACGGCGATGAGCCCGATCCGCAGGAGCCACAGGATGGAGGTGCGGGGGACCAGGTTGCCGCCGAGCTCGCGGAGCGCTTCACCGTAGAGGTTGATCTCCTCGGCTCCGAGGAAGATCTTGAGGTTGCCGATCATGTGCAAGAGCACGTACAGCAGGAGGCCGATGCCGGTGAGGCCCATCAGCCATTTCATCCCGACGTCGGAGGTGAAGAACGCCCCGAGCCAGGAGCGCCAGCCGCTTCGGCTCAGGACCTCGGCACGACGTGTGGTGGTCGTCACTGCGGATCCCTTCTGGTCGTCTCGAGCCAGATTATCGCTCCGCGACGGGGGGTCTGTCGAAACGAGCGACTGTGACCGGCCGATGGTTGGGGTTGACACGCGCGCGCCGGCTTGGGAGAATCACATGATTGTAATTACATCGCCGTCTTTCGGGGGGAGCGATCCCAGTGCTGAACGAACTTCTCGAGGTCCTCAGGTCCGAGGGTCTCGACATGGAATGGCAGGACCTGGCCAATTGCCGGGGCGCCGACCCCGATCTGTTCTTCCCCGAGCGCGGTGCCTCCACCCGCACCGCCAAGGCCATCTGTCGCGAGTGCACGGTGCGGGTCGACTGCCTCGAGTTCGCCATCGTCTCGAGCGAGAAGTTCGGGATCTGGGGCGGGCTGTCCGAACGGGAGCGCCGCAAGATCCGCCGCGAACGCCAGATCGCCGCCCGCCGCCGGATGGCGGGTTGACCCGGCGCGGCGGCGTGCGAGGATATCGCCCTGTGGGAGCGGCGTAGACTCCCGCCTCGAGACCGAACCCATCGAGAGCGAGCCAAGGAGTAAGGGTGCCCGTCGTCGTCGTGTTGGTCCTTCTGTTGCTGGTCGTGGCCGTGGTCGGTCTCGTCGTCGTGGTCGTTCGGAACACCCAGATGGCGTCGGGGCCCGCCGAGATCGGCCCCGAGCAGGTCCGGCCGGTCGTCCTCGAGTTCCACGTCAAGGGGGACGAGGCGACCGTCCTGTTCGGCGTTCCGCTGCCGGAGGGTGAACCCGATCCCGTCCTCAAGGAACTGCTCCTCCATGCCGCCATGGACGTGCTGCGGGAGAAGCGGTCCCACGACCTGCCGCTGGGGACCGTCAAGCGCATCCGCGTGTTCGGTCGTCGGGGGCAGGAACCCGTGGAGGTCGGGGTGGTGGAGCTGCCCGAGGAGGGTGAGCTGCCCGAGGTCAGGGTCCCCGAACTGATCCCGCGGGCGGGGCTGGCCGGGTACGACCCGCTGGCCCATCTCGGGGAGATGGAGGTCACGGTGCCGCCGACGGTGGCGGAACGCCCTCCCGCCGAGAAGCTCCGTCCGTTCCACGACGAGATCCGGCTGACCAGGGAGCTGGAGGCCGCACTGCGGGCCCAGGGGATCGACCCGGAGGCGGCGGGTCTGGAGGATCTCGTCCTCGGGCTCCTGCGGGCGGCCGGCTACCAGGTGTCGGTCGGCGTCCACGGCTTCGAGATCGCCAAGGGCGGCAAGGCGCACGCCTACACGGCTCGCAAGGGCGGCACGGAGACGATCGTCCTGATCGTCCCTCACGCCGAAGGCGAGTACCCCGAGCTGGACGAGCAGATGATCAACCGGTTCCTCGTCTGGTTCGGCCAGACCAGCCCCGAACGGGCGTTGTTGATCACCGACAAGTACGGGCCGTACCTCATCTACGAGAAGGAACGTCGCGAGCCGCGATGCCGCTTCATCACCCGGGAACGACTGCAGTCGTTCATCGACAGCTTCTCGCTGGCGTGACCGGCCCGCATGCGCTGCGGCGGCGCATCGGGCCATCCGCGGTACACTGGCGGGACGAAAGGAGCGCTCCGTGTTGAGACAGATCGGTGGTCCCGAGGTTCTCGTCATCCTGGTCGTGGTGCTGTTGCTGTTCGGCGCCACGAAGCTCCCTCAGCTCGCCCGTTCCCTGGGCGCCTCCGCCAAGGAGTTCCGCAAGGGCATGGAAGAGGGCATGGCCGAGGAGGACGAAGAGGCGCCGGCCGACGACGCCACGTCCTGAAGGCATCTGAACGCCCGGGCTGAGCGGGAACGCATCCGGTCTTCAGTTCGTTGGTACCCCCGGAAGCTTGGGGAAGATGGACGACATCAACCGACCCACCTGGGAAGACGTTGCGCACCGCTATGGGCGGAAGATCTACAACTTCGCCTATCGCCTCACCGGCAATCCCGACGATGCCGCGGACCTCGTCCAAGAGGTGCTGCTCAGGGTCCGGAAAGGACTGGAACGCTATGAGCCGGGATCCTTCGAAGGTTGGCTGTGGCGCATCACCCGCAACGCGTTCCTCGACGACATCCGTCGGGAGAAGCGGCGTCCCACCTCACCGCTCCCCGAGGGCGACCACGGTCACCTCGGTTCGAGCCCGTCGCCCGACGAGGTCCTCGCCGCGGTCCGGCTCTCCGACGACGTGCAGTCGGCATTGCTCAAGCTGCCATATGATTTCCGGGAGGCGGTCGTCCTGTGCGACGTCGTCGGCCTCACCTACGACGAGATCGCCGAAGCGACGGACATCCCCGTCGGGACCGTGCGGAGCCGGATCCACCGTGGTCGGAAGATGCTGAGAGAGATGTTGACATGGCCGCTGTGACCCCCGATCCGGATCGTTTCGCCGTCCTGTCGGCGTACCTCGACGGCGAGCTCGACGACGGCGAGCTCGACGAGGTCATCGCCCTGTTGTCGGAGGACCCGGAGGCGGTCGCCGAGTTCCGTCGCATCCGCGACACGAAACGGGTGCTGCGGGCGCTTCCGGTCGTCGAACCGCCCGGTTGGCTGCTCGACGTCGAACACTACGGGGATCGCCTGTCGGCGTACCTCGACGGGGAGCTCCCCACCGAGGAGGTCACGTCGATCGTTCATCACCTGACGACCTGCCGGGTGTGTCGCGAGGAGCTCCACGATCTGGACCGGTCCCGGATCGCGGTGCGAGCGCTTCCCGGACTCGACGTTCCCCGGTTCGTCGCTCCACCGGAGCCTCGACCCGCCGCCTCGCCCGAGCCGGAGCGGCGACGGCATCGTCTCCGCCCCCGACCGATCGCGGCGGCGACGATCGGCCTGGTCGCGGTCCTGGCGCTGCTGTCGATCCTGTCGCCGGGCGCGTCGGATCCGACGATCACGATGAGCGATCTCGAGGCCCGTCATATCGCCAGGGTGTCGATCGAGCCGGGGTTCAGCGTGCTCCCTGCGTCCGTGGAGGCGGTGGATCCGTGAGCGGTCCGGGTCGGAGGTTCGTGACGGCGACGGCGGTGGCTGCGGTGGTCCTGGCCGGGGTCGTCCCCGCTCACGCCGGGGAGCTCTCCGACGTGTTGGAGCGCGTGGACGATGCCGTCTACTCGGGGCGCCAGATGGTGGTCACCGAATGGAACGGGGTGTCGCGGCTCGACGTCTTCTCGGTGGAGCACGCCCGGGGGGTCACCGTCGTCGACATCGACGGGACCCGCAGCGCCATCGCTCCCGGGCGGGTCCGCAGCGGCACGGAGCACGCCGTCACGTTCGTGGAGTGGTCGGTCGGCGGTCCGGAGGCGGATCGGTACCGCGTGGTCGATGGTGGCCGGGCCAAGCACCTGGGCCGGATCGGGGACGTCGTCGGGGTGATGGAGGGGGACCTGCTCCGGATGCGGCTGGTCATCGACCGGCAGACGGGCGCGCCGCTGCTGACCCAGGTCTACGACGACGAAGGGAACGTCTTCCGGTACGCGTCGATGGTCGAGTTCCGGCCGTACACGACGGAGCGATCGATGAGCGAGGCCACCGCCGGCGACTACGAGGTGATGACCGCGGCGGAGGCGCCCCTGTTGCCGCGGAAGGCCGGCGGCTACGAGCGGAGCGATTCGTACGTGGGGCCCGAGGGGGCCGAGCAGGGCTTCTTCACCGATGGCCTGTTCAGCTTCAGCTTGTTCCGGCTCGACGGCGTCCACGACATCGCCAAGCTGGCGCAGGGCTCTCCCCGCGTGGTGGGTGGGGCGCGGTACATGGTCGCCGTTGCGCCGTCGGAGCTGTGGGTGTTGTGGAACTCGCCGGATGCGACGTTCGTCCTGGTGGGGGATCTCCCGCCCGATCATCTCGAGGCGGTGCTGGCGGACCTGCCCCGACCAGGCTCGCGCAGCTTCCTCTCCCGCATCTGGCACGGCATCTTCGGGTAGGTCCGGCGTCCGGCGTCCGGCGTCCGGCGTCGGGGTCAGCTGCGGCCGATCTCGCGCCAGGCGAGGACCATGTTGTGGACCTCGTCGGGCCCGTCGGCGATGCGCAGGGTCCGAGCCATGGCCCACATCTTCGCCAGCGGCGTGTCCTCGGTCACGCCCGCGCCTCCGTGGGTCTGGATCGCCTTGTCGAGCACCCACAGGGCCGTTCTCGGAGCGACGACCTTGATCGCCGAGATCTCCCGGCGGGCGGCGCGGTTGCCCTGGGTGTCGAGCATCCAGGCGGTGTAGAGCACCAGGAGGCGGGCCTGGTCGATCCGCCAGCGCGCTTCGGCGATCCACTCTTGGATGAGTCGGTTGTCCGATAGGCGGGTCCCGAAGGTGGTCCGGCTCTTCGCTCGGGCCACCATGAGGTCGAAGGCGCGCTCGGCCATGCCGATCGAACGCATGCAGTGGTGGATCCGTCCGGGGCCGAGACGGGCCTGGGCGATCATGTAGCCGTCGCCTTCACCCGAGATGATGTTGCTCACGGGCACCCGCACGTCGGTGTAGTCGATCTCGCCGTGGCCGCCCCGCTCGTGGTAGCCGAAGACCGGGAGGTCGCGAACGATCTCGACCCCGGGCGTGTCCATGGGGACCAGCACCATCGAGTACCGCTGCTTCGGCGGCGCATCGGGATCGGTGACGCCCATGACGATGGCGATCTTGCAGTCGGCGGACAGCGCCCCGGTGCTCCACCATTTGCGGCCGTTGATGACGTACTCGTCGCCGTCCCGGCGGATCTGCGTCTCGAGGTTCCTGGGGTCCGAGGAGGCGACGCCGGGTTCGGTCATCGAGAAACACGACCGGATCTCGCCGTCGAGGAGGGGGAGGAGCCAGCGTTCCTGCTGTTCGGGGGTGCCGAAGTCGTGCAGCACCTCCATGTTGCCGGTGTCGGGCGCCGAGCAGTTGGTGGCCTCGGGGGCGAGCTCGATGCTGCGGCCCATGATCTCGGCGAGGGGGGCGTATTCCACGTTGGCGAGGCCGGCACCGTGCTCGTCGTCGGGAAGGAAGAGGTTCCACAGGCCCCGTTGCCTCGCTTCCTGTTTGAGCTGGCGCAGGATCGGGGTGGCTTCGATCGGCCCGAACTCGGCGGTCTGGGCTTCGTGGACGGGCTCGGCCGGGTACACGAACTCGTCCATGAACGAGCGGAGCTTCTCCTGGTACTCGAGGCTTCTCGGTCCGTGCGCGAAATCCATGGCCAGTTCCCTTCCTCGGTTCCCTTCCGGCGACGTTAGCGCCCTCGGGAGGAGGCTCGGTCGGGCCTCAGGCGCGGTCCTCTTTCGGTTCGTCGTAGTAGTCGAGCCGGTCGACCGGCATGACGAGCCCGGTCAGGAAGTTCATGATGTGCGCGGTGATGCGCTTCAGGAAGCGGTAGTACAGGGCCCGGGCGACGGCGTCGGCGGGGGCTCCCTCGAACCGGAACATGGCCTTGACGTGGGCGTCGTACTCGTCGAGGAATCCGTCGGCCTTCGAGATGAGCTTCTGGGCGGCCTCGGTGTCACGCTGGGAGAAGACGTCGGCGGCGTCGGTGATGAGCTGGCCGACGGCGCCGCGGTAGCGCTCGAGCTCCTCACGGTCGGGAGCCTCGGAGAAGTCGGCGCCGTAGCGGACGAGGTCGTAGATGTTCTTGGCGTAGTCGCCGATCCGTTCGACGTCCTTGACGATGCTCATGTAGACCAGGACGAGGGGCAGGTCGACGCTCTCGTGGATCGATACGTGCAGCATGAGCATGCGGCGGACCTCCTGCTCGGCGAGGTTGATGCCGCGGTCGGTGGAGCGAAGCTCCTTCTTGGTGGCCTTGGACTTGCCGGCCCCGAAGAGGGCCTCCATCGCCCCGTCGTAGACCTGGAACGAGTCCGTCACCATCTGCACGAGCTTGGCCTCGACCTCCTCGATGGCCGAATGTCCGCTCGATCGGAAGAAGTCCAGAACCATTGCGTCCTCCTATGACAACAGGAAGATCCCCACCGCGGGGACCACGATGAACGTACCGACAACGTAGGCGATCGCCAACGACTTGCGTCGGATCGCGACGCCGGCGAGGGCTTCGGCGAGGCGGATCGGAAGGTCCCGAGCCGGCCGGGGGACGTACAGGATGAGGATGCCGCCGAGGTTGAACAGCAGATGCACGAAGGCGATCGTCAGCCCGTCGACCTTGCCGGCGCCCAACGCGGCGATGAGCGCGGTCACCGTCGTGCCGACGTTCGCGCCGAGGGTGATCGGGTAGGCGTTGCGGGCGAGCAGCAGCCCCGAGGCGATGATCGGGATCAGGATCGACGTGGTGATGCTCGAGGATTGCACGGCGATGGTGACGACGATACCGACGAGCATCCCGATGCTGCCGCTGCGGGACAGGGCGGCGTTCATGGACCGTTCGATGCGGTCGGCGACGAGCACCTTCATGTTCTTCGTGATGAACGTCAGCGTGGCGAAGATGAGGACGATGCCGACGAGGAGGAGGACGGCGGCCAGGAAGGCGGGATGGCCGATGAGCCGCTCCACGAGCGACTCGATGAAGGCCGCGCCGGCCTTCACCTGCGCCTTGATCGGGCTGTTGAAGGTGCCGCCGACGCCGCTGCCGGCGAGGAGGTGGGCGATCGTGCTGGCGGTTCGAGACAGCACACCGGTCAACAGCTCGAGGGGGAAGAGGACCGCCACGGCGAGGAGGTTGAAGAAGTCGTGCATGGTGGCGCCGACGAACGCCCGTCGGAACTCCTCGGATCGCCGGACGTGGGCGAGGGCGACGATGGTGTTCGTGATGGTCGTGCCGATGTTGGCGCCCATGATCATCGGTACGGCGGTGTCGATGGGAAGGACGCCGGCGGCGACGAGCCCGACGATCGTGCTGGTGGTCACCGACGAGGACTGGACCATGACGGTGGCGAGGATCCCGACGAACAGGGCGGCGACGGGGTTGGCGACTCCCTCGAACAGTCGCTGGGCGGTGTCCTCCCCGAACGTCTTGATCCCGACTTCGAGGAGCCGCACCCCGACGAGGAACAGGTAGAGGAGCCCGAGAACGAGGGCCAGGCGAGCCCATGTCGGAAGCGGGCGGCGTTGCGGACTCGGCTGTTCGACCGGAGGGTCGGGTTCCACCGTCGGGGGGCTCCGTGGCTCGAACTCGTTCGGCGACCGGCACGATGGCAGGTCGTGTCGCCGCTGGCAAGACGGGAGGGTCAGCGGGCGCGCCGTCGGGGGTCGGTGAGGGGTCGCCTGCTCAGATCGCCTGCAGGGCTCGGACGTAGGCGTCGTACTCGCGCGGGGTTCCCAGCGAGTCGGTCTCGATGATGTCGCGAACGGTGCCGTCGGCGTCGAGGACGATCGTGCGCCGGTTCGCCGCCCCGAGCTGCTCGTTGAAGGCGCCGTAGGCCTGGGCGACGGCGCCGTGGGGCCAGTAGTCCGCCAGGACGGGGAACTCGAGGCCGTTGTCCTCGGCCCATCGCTTGTTGGTCGGAACGGCGTGGGTGGTGATGACCACGACCTTGGCGTCGAGGTCGTTCAGTTGGGCGAGGTGGTCGCGTAGCTCGCACACCTCGGTCCCGCAGATGCCGGTGAAGGGGAAGGGGATGAACACGATCAGGGCGCTGTGCCCGGCGAGGTCGGAGAGGGAGACCGGGTTCTTGTCCTGGGCCGGAAGGGTGAAGTCGGGTGCTCTCTCGCCGATCGTGACGGCCATCGCGGATCCTCCTCGTGAACGCATGCAGTGGGGCGACCCTAGTGGCCGCCGGTGGGCTACGACAGCAGCGTGCGGGCGGCCCACCCGACGGGGTCGGTGAGCTCGGCGAGGGTCGGGAGGTACTCGGGATCCTCCCAGATACGGTCCAGGGCTTCTGCGCCCCATCGTCGGGTCACCTCGGCGCAGAACCTCGCGCCGTCGGCCCCTCGGCGTCGTTGCAGGTCGAGCCCTCCGAGCTGGGCGAGGAACTGGGCGGCCTGGTCGGGCTCGGAGCGGCGGAGCCCGTAGGCGTCGGCGATGCGGTCGAGTTGGGGGAGGATGTCGCCGGCGGCGAGATGGACGAGATGATCGCCGTAGCCGGCCAGGATGGCGCTGAACGCCTGCACCTTGCCGAGCCGGTCCTGGTCGGCGTCGCCCTTCATGAGGGCCGGGATACCCGACGATCCGGCGTCGAGGAGCGATTCGATCTCGCTGGGATCGTCCAGGCTTGACAACCGCGACATGAGGCCGGCGATATCGAATTCGACGGTGTCGTAGTAGGAGGTGACGATCGACACGAAGTGGCCGCGGAGCCATTCGACGGCCCCGATGCGTTGGAACGCCACCTCGTGCAGCGCCGCCCACAGCCGTACCTGGCGGGCGTCGAGATCGTTGACGAGGGCGAACTCCTCGACGTTGGGCACGACGAGGTAGGCCCGTTCGTGCTCCATCGACGGCACTCCCGTGTCGAACTGGCCGAGGACCCGATGGGACATGAAGCCCACCATGGTTCCGGCTTGGACCCCGAGCAGCGCCGGGCCGAGGGGATCGATCATGCCGCCCATGCCGCCCATGCCGCCCATGCCGCCCATGCCGCCGAGGGGGGACAGGTCACTGCCGCCGAACTTGTCGGCGAGGGGTTCGACGAGGATGCGGAACGCCTGCTGGTTCTCCGCCGCCCAGGTCGCCCGATCGGTGGGGTGGATGATCTCGTTGGGGGCTTGGGGCAGGTCGTCGACGGCGTCGAGTCGAAGCGCGGCCGCGGTGCCCAGCTCCTGGTACTCCTCGGCGACCCCGGGCTCGATGGGTTCGGGAGCTCCGGCCAGGCTCTTGGTGACCTCCCGCGCCAGTTTCCAGTTGACCGGCCCGCTCGACTGGAGGAGGGCGAAGAGCTGCTCGAAGATGCTGTCGCCGCTGCCGAGGGGAGGGTCGATCTCAGGCATCGGGAGGTCGCTCCCCGAGGGTGACGGGGAGGGTGAGGGTGGCTCCGTCCCGCCGGACGGTGATGTCGATCGTGTCGCCGACCCGATGCAGCCGGATGGCGGAGATGAGCTGATCCATCGTGGTGATCGTGGTGTCGTCGATGGCGATGATGACGTCGCCTGGTTGGATCCCGGCGGTCTCGGCAGCGCCGCCCTCCCCGTAGAGGTCCTCGATCTGGGCTCCGTCGGGAACGAGGGCGCCGTCGGGCTCTTCGGTGAGATGATCGAACCCGGTGATGCCCAAGAAGGGATGCTTGACCGTGCCGGTCTGGATGATCTCGTCGGTGATGCGCCGCACCACCTCGACCGGGGTCGCGTAGCCGATGCCCTCGGCGCCGGCGTCGCTGACGCCGATGGCGGTGGTGATGCCGATGAGGCGGCCGGCGGCGTCGACGAGGGCGCCGCCGCTGGAGCCTCGGGTGATGGGGGCATCGGTCTGGATCATCCCGACCAGCCGGTCGTTGGCGCCAAAGACGACCTCCCGGTTGAACGCCGAGATGATCCCGGCGGTCACCGAGGCGCCGCCTCGCTGGCCGAGGGGGTTGCCGACGGCGATCGCCGGGGCGCCGATGTTCAAGGTGTCGGACTGGCCGAATTCGATCGGGGTCAACCGTGCACCGTCGATGCGGAGGACGGCGAGGTCGGTCCGCTCGTCGGAGCCGACGATGTCGGCCTCGTAGATGCGTCCGTCTTGGAAGACGACGCGGCTGGCGGTCGAGTCGGCGATGACGTGCTGGTTGGTGACGATGAGGCCGTCGGCGTCGATCACGACTCCCGAGCCCGAGGCGACGGCGACGAACCCCTCGGTGCCGACGTCGCCGACCTCGACGGTGACGATCGACGGGATGACCTTGGTGGCGACGGCTTCGACGGAGGTCATCTCGCCGTTGGGGGTGAGGATCTGGGTGGTGACCCGTTCGATGACGGTGGTGTCGGTGGTGGCTTGGGTCTCGGTGGGTCCGAAGGCGCCGGCGGCGAACAGGATCGTCAGGATGACGATGGTGCCGAGGGCTCCGGCGGCGAAGGCGCCGATGAGATCGGACCGTCCGCGTTGCTTGGGCGGCGGCGGGGGTGTGGGCTCGGATC
>JALVQZ010000280.1 GCA_027036355.1 Acidimicrobiia bacterium | reverse complement strand
ACGCCGACCTCCACGCCGTGCCGACGCTGCACGTCGTGGAGGTCGGCGTTGATCGAGTTGGGTCCCGTGTTGGCGTGGATCATCCCGATCCCGCCGGCGCGGGCCACCTCGGCGCTCTTGGCCACCCGTGCGATGGCGCCGCGGTCGCAGACCACGATCTTGCCCGCGACCTTGGCGTCGTCGAGCGTGTCGGGGAAGCACAGAGCTGCCGATGCCGGATCGATCCCTCCGGCGGGAACGTCGCCTGCGTAGACGAGATCGCCGGACACCGGTCCCGTCGCCAACATCGCACCGTCGTAGACGCTGCCGTCGCCCATCGTCCCGGTCCCGCGGAAGAACCGGTCGTGGGTGCCGGCGGCGACCGTGGTCAGCCATGGGCTGTTGTGGGCGACCGTCGAAGCCGTCGGTCCGCTGTTCCCTGCCGATGCGGCGACGAACACCCCGGCGTCGGCGGCGAACAGGAACGCCACCTCGACCGGGTCGAGGAAGCTGGTGCGCGAGCCGCTGATGGAGTAGTTGATGACGTCGACGCCGTCGGCGACCGCCTGGTCGATGGCGGCCACGGTGTCGACGGTCGCGCAGCCACCGAGGTCGCTGCCCCAGCATGCCTTGTACATGGCGATCCGAGCTCGCGGGGCCATCCCCGAGATCGCCCCGAGGTTCTCGCCGTCGACGATGGCGTCGACGCCGTTGTTGCCCGCTGCGGTCGACGAGGTGTGGCTGCCGTGACCGTCGGCGTCACGGGCCGAGGCGTACTCGAAGGGGAACAACGCCTTGACGCCGGCGTCGCCGCCGAACCCGGCGTTGAACCATTGGGCTCCGATGAGCTTCTGGTTGCAGTCCGAGGCGGGGAAGTCCTCACCCGGGGTGCACTTGCCGTTCCATCCGGGGATCTGGTGGTACCCCAGCTTCCCTTCCTTCCCCGTCGGGCTGGTGCCGGTCCGATCGCTGAACGACGGGTTCTCGGGCCAGATCCCCGTGTCGACGACACCCACGATGATGTCCTCGCCGGCGTTGTCGGTCCCGCCGAGGAGATCCCAGGTGCCGCCTTCTCCGGTGAGGCCGAGGAAGGTCGGGGTGGTCACCGTGTCCGGCTGCTGGATCTCGTTGGCGGTCACCGCCAGGACGTCTGGATCGCCGGCCAACGCCGCAGCCTGCGCGCCGGTCAGCTTCGCGGCGAACCCGTTGTACGCGTACACGTAGTCGTAGAGCTTCTCGCCGCCGACCTTGGCCAGCATCCGGTCGTGCTTGGCCTTCAGATGGTCCACATAGGCCACCACCGACGGGCTGTTCGGATCGATCTTCTTGCCCCGCTTGGGTTTCGTGGCTTTCAACCCTGCCTCGCCGCCTTCGTAGGCGACGACCGGTGGATCCACCATCTGGACGATGTAGGCGCCGACCTTCTCGGCGTTGATCCCTTCCACCACCTCCGACGGAACCCGCGGATCCGCCGGCGACGCACCGGCCGCGACCGGCGTCAGGATGCCGATCGCGAGCGCGAGCGCGCTCAACATGCTCAACAGTCTTCGAGACACGGATGTGCCCTTTCTCCCGTAGCTTCGGGAGGCGGCAGACACCCACCGCGTTCACTCTCCCCAGAGCAGGCGGACGCCCTTCCCCTTACGGTCCGGGAGGATACTCTCCGCGCGGGAACCGCCACAACCAGGTAGCGTGGAGGGGAACCTGAGGCGACCCTCGAAGCGTCTGAACCTCAGCCGAGAACGAGGAGGTCACGGTGCGAAGAACCCTTCCCCTGCTGGTCGCCGCGATGCTGGTCCTGGCGGCCTGCGCCGCGCCTGCCGGCGACGGCGGCGGAGCGACGACGACCACGACGACGGCCAACGGCGGGACCGGCGCGCCGGCCGCCGCGGAGAACGGCACCGCCACGACCGCCATCGACGAGAGCTCGGTATCGGCCACCACGACGACCGCCGCCGGCGAGAGCAACGAGGAGGAACCGGTGACGAACGAGGGATCCGGCGAGAGCACCGAGGGGACCGTCGCTCCGACGGACGAGGGTCACAGCGTCGAGGAGCTGCCGTCCGAGCCGCCCACGGGGATCGTGCAGCCGGGTCTCGATCCGCTGATCGCGAAGGCCAAGGCGGACCTGGCCGACCGGCTGGGCATCTCCGCCGACGACATCGAGACGGTGTCCGCCGAAGCCGTCGTGTGGCCCGACGGCAGTCTCGGGTGCCCGCAGCCGGGCATGGAGTACACCCAGGTCCTCGTCGACGGCGCCAAGATCGTGTTGTACGCCCAGGGCAAGACGTGGGAGTACCACTCGGGCGGGACGCGGGACCCGTTCCTCTGCTCGACCCCCGGCTGATCTCCGACGCGACGGGACCGCCCCGAAGGGCGGCCCCGCAGGTGTCGATCGCGACCCGGTTCAGTCGAGGAAGTCCTGCACCCAGTCGAGAGCCCAGGCGCGGTCCATGCGGAACACGCCGCCGGTGCCGGCGCAGTTGCCGTTGATCCCGAAGGACGTCACCCCGCCGACGACGTTGCTGTCGCCGATGAAGTTCGGGCCGCCCGAGTCGCCGAAGCAGGTGCCGCCCGTCGCATGGTTGTTCGACAGGAGCAGCGAGAAGTCCCCCGTGAAGCCGGGCACGTTGATCTGGATGAGACGGGGATTCGCCACCATCCGGACCCTCTCGGCCTCGACGAACACCGGGTTGATCTGCTGCAGCCCGTAGCCCACGGCCGTGAAGGTCACGTCCTGGAGGCCGCGACGGTTCGCCAGCCGGTCGAGCTCGTCTTTGGCGGGGAGCGCCCCGTACTCGTCCATGACGACGGGTTCGTCGAGGACGACCACGCCGACGTCCCGGAGGAAGAAGGCGTTCGGGTCGTACTCGGGATGGGTGTTCGGCGTGCCGGAGACGTCACCGACGTACGGGTAGCCGTTGTCCGGGATCCCCGACTCGACGTCGGCGTCGAACCAGATCTCGACGTGCTCGGCACCGTCGGTGCAGTGGCCGGCCGTCAGGTACACGGTTGACGACAGCAGCGTGCCGCTGCAGCGCCACATCGGTACGAAGGTGCCGGCCTCGTCGTAGACCCCGGCGACCATGAGGCCGACGTAGGGATGGCCGTCACCGTCCAGCTCACCGTCGGTGATGGCGCCCGCCGGGACCGCGACGAACGCGGTGAGGAGCGCCAGGACCCCGAGCAGGGTCCACAGTCTCTTGGACATGGAGTCGTCCTTTCTCTCGTAGCCGAGAGAAAAGCGGCGCCCGCCGCGTTCGCTACCCCCAGGTGCGGGAGGCGCTTTCCCCCTGTTGCCCCGTCGACGATAGCGGACGCGAGGAGGGGGCGGACTCGGTCCGCCCCCTCCCTCATCTCCCGTCCGGAAGGATCTCAGTCGAAGTGACGTCCGCGCCACGGTGGGCGCCGCTTCTTGATCTTCCCCGATTCGGAGGCGATCGCCGTTCCTTCGAACGCGTCGCTGGTCATCTCCACGTCGTTCCTCCACTTGCCGTGACGAACGGCGAGGGCATCGAACGTGATGGTGTGGGTCTCACCCGGCGTGGGCGCCCCGGTCAGGACCCGGAGGTCCGTTCCCGGCGTGTCCCACGGGTTGGTCCCGACCCCGTCGAAGTAGTACTGGTCACCCACCGTGCCGTCGGCGGTCTCGGCCCCGACGGTCCCGTCGGTGGTGTCGCCCGTCGACGAGGCGTAGGTGAACCAGATCTTGTCGGTTCCCCGCTCGATCCACACCTGGAAGGTGAAGGTCGACGACGGGTCGCCGAAGCGGGGGACGTTCTCCCACTCGAAGACGTCCCAGCTCTCGGGCCCACCTGCGCTCAGGGTCGCCGAGTACCAGTTCCCACCCGACGTCATGTCCAGGTCGGTCCACCACGGCACGATCAGGTTGTTCGGGAGCGTCGGGTCCGGGATCGGAGCGTTCGCTCCGCCCGTGGCCGTGCCGCTCGCCGTTCCCGCCTCGATCGTTCCGTTGACCGACCAGATGCCGTCGACGTAGTGGTTGCCTGCGTACCAGAAGTCCAGGCCGCTCAGCAGGAGAGCCCCGTCGTCCGGGTTCCCCGGCAGGGGAGCCGGTGAGACCCCGAGGCTCGCCAGCGAGAAGTAGCCGAAGGGCGCCGGCTCCTGGACGATGGACACCGGTGGCGGGATCGCCGGCGCCAGCGCACCGGAGAACTCGACCCGCCGGACGCCCGTCTGGTCGGCGCCGACGACGCTGCCGGGAACCACGAAGAAGTTCTTCGGCAGGTTGTCGAGGACATCCACCTGGACGGTCTCGAACGTCGTGTTCGTCACGTCGATCGTGCAGGTGGTCGTCTCGAACTGCTTCAGTTCGGTCGGATCGCACGACTTGGACAGCGTGACGGCCGCCTGCTGGCGCTTGATGGCGATCGGGATGTGCAGATCGGCGCCTGGTCCGTCCAGGATCAGCGTCGCCATGCGGATCTCACCCTCGGGCACCCGGCGGGCATCGATGGTGATGTCCAAGGTGGCTTCGCCGTTCTTCGGGACCTTCAGCTTCTTCGGGACGCTGATCTTCAGGTCCTTCGGAGCCTTGACCTTGATCTTCCAGGTCTTGGTCTTGCCGATCTCGTTCGTGAACGTGCGCTGGACCGTGATCTTGCCCGGCAGGACCGGGATCCAGATGCTGGCCAGGTTGTCGTTCCACTCCTTGCCCTGGTTGGCCAGGAAGTCGGACGCCGATTCGTCGAGGGTGAGCCCGACCTCTCCGGCCTCCTCGAGGTCGATCCGGCCCGAGCCCATGTCGAAGGCGTCGGCCGGCGTGACGCCGTCCTCCTTCGTCACGTGCTTGGTGCGTGCGCTCATCATGAGCGCCGACTTGATCTGGGCCGGCGACCAGTCGGGATGCATCTGCACGAGCAGTGCCCCGGCGCCCGCGACATGCGGCGACGACATCGACGTACCTTGGATCGACTGGAACAGCTCACCGGGCACGCCACCCTCGATGCCTGCAGGAAGCGGGGTGTGTCCCGCCAGGATCTGCACGCCCGGGGCGGTGACGTCCGGCTTGATCGTCAGGTACCCGTCTCCTCCTCGCGAGGAGAAGGCGGCCATCACGTCGCCCTGGACCTCGGTGGCGGTGCCCTGGGTGAAGGTCGCCATCACCCCGGTGTGGGTGGTGACGAAATCGACGAGCGCGGTGCCGTCGTTCACCTCGAGATGCACGCTCGGGATGAAGTGGTTGTCGGTGGCGAGACCCTGCAAGGTGGGGTTGTACAGCAACATGCCGACGGCACCTTGCTGCATCGCGTTGAAGCTCTTCGCCACCCTGGCGATCGCGCCGCGTTCGCACACGACGATCTTGCCGGTGTAGTCGTAGGTCCCCGGCGTCGACTCGAGGCAGAGCGGATCGGCCGGATCGGCCATCACCACCTCGGTCGGGGTCGAGATGCCCGTCGTGACCGAGGCTCCCTCCATCGTCAACGTGTCGCCGTTGTCGGCGGTCACGGTGACCTCGGAGATGAAGAACCGGTCCGTCGTCGATGCGCCCACCGTGGTGATCCACGGGGCGTCACCGGGCGACCCGACCGTGTTCGGTCCCGGGCCGGAGTTCCCGGCGGAGGTGGCGACGAACACGCCGGCGTCGAGCGCGGCGAGGAACGCCAGGGCGTCGGCGTCGGTGTACGGGTCGGACTGTCCGCCGCCGATCGAGTAGTTGATCACGTCGACGCCGTCGGCGACGGCCTGGTCGATGGCCAGGACGAGGTCGGAGCCGAAGCAGCCGAGATCGCCGCAGGCCTTGTACATGGCGACGTGGGCTCGGGGAGCGATCCCGGAGACCTCACCGCGGGGGATGCCGAGCAACGTGGCGGGGACGCCATGGTTGCCTGCGGCCGTCGACGCGGTGTGCGTGCCGTGTCCGTTGTCGTCGCGAGCCGACCGGAACTCGGTGGGCAGCAGCAAACCCGACGAGGCGTAGGCGGGCATGGCCCACGTCGCCCCGATCAGCTTGTTGTTGCAGGTGAACGGTGCGTCCCCGGGGGTGCTGCTCCCGAAGTCGCAGTTGGTGCCGGTCCACGACGGCGGCGGCGCCGGGAACGTCCCGTCGTCGGCGAAGCTCGGGTGCTCCGGCCAGATGCCCGTGTCGACGACGCCGACGACGACGCCTTCACCGGCGTTCTCGGGGCCGCCGAGCTCGTCCCACGCCTCGTCGGCTTCGATGAACTCCGGGCTGACGGTGGTCTGGGTCTGACGGAACTCGTTGGCGAACACGCCGGTGACGCCGGGGACGGCGCCGAGGGCGTCGAGCTTGCTCGTGGAGACCAGCAGGGCGGCGCCGTTCATGACGCGCGAGTACTGGGCGAGGACCTCACCGCCGACCGCGGCGGCCACGTCGGCGGCCGTGGTCGATTCGTCGAACGAGACGATGACCGAGGCCTTCCCGGCGGCCAGGAAGCCTTCGCCGATCGCGACGCCCTCGGCGCGGGCCACCGACCTGGCGCGGCTCATGGCGGCCAGGATCGCGGCTTTGTCGACCTCGACGGGTCGTTCCCGTTTGGGTGAGGCGGGAGCGGGAGCGCTCCCTGCTACGGAGACCGCGGTGGCGGTCTGGGTGAGGCTGCCGGCTTCCTGAGCGAGCGCCGTGATCGGTGTGAGCACCGATACGGCGAGCGCGAGGACAGCGAGCAGCACGAACGTGCGTCTGGACACAAGGCCCCCTTCGTTCCCTCGTCCGATTGGTTTTCCGTCGAGGCTCCGTCCGTGCCGGCACCGTCGAGCTGCGTTCCAGGCTCGGCGGCGGCCTCCCCGGTGCGGGGTCGGGTCCTCTCGATGCCATCCTACGCGCACACGGTGGTCGCGCGCCAACGGTACGTGATCTCAGGGTCCTTGCCGGTGCGCGCCGTTACCCTGGAGGCATGGTCAACAACCTGAAGACCGTTGCCCTCCTCGGGCTCCTCGGCGGCCTGTTCGTCGTCGTCGGATGGGCGCTGGGCGGTACGACGGGCGCCCTGATCGCGCTCGGGTTCGCCGCGGCCATGAACCTGTTCATGTACTTCAACTCGGACAAGCTGGCGCTTCGATCCGCCCGAGCGCAGCCCCTGGCGGAATCCGACGCTCCGCAGGTCCACGCCATCGTCCGAGCCCTCGCCGAGCGGCAGGGGATGCCGATGCCGCGGCTCTACCTGATCGACTCTCCGCAACCGAACGCGTTCGCCACGGGCCGGAGCCCGAAGCACGCCGCGGTCGCGGTGACCAGCGGCATCCTCCAGATCATGACCCCGCAGGAACTCGAGGGGGTGCTCGCCCACGAACTCGCCCACGTGGCCAACCGCGACATCCTCATCTCCAGCGTGGCCGCCACGATCGGGGCCGCGGTGACGTTCCTGTCCCGGATGGCGTTGTGGTCGTCGATGGGTCGCCGCCGGGACTCCGGCGCCGCGGGTCTCGTGATGTCGCTGGTGGCGATGATCCTGGCGCCCATCGTCGCGCTGGTCGTGCAGATGGCGATCAGTCGGTCGCGGGAGTTCCAGGCCGACCGGTCGGGGGCGCTGACCACGGGCTCGCCGTTGGGGCTCGCCTCGGCGCTCCAGAAGCTCGACCGGGGAACGTCCCGGATCCCCATGCAGGTCGATCCGGCGGTCTCCCAACTGTTCATCGCCGACCCGCTCAAGGCGCTCGAGGGACGCCGGGGCGGCAACGCCCTCACCCGGTTGTTCTCGACCCATCCGCCGATCGACGAACGCATCGCCCGTCTCGAGGAGATGGCCTCGGGGATCCGCTGAAGGACCACCCGCCGGGCGGACCGTTGAACCTCGGCATCGGCTAACCTTGCGGCCCTGCATCACGTCCTGTGGGGATGTGGCGCGCCGGGATGCCCGAGCGGCCAAAGGGAGCAGACTGTAAATCTGCCGGCTCATGCCTACGGAGGTTCGAATCCTTCTCCCGGCACGACGCGGAGGTTGTGTCCGTCTCGCGGCGGTCACTAGCCTTCGGGCGAAGGCCCCCTTAGCTCAGTGGCAGAGCACTTCCATGGTAAGGAAGGGGTCCCGGGTTCAAATCCCGGAGGGGGCTCTGCGACCGACGAGGTCGCCGTCCAATGCGGCGGAGTAGCTCAGACGGTGAGAGCGCTCGACTCATAATCGAGAGGTCGGCGGTTCGAGTCCGCCCTCCGCTACGGACCAACGCAACCGACAACCGACCAGCTCGGAGGAGCAGCACCATGGCGAAGGCGAAGTTTGAGCGGACGAAGCCGCATGTGAATATCGGGACGATGGGTCATATCGATCATGGGAAGACGACGTTGACGGCGGCGATCACGAAGGTGTTGGCTGAGCGGGGTGAGGGGTCGACGGAGTTCACGGCGTTCGATGAGATCGATAAGGCGCCTGAGGAGCGTGAGCGGGGGATCACGATCGCGATCGCGCATGTGGAGTATGAGACGCCGAATCGTCATTATGCGCATGTGGATATGCCGGGGCATGCGGATTATGTGA
>JALVQZ010000279.1 GCA_027036355.1 Acidimicrobiia bacterium | reverse complement strand
ACGAACTTCGGACCGATGGTCGTCACATGGGTGCCCGAACCGACGGCGGCGGCGTCGACGACCGGGCGGTGGCTCGTGGTCGCCAGGATGAGGATGTCGGCGCGCTCGGCGGCGGTCTCGGGGGCGTCGACCGGGACGACCTCGACGCCGGACGTCTCGGTCATCCGCGTGGCGAACGCTCTCCGACGGTCCCGGTTGCGGGAGGACACGACGACCCGGTCGAGCTCTCGGACGGCGGCGGCGGCCAGAAGGTGGTGTTCGGCCTGGAGGCCGGTGCCGACGATCCCCAGGGTGGCGGCATCGGGCCGGGCGAGGGCGTCGATGGCGACGGCGTCGATCGCCGCGGTGCGGACCGCACCGAGAAGGTCGCCGACGACGATGCCCCGTAGCCGACCATCGTCGGCGTCGAAGACCGCCACGATCTGCGCGTGATCGGCTCCCCGATCGGGGAACGTGTCGTACACCCGGAACCCGGCGGCGCGGCTCCTGCGCCGCTCGGCACCGACCGTGAAGACGAGCCGTCCCGCGCCGAGGTCGAGCATCCAGCGGGGTGGCGCATCGAGATCGCCGCCGGCGCGGGCGACGAGGGCATCGCGTACCGCGTCGATGGCCAGGCGGATGGCGTCGGTCACGCGAGGAGCGATGTCCGCGTCGGTGAGGATCGGTGCGTCCATGGTCACGTCATCGTAGGGTCTGCGATACTGGCGCCATGACCGAGACCACCACCGTCCGCCAGACCCGACCGATCACCGGCGACGGGGATCACGAACGGTTCGCCCACTACGTCCGCAAGGGCGACATCGTGCGCTCCAACGTCGAGGGGGTCGAGGTCGAGGCCCTGTGCGGGAAGCGCTGGATCCCGAACCGCGATCCGAGCCGCTACCCGATCTGCCCGACGTGCAAGGAGATCAAGTCCAAGCTCTGGGGGAGCTGAGGATCAGCTCGGGAGATAGCCGGTCGTTCCGTCGATCTGTTCGCGGAGGATGTCGGCGTGCCCGGCGTGGCGGCCCGTCTCGTCGATCATGTGGACGAGCACCCACCGCAGCGACCGTGCCCGGTCCAGTGCGGGTCGGTGGTCGAGCTCATGGGTGGCGATGATCCGGTCCGAGACCTCGATCGCTGCCTCGTAGCGGTTCAGGACCGATGACGTCGTGTCTGCGTCGTCGATGCGCCATTCGGTGTCGTCGTCGCCCGCCTGCCAGGCTTCCTTGACGGCGTTCCACCACCTGCGCAGGTCGTCGGGGAGGTCGGCGTCGCCGGCGGCGACATGCTCGACGAACCAGTACAGCTCGACCCCGGCGAGATGCTGAACCAAGCCCAGCAGGCTCGTTCCCGACGGCACCATCGGCCGTCGGGCCTGCTCCTCGTCGAGACCGTCGAGCTTCCACTCCACGACGACCCTGAGGTTGTGGAGGGTCGCGGTCAGGGTGTCGCGTTCGGATCCAGCGGCCGGCACGTCGACGAACTCGAGCATGGGTCGCAACCTACTCGAAGCCGCTCGGCGCCGGTACGTCGCGGCCGCGACGAAGAGATTCCGGGAGAGACGGGTCAGCTCCCGGGCTCACCCGACGGTGGCCCTCGGTCGGGCCTGGTCGCCGGCGGCGGTTCCGCGGGCAGCGGCGTCGCGCCCCTGCCGGGAACGGATCACGATGGCGGCTGCAGCGACCCCGGCGACCAGCGCGACGACCAGCAGAGGTGGCGCCCCGCGGCGTTCGAGCGGGACCCCGAGCTCATCGAGGACGTCGAGCAGCTCGTCGTCGGCGCGGTACCAACCGCCGCGGATCCCGAACCCCGCATCGCCGTCCTCGGATCGGTAGAGGCCCGGCTCCGCGTGGACGAGCGGACCACCTTCGGCGGCCGGGTAGATCTCGAGGGGGATCACGGATCCGTTGAACCAGGTCCAGGACACCCGGTACGTGGGACCGGTCGGTGCCTGCGCCATCTCCTGAGGGAGGGCGTGGCCGTCGATGCCGACGAAGAGAGGATCGAGGCCCATGGCGTCCGCCAGCCGGGCGATCGGCGCGTCGCCGGTGCCGTCGAACGTGCCCGAGACGACGATCGGTTCGTCGATGCCCGGCCCTGCGATCACCGCCGTCATCGGCCCTTTGGCCCACGCCGTGCCGCCGACGACCATGACCGCCGCGAGGAGGACGAGTGCGAAGATCACCCGTGCCGCCGAGTCGTGTCTGAGGGTGTCCATCGTCGGACCTCCACGGGTTGCTCTTCGAAGTATGCCACCGAGCCCAGGTTCTCGGTGACGGTGATCGCGGATCGGCGATCAGCCGGACGGAACCGGCACGTCCCTGCGGAACGGCGCCTCGTCGTCGGGGCCGTCGAGTTTTTCACTCCACGACCACTCTGAGATTGTGGAGGATCGTGGTCAGGGTGTCGCGTTCGGTTCCAGCGGCCGGCACGTCGACGAACTCGAGCATGGGCGCACCCTACTCGGGCGCGCTGGAGACGGTTATGTCTGTATGGAATCTAGCCGCTCATCCGCTGTCAGAAGTGTGGCCATCAGATCGTCGGAGGGAACGTGAGCACGGTGCGCCGGTTCGGAGCGCAGCGCGTTGACAACGATCCTGGCCTGGGATACGGTTGGTCGAGGTTATGGCGGTGGAGGGACGCGGCAGCCTGAAGGGAGGCTGCGAATGCGACGACATACCACCCGGGTCCTGATGCTCGGGACACTCCTCTTGTTCATGCTCATTGTCGTGGCGCCTGTGGGGGCCGCCGGCTCTTGGGGGGTGATCAGCTCGGAGTACCGAGGGAAGGACGTGGTCCGAGCTTCGGGCGACCTGCGCTTCAGCGGATGGGATGGGACCAACCGCTTCAATCTGGTTGACGCTGAATTCGGCGACGGCAACGCCGTCTACGGAAAGACCCGTTGGCGAGCTGCCTGGTACCCGTATCCCGTATGGACGGACACCACCCCTGAGATCGAGGATACGAACAGGGGTTTCGATCACGTGCGACGGGGCATCGGCTCAGCCTCGAGGGTTGTGGTGATTGCCTGCGCGCAGATGGGTTGGCCCGTCCCAGACAGTTGCTCCGACTGGACGAGCATCAACCGGTGACGGAGGCGGAAGGGGCAGAACGCTCGGGCGCCCCGTGGATCACGGTCTCCGGTCTGAGTGTCAGCTACGGGAGGAAGCAGGCGCTCCGCTCAGTGTCGTTCACCATGGGGCCGGGGATCCTCATGGTTCTCGGAGCGAACGGGGCGGGGAAGTCGACCCTCCTGAGGGCGCTCGCCGGGCTTGCGCCGGCGAGCGCCGGTGATGTGCGCTTGTGCGGGCATTCGTCCGTGGACCGGCGGAGCATTCGAAGCGCCCGATCTCATGTCGGGTATCTGCCCCATCCGGCGTCGTACCCGGGTCACTTCCGTGTCTGGGAGAGCATCGAGTATACCGCCTGGCTCGCGGATCTCCCCGCGGATCAGCGATCGGTCGCGGTTCGTCGAGCATGCGAAGCCTTCGGTCTCGGTCATCTCGTCCGGCAACGGCTCCGTTCGCTGTCGGCCGGGGAGCGCCGGCGGGTCCTGTTGAGCCAGGCGATGGTCCACGAACCGCCGATCATGCTGCTCGATGAGCCGACATCGTCGATCGACGTCGAGCATCGTGGAACGATTCGCCGACTGTTGCGGCGCTGGTCGAAGGATCACGTCATCGTGGCGGCCAGCCACCAGCTCAATGACGTCGAGATCCTCGCCGATCGGGTTCTGGTCCTCGTGCGAGGATCGGTGGCGTTCGACGGCGCGCCGGAGGACCTCCTCGAGCGGGGCGCTCAGCAGGCAGAAGCCGGTCAGGAGCATGCGTTGGAAGCGGCGCTGCGCCTCTTGAACGCCGAGTGGGGGCCGGGAATGCCGTGAGACCTCCGGTTCGTCTCGCGCTGCAGAGGTCGTTGGGGAAGCCCGCCGTACCACTCGTGATCGCCGTCGCGCTGGCGAACTTCTTCCTTCGGACGACCGATCCATTGCACGAGCTGACATGGACGATGTACGACTACCACTTCGCGACGGTCCTGCTCGGTCCCGTGGTCGCCGCTCTGGCGTGTTGGGAGGCGATCCGACTCGCTCCCGCGTTCCCGATGCTCGAGGTGCCTCGGGACGGTGAGCACAGGTTCGTCGGCCTTGCTTGGGCATCGCTCACCGCATGGGTGATCGCCGCCTACCTCGTCGGGCTCGTCGTGGTCGTCGCGGTAGCCAAGCTCTACGGAACACCGCGGTGGCCAGCGCTCGTCGATCTGGTGGCGATCGTCCCTCCGCTGGGGATGCTGGCGCTCGTCGCCGCCATCGGGTTCGTTGCGGGCTGGCGACGACCGAGCTGGTTCGTGGTCCCCATGATCGCCGGAGGCACCTTCGCGGTCGTCATCGGCGCGTACATGGTGCAGATGGCGTTTGTCAGGGTCGGAGGAGCCACCGCGTCGCTGGTCGGGCTGGCTCCTCGGCCGGACGTGGCCGCCGCCCAGGCCATTCTCTACGCCGGATCGACCTACCTGGTGATCGAGTTGCTCTCGCGAGATGCGGGTCGGCGGCCCGCCTCGGTTGCCGCGGCGATCGTGGTCGTGGTCGCGGGGGTGTTCCTGGCTGGTGTCGACAGTACGCTCGAACCGGCTGCCCTGGATCTGGTGTGCTCGGGGCGTGATCCGGAGGTCTGCCTGTCGGTGGAGTACGAACCATGGCGTAGCCAGTTCGAGGCACCGCTCGACCGGTTCCTCGAGGGACTCGAGCACGTGGGTGTGGCCCCTCCGGCCCGATTGACCCAAGCTCGCGATGACCTGGGTCCAGGCGTCGGGTTCATCCCGGCGCTGTACCGTATCGAGGATGACCCGGGAGGTGTCGTGACCGGAGCCGTGTCGAACGCGTTCGTGGGGCGATGCGCGAGCGCTGCTCGGACCCCGGAGGAACTCGACCGGGTGTTCATCGTGGTGGATTGGGTCGAGACGGCGTATCACCGATCCGTGAACGGCCGACTCCAGGGCCCGCCAGATGCCGTCGTTCAGGCCATCGCTGAGCTCGAGTCCTGTCGATGATCAGGGACCTGGTCCTCCTCGCCCGGCGATGGCGGGTTGGGCGAACCCTCGCCGTCCTGGCGCTGGCATGGACGGCGCTGTGGTTCCTCGAGCCGCCGCTCCGAGTCCCGGGACGCGAGCACGTCGTTGCCGTAGTCTGGCCCCTGGTGGTCGCACTTCCGGTGGCAGCCTCGCTGGACTCTGCCTCGCTGTTCGCCGAGCCGATCGAAATCCTCGCAAGGCGGAGCCTCCTTCTTCGCAAGGTCGCCCACGTGTTGCTGACCGCTCTCGTGGTCGGGCTTCTCGCCGTCACCGCACCGGGAGCAACCGATGGCGGCATCCTGGCGAGGAACGGAGCCTTCCTCGCCGGGCTCGGCTATCTCCTCGCAGTGGTGGCCCCGCGACCTGTCGGAGCGATCGCCGTGATCCTGCTTCCCGCGGCGATGTGGATTCTCGGCTCCCGTGGCCCGGGACTCCCACCGGCATGGTGGGCGGTGCTGCTTCAGGGCACCGGGAGCCGGTCGGCGTCCGTCGCTGCCGTCGTCGTTGCAGGACTCGGTGCGGCGACGTTCGTCGGAACCGCCGAGCGGCCCTGATCTACCCGAGCATGCCCGGAGCCGGCACGTCCCTGCGGAACAGCGCCTCGTCGTCGGGGCCGTCGAGCTCCTCGGCGAAGCGCCGGCCGTCCCAGACCGCGGCGGCGATGGTTCCGGGGGCGAAGGCGTCGCCGACCGCTCGCACCGTCCGCAGGTTCGCCGGCCACGCGCCTCGCCGTTCCAGCAGCTCGACGGCGAGGCCGTCGTCGGGGAGCCGGGCGGTGACCATGACCACCGCGTCGGCGGGGAGGGGCTCGGCCCGGCCGGTGAACACGCAGCGGGTGGTGACCGCGCCGTCCTCGATGGCGTCGAGCGATCGGTGGGCGACGATCCCGACGCCGAGGTCGAGGAGCCGGGCCTGGATGCGGCCCTGCTCGAGGGTGTTCTCGGTCCACGCGGAGACGACCGCCGCCGGGGTCAGGTAGGTCACCTGGCGGCCTTCACGGGCGAGGAGCTCGGCGAGGACGCCGGCCAGGTAGAAGCGGTCGTCGTCGTACACGACCACCTGCTCGCCGTCGGGGATCCGGCCGGCCATGAGGTCGTCCGGGGTGAACAGCGGGACCGTGCCGTCGTCGGGGATGGCGTGGGTGTGGACCCGTCCGACGCCGTCCCTTCGCCAGGTGGCGCCGGTGGCGACGGCGACGTGGTCGAAGTCGTAGCCGACCAGCTCGTCGGCGGTCATCTCCGACTCGAGGTACCACGACACGTTCGCCATGGCGTCGATCCGGCCGAGCCGGTAGTCGACGACCCGGCGCCACGCGGCGAGACCGGGCAGGGACGCTTCGCGGACGACCCGTCCGCCGAGGGTCCGGGTCGCCTCGACGAGGACCACCTCGTGGCCCTTCCGGCCCGCGGTCAGGGCCGCCTGCAGGCCGGCGGGACCGCCGCCGACGACGAGGACCTTCCCGGGCCGCGACGCGGGGGCCGACCGCTCCGGGTGCCAGCCTCGACGCCACTCCTCGCCCATCGACGGGTTCTGGGTGCAGCGGATCGGGCTCATCGTCCAGTCACCGGTGACGCAGATGTTGCAGCCGATGCACTCGCGGATCTCGTCGATGCGACCCTCCTCGATCTTGTTGGGGAGGAACGGGTCGGCGATCGACGGTCGGGCAGCGCCGATGAAGTCGAGGACGCCCTCGCGGACCATGCGCAGCATCGTCTCGGGCGACGTGAACCTGCCCACCCCGACCACCGGCTTGGTGGTGAGCTGCTTCAACCCTCGGACGAGCTCCTCCTGGAACCCTTCGGCGCCGAACCGGGAGGTCACCGAGTCGTGCTCCCAACGGCCGACCATGAGGTCCCAGACGTCGGGGAGCTCGCCGACGAGGGCCATGACCTGCCGGACGTCGTCGACTGTGTAGCCGCCGTCGGTCATCTCGGCGACCGACAGGCGGCAGGCCACCGCCGCCCGGCCTTCGGCGACCTCTCGGGTGTCCTCGAGGACCTCTTGGAGGAGGCGGAGCCGCTTCTCCAGGGAACCGCCGTAGGCGTCGGTGCGGTGGTTGTGCCGGGGCGACAGGAAGTGCTGGAAGGTGGACAGGCCGTGGCCGGCGTAGACGTAGACGATGTCGTACCCGGCGGCGATGGCCCGTTCCGTGGCCTCGCGGTGCCAGCGGCGGAGCGCTTCGATGTCGTCGAGGGTCATCTCCCTCGCTTGGACGGGAGCGTCCCATCCGGCGACCGGCAGGGGGCTGGGGCCCATCGGTGGGATGCGCGTGTAGAGGTTCGGCGACGACAGCCCGTGGTGGACGAACTCGATCGCCGCCAGGGACCCGTGGGCGTGGATGGCGTCGGTGACGAGGCGGTGGGCGGGCACGTCGCGATCGTCCCAGAGGCGTCCTTCGACGTACGGAGCGATCTCCGACGACGGGTGGATCTCGACCTCCTCGGTGGCCACGACGGCCCAGCCCCCCTCGGCCTTGGTGCCGCGCATCGCCGCCAGCATCGACGGGTCCCGGTAGCCCATCCCGTTGCAGTGGGGGACCTGGAAGAAGCGGTTCCGGGCTACGACCGGGCCGATCGGGACGGGCTCGAACAGGACGTCGAATCGAGGGTCGCGGGGCATGGCCGCGGAGGCTAGCTGCCGGCCGCGTCCCGGACGAGACCGGGCCCGTACCGGACCGCGACGACGATCGCGACGAGCGCGGTGATCAGCACCACGGTGAGATGCTGGCGTGCGAACCCTGCCTCACCGAAGACGTCGAGCTGGTAGGCGGCCATCGTGTTGAAGGCGGCATGGAACGCGGTGGCCGCCACGAGCGAACCCCCGGTGTTGTCGAACAGCCACGTCACGATCACGGCGAACGCGACGGAGAAGACGAACGCCTCGATGAACGAGCCGCCGGGAACGCTCGGGTTCAGCAGCAGGGGCAGGTGCCACCCGAAGGCGAGGATGCCCATGACGCCCGCGGCCGCCAGCGCCGGCATGAAGCGCTCCATTCGGGGGAGGGCGTACCCGCGCCAGCCGACCTCCTCCCACACGTACGAGACGACCATCGTGGCGAAGATGAGCGGGAGGGCGGTCAGCGTCGCCGTCTGCGGCCAGGTGCCGGGGGAGTCGAGGATCCCGGCGGCGACGGTCACCAGCATCGGGATGCCGAGGGCTGCCAGCCACCATCGGGCCCCGAAGCGCCACCGTTTCAAGCCGGCGAGGAGGCCCTGGCGGTCGCCGGTGACGACGAGGGCGACCACGGCGGCGATCGTGGGGGCGCCGCCGCCGAGGAGGAACGCCGGGGCGACCAGGGCCGGGGGAAGGGAGATCCGGCCGGCGGCGTCGAGAGCGAGGGGGACCCTGCCCGCCCACGACACCGCGAAGGCCAGCAGGTAGAACACGACCAGACCCCGAAGGGCGGTCCGTTCGGCGTCATGCGTTCGGAGGTCCATGGTCGCCGCCCGCTAC
>JALVQZ010000278.1:4797-23512 GCA_027036355.1 Acidimicrobiia bacterium | reverse complement strand
GGCCGGTCCCGACGGCACCGGCCGAGCTGCCCGACTGGATCGACGAGACCACCGAGCTCGATGCCATCGTCGTGTCCGCCGACGAGGATCGCTCCGACGACACCGACGAGCTGGTGGCGCTCGTCCACGGGCCCGACGACGCCGACGCCGTCGAGCAGTCATGGAGCGTCGACTCCCTCGAATGGGCCGGTGACGCTGACGAGCCCGCCGATCCGGACGAAGCGGAGGCCGAAGAGCCGGCGCCGATCGGCGGCGCCCCGTCGTTCTTCGATCATGAGGAGGAGGACACCGGCGAGTTGCCCGTCGTCGACGTCGAAGGCGAAGAGTTCGTGCTCGCCGCCGAGAACCTCGAGTACCCCGAGTTCGGCGGGGTCGAGGACCTCGCCGAGGACGCGTACGTGCAGGCCTCCACCCGAGACCACGCCGACCTCGCCGAAGCGATCGCCCTCGCCGCCGACGAGGACACCGAACAGGTCGCCGTCGCCGCCGCCATCCCAGGACTCGAATCCGGCGTGGTCGGCTTCGACGACGTGGTCGCCGCAGAACGTGGTGTCGAGCCGGCCGCCGGGGGAGCGAGGGCCACCGACCTCGGGCTCCGTGTCGGCACCGGGTTGCTGCTCGCCGCCGCCTTCGCCCTTTCGGTCTTCTGGCGGCCCGCGCTCATCGTGCTCGCCCTCGGCGTGTTCGTCCTCACCGCCGGCGAGTTCTACGGAGCCTTGATGCGACACCGGTACCGCCCCATGTCCCTGCTGGGCTTCCTCGGGCTCCTCGCCGCCGCGGGCGGAACGGTGCGCTGGGGGGTCGTGGCCATCCCGCTCGCCCTCGCCATCACGCTGACCGTGCTGCTGCTCTACTACGCGGTGGTCCCCAACCGCGTCGAGCCGATGGTCGGGGTGTCGTCGACCATGCTCGTACTCGCCTGGATCGGCGGCCTGACCGCCTTCGCCTATCCGATCATCGGCGCCGCGCGATACCGGCCCCTCGTCCTCGGTCTCGTCGCCATCGTCGTGCTCACCGACGTCGCCCAGTACTTCGTCGGCCGCAACCTCGGTCGACGGCAGCTGGCTCCCGTCCTGTCGCCCAAGAAGACGATCGAAGGCCTCGTCGGCGGGGTCGTCGTCGCCCTCGCCCTCGGCGCCGGCCTCGGGTTCATCGAACCCTTCGACCTCGGTTCCGGCTTGGCGCTCGGATCGATCGTCGCCGTGTTCGCCCCGCTCGGGGACCTGGCGGTCTCGGCGGTCAAACGATCGCTCGGGATCAAGGACATGGGCTCGATCCTCCCCGGACACGGTGGTCTCCTGGACCGGATCGACGGGCTGGTGTTCGTCATCCCCGTCGCGTGGGCAGCCTTCACGTGGGCGGGCCTGCTCTGAACCCGGTCGTCGTCCTCGGCGCGACGGGATCCATCGGCCGCCAGACGATCGAGGTCGCCGAACGTCTCGGACGTCCCGTCGTGGGACTGGCCGCCGGGCACGTGTCCGACGCGCTCATTGGCGTCGCCGCCGCCCATCCCGACGCGGCCATCGCCGTTGCGAACCCGGCCGAGAGCCACGACCTTCCCCCCACCCTCGCCGGAAGGATCGCCTTCGGTCCCGACGCGGTGCTCGAGCTGGCCGGCATCCCGGGAGCCACCGTCGTCAACGGCATCGTCGGCTCGGCCGGCCTCCCTCCCACGCTGGCGGCCCTGGCCGCCGGCAACGAGGTGGCGCTCGCCAACAAGGAGTCCCTCGTCGCGGGAGGACCGCTCGTGGCCGCAGCGCTCGAGCGCGGCGGGTCGCTCATCCCGGTCGACAGCGAGCACTCGGCGATCTGGCAGTGCCTGGCCGGTGAAGACGCCGCAACGGTCGCCCGCCTCATCGTGACCGCCTCCGGTGGCCCGTTCCGAGGACGGACCGCCACCGAGCTCGAGACGGTGACGCCGGCGGAAGCCCTCGCGCATCCCACATGGGAGATGGGACCCCGGATCACCATCGACTCGGCCACCCTCATGAACAAGGCGTTCGAGGTGATCGAAGCGCACTGGCTGTTCTCGATCCCCTATGACCGGATCGACGTGGTCGTCCACCCCCAGAGCTTCGTCCACTCCCTCGTGGAGTTCATCGACGGCACGGTGAAGGCCGAGGTCGGCCCACCCGACATGCGCAAACCGATTCAGTACGCCCTCACGCATCCAGGTCGGCGACCCGCCCCCCACCCTGCCGTCGACCTCGTCGGCCGGACGCTCACGTTCGAGACGCCGGATCGGGCGGTCTTCCCCTGCCTCGAGCTCGGCTACGAAGCCGGCCGGCGTGGGGGAGTGGCGACCGCGGTGCTCAACGCCGCGGACGAGGTCGCCGTCGAGGCGTTCCTCGACGGCACGATCCCGTTCCCGGCGATCGCCCGTGTGGTCGAACGGACCCTCGACGGGTTCCCCGAGCGGGAGCCGACCTCGCTCGACGACGTGCTCGACGCGGACCGCGAAGCGCGACACCGGGCGCGTCGAGCCGTCCGAGACGAGGCATCCCGCAGGTAGGCAGCCCCGGCCGGTAGCGTATCGCCCGCACACGACCTGGAGGAAGCGTGGGCGCCATCGTCGTCCTCATCGGCATCGCCCTCATGATCATCGTCCACGAAGGCGCCCATTTCGCCGCCGCCAAGGCGTTCGGGATGAAGGCCACCGAGGCGTTCTTCGGGTTCGGACCGACGCTGTGGTCGTTCCGTCGCGGGGAGACGGAGTACGGGATCAAGGCCATCCCGCTCGGCGGGTACGTCAAGATCATCGGGATGAACCCGTTCGAGGAGGTCGCCCCCGACGAGGAGGAACGGACCTACCGCACCGCTCCGTTCTGGAAGAAGTCGGTGGTGGTCCTGGCCGGGATCGCCTCCCACCTCGTGGTCGCGTTCGCGCTGTTCTTCATCGTCACCGCCGCATACGGCGTCCCGAAGACCGGCCCCGACGGCGGACCCGTCCCGACCACCGTCGTCGCCGCGGTGAGCGCCGTCACCCCCGACGGCGAGCCCTCCCCGGCAGCGTCCGCCGGGGTGCGACCAGGGGACCGGATCGTGGAGGTGGACGGGACGCCGATCGAGTCGTGGGGCGACTTCACCGAGGCGATCGCCGGTCGACCGGGCGCGGAGGTCGAGGTCGTCATCGAACGAGACGGCACGCGGATCCCGCTGCGGGTGACGCTCGCCACCATCCAGCGGCCCGTCATCGTCGACGGAGAGGTCGTCACCGGCGACGACGGCGAACCGGTCACCGAGACCGTCGGGTTCTTCGGCGTGTCACCCGAACTCGAAACCGAACGGCCGGGCGTCGTCGCCGCCGTCGGTATCGCCGCTCGCGACATGCGCGTCGCGGTCGAGCAGTCCGTGGTCGGCCTGTGGCAGCTCGTCGCCAACTTCGGGAAGGTCGTAGGAGCGATCTTCGGGGGCAACGACGAGATCCTCGACGAGGTCCGGCCGATCTCTCCGATCGGGCTGGTACGCATCGCAGGACCGGTCGAATCCAGTCTCCTGCTGCTCGCCCTCGTGAACGTCTTCGTGGCGGTCCTCAACGTCGTGCCCCTGTACCCACTCGACGGTGGTCACTTCGCGGTGGCGCTGTACGAGAAGGTCACCGGACGGGAGCCGGATGTTCGTAAGCTCATGCCCGTCGCCGTGATCGTCTTCGGCTTCATCGTCATGCTGGGCCTGATCGGGATCTACCTCGACATCTTCAAACCGATCCAGCTCTGAGCCGCAGCGCGGTCGGTTCGGGGCGCATGTCCCGCACCCCGACCCGACGCGACGATGGAGCAGCGGGCACCGCGGGCCTACCATCCCGGTGATGACCACACGTCGAGCCACTCGCCAGATCCACGTCGGGTCGGTCGCCGTCGGCGGCGGCGCACCGGTGTCCGTCCAGTCGATGACGACGACGAAGACCGCGGACGTCGACGGAACCCTGGCCCAGATCTACGCGCTGTCGGGCGCAGGCGCGGACATCGTCAGGGTCACCTGCAACGACGTCGCCGCGGCACAGGGCCTCGCCGAGATGATCCCCCGGTCGCCCGTGCCGATCGTGGCCGACATCCACTTCCAGTACCGTCTGGCCCTCGCCGCCGTCGAGGCGGGAGTGGCGGGGTTGCGGCTCAACCCGGGCAACATCCGGAAGGAATCCCACATCAAGGCGGTCGCGGCGGCAGCGTCCGCCGCCGGGATCCCGATCCGGGTCGGAGTGAACGCCGGCTCCCTCGACAAGGACATCCTCGCCGCCCATGGCGGTCCCGTGCCCGAAGCGCTCGTCGAGTCGGCCCTCAAGGAGATCCGTTACCTCGAGGAGGTCGGCTTCCACGACATCAAGATCTCCGTCAAGCACTCCGACGTCCCGTCGATGGTGGCGGCGTACCGGCTCCTGGCCGACACCGTGGAGTACCCGCTGCACCTGGGCGTCACCGAAGCCGGCCCACCGCCCGGCGGTCTCATCAAGTCGGTCGCCGGGATCGCGTCGCTCCTCCTCGACGGGATCGGCGACACGATCCGGTTCTCGCTCACCGCCGATCCCGTCGAAGAGGCGAAAGCGGGTCGATCCCTCCTCGAGTACCTCGGTCTTCGGGAACGGCAGGGGCTCGATCTGATCGCCTGTCCCTCGTGTGGACGGGCCGAGGTGGACGTCATCGGGGTCGTCGAACGGGCCAAGGCGGCCCTCGAGGATGCCGGGCTCCCGATCCAGGTGGCGGTGATGGGATGCGTCGTCAACGGCCCCGGCGAAGCCCGGGAGGCCGACATCGGGATCGCCGCGGGGCGTGGGAAGGGCCACCTGTTCATCAAGGGTGAGGTCGTCAGGGTGGTCCCCGAGGGGCTGATGGTGGAGGCCCTCGTCGAGGAGGCCCAACGGCTCGTCGACGAAGGCGTCGAAGCGCGGCTGGCGGCCAGGGACATCACGGCGGCCGACCTGGCCGAAGAGACCAGGCTCGAGCTCATCGGGGTCCAAGGCGACGCCAACGCGACGGCAGAGCGCCGCGCCGCCGTCGCCGACGTCGCCGAAGGAACCGGCGAACGGGACCGGTAAGCTCTCGGCCCCATCCGAACGAGGGAGACCGCAGTGCGTTGGTCCAAGGCTTTCATCCCCACCTTGCGTGACGACCCGGCAGACGCCGAGGCCGCCAGTCACCGGCTCCTGGTGCGGGCCGGGTTCATCCGCCAGCTCATGGCCGGCGTCTACTCCATGCTGCCGCTGGGATTCCGGGTCCGAGCGAAGGTGATGGGGATCATCCGGGAGGAGATCGAGGCCATCGGCGGACAGGAGTTCCTGCTCCCGGAACTGCATCCGCGGGAGATCTGGGAACGCACCGGCCGCCTCGAGGCCATGAGGGACATCCTCTTCACGCTGGAGGACTCTCGCGGCGGCGAGCTCGTCCTCGGTCCCACCCACGAGGAGATCTTCACGACGATCGCCGGCGAACTGACGTCCTACAGGCAGCTCCCCCAGTTGTGGTACCAGATCCAGACGAAGTTCCGTGACGAGCCCCGCCCCAAGGCCGGCCTCCTTCGGGTGCGGGAGTTCACCATGAAGGACTCCTACAGCTTCGACATCGACGCGGAGGGGCTCGACCGGCAGTTCGATGCCCACTTCGACGCGTACACCCGGATCTTCGAGCGGCTCGGCGTCCCCGCCATCCCCGTGGTCGCCTCCTCGGGAGCCATGGGCGGTTCGGGCTCCGTCGAGTTCATGGTGGCCTCCGAGGCCGGCGAGGACGACGTCGCGCACTGCCCGAGCTGCGGCTACGCAGCCAACGTGGAACGCGCGACCGCGCGGCCCTTCCCCGTCGAGGACGGCGAACCGGCGGCCGCTCCGGAACGGTTCCCGACGCCGGGAGTGCGGACCATCGCCGATCTCGAGACCTTCCCGGGCGGCGCCGTCGCGGAGCGGCAGATCAAGACCCTCGTCTACATGCTCGACGGTGAGCCCACCATCGTGCTGCTCCGTGGCGACGACGCGCTGATGGAGCAGAAGCTCCAGGACGTCACCGGAGCGGTCGAGGTCCGGCCGGCCACGGGATCCGAGATCGTCGAGCTCCTCGGAGCGTCTCCCGGAAGCCTCGGCGCCGTCGGGCTGCAGGACGTACGGATCCTGGCCGACGAGGCGCTCCGGGGACGGCGGAACATGACCACCGGAGCGAACCTGGACGATCATCACCTCCGCGGCGTCGACGTCGAGCGGGACATCGCGGTCAGCGAATGGGTCGACGTACGGACCGTCCGGGCCGGAGAGCCTTGTCCCAGCTGCGGCGAGCCGCTCGAGGTGTTCCGAGCCATCGAGGCAGGCCACATCTTCAAGCTCGGCACCAAGTACTCCGAACCCCTCGGAGCCACGGTGCTGGACGCCGAGGGCAAGGCGGTCCCGATCGTGATGGGCTCCTATGGGATCGGGGTCGAACGCAACATGGCCGCCGTCGTCGAGGTCCACCACGACGACAAGGGCATCGTCTGGCCGGTGTCGGTGGCGCCCTACGAGGCGGTGGTGACCATCGTCAAGGTCTCCGACACCGACAGTTGGGAGACGGGGAAACGGATCTACGAGGAGCTGCTCGCCCTCGGTGTCGACGCCATCGTCGACGACCGCGAGGAGCGTCCAGGCGTGAAGTTCAACGACGCCGAACTCATCGGCTTCCCGTACCGCGTCACGGTGGGTCCCCGCGGGCTCGCCGACGGCGTCGTCGAGGTGACCGAACGCCGATCGGGCACGTCCGAGGAGGTGGTCGTGGCTGCGGCCGCGGCCCGCGTCGCCGACCAGATCGCGGCGGCCAAGGCGCTGCTCTGACGGTCCGCGCCCGGCCGCGAGCGGCCGTGATCCCCTCGGCCGCGGCGGCGTCCTGCACCGGCATCGCCGCTCCGTCGAGGGCCGGACGCTCCCGTCCCTGGGCCCTCGCGTGGGACCGTCGGAAGGCCCGCGCGCTTGGTATACTCCGGGTCAACCAACCGAGGTGTTCTCTTCTCGAGGTGGGCGTTGCCCGCCTCGTCGTGTGAAAGGACCACCTCGGCAGAGACGAGGAGGAGCAGTGGCCGACACGGCGGAGCGCCTGTGGGGCGTGATCGAGCCGTACGTCGCCGCCGAAGGGATCGAGTTGGACGACATCGAGCTTCAGGGCGGCGGCGGAGCACAGACGGTGCGGGTCGTCGTCGATTCGCCCGAAGCGATCGACGTCGAACGGATCGCCGAGCTGTCGCGCGGGATCTCCCGCCTCCTCGATGCCGAGGATCTCATCGACGGGTCGTACACGCTCGAGGTCAGCTCACCGGGTCTGGAACGGAAGCTGAGGAGGCCTCGCCACTTCGAGAAGTCGATCGACCGGGAGGTGAAGGTGAAGACCTTCGCTCCCATCGATGGAGAACGGCTGCACCGAGGCAGGTTGGTGTCGGCCGACGACGAAGGGTTCGACGTCGAGATCGAGGGGACGCCGCGACGGATCGCATACGGCGACGTGGCATCGGCCCGGACGGTGTTCGTCTGGGAGAAGGGCGCCAAGCCCGGCAAGAAGCGAAGTAGGAGAAGGTGACGATGGACTACAACCTGTTGGACGCACTCGAGCTGGTCGAGCGGGAGAAGGGTGTGCCCGCCGAGACCATCCTCGACGCGCTCGCCAACGCGCTCGTCTCCGCCTACAAGCGCACCCCGGGCGCCGCGGAGGAGGCTCGCGTCACCATCGACGCCGACACCGGTGAGATCATCGTCTACGGCCAGGAGCTCGACGAGGAAGGCAACGTCGTCAAGGAGTGGGAGGACACTCCGGAGGACTTCGGGCGGATCGCCGCGCAGACCGCCAAGCAGGTCATCCTCCAGCGCCTCCGTGACGCCAAACGCGAACAGGTGTACGAGATCTACGAAGGACGCGAGGGCGACCTGATCACCGGCATCGTTCAGCAGTCCGATCACCGTTACGCCATCTTGGACCTCGGCGACGCCGAGGCCATCATGCCCGCGTCCGAGAGGATCCCCTACGAGCGGCTCGAGCGGGGCAACAGGGTCAAGGCCTACATCCTGGAGGTCCGCGGCGAGGGGAAGGGCCCGCAGATCGTCGTTTCCCGCAGCCACCCGGAGTTCATCCGCTCGCTCTTCGAACTCGAGGTCCCCGAACTCGTCGACGGTGACGTCGAGATCAAGGCGATCGCCCGCGAGCCCGGACATCGCACGAAGATCGCCGTCGTCTCCCACGACCCCAACGTCGATCCCGTCGGTGCCTGCGTCGGCGCCCGCGGCTCGCGGGTCCGCCAGGTCGTCAACGAACTGCGCGGGGAGAAGGTCGACATCGTCGAATGGCGAGACGACACCCGATCGTTCATCGCCGAGGCGCTCAGCCCCGCCAGGGTCAAGGACGTGCGCCTCGACGAGGAGAACAAGGTGGCGGAGGTCATCGTCCCGGACCATCAACTGTCCCTGGCGATCGGCAAGGAAGGTCAGAACGCCCGCCTCGCCGCGCGGTTGACGGGCTACAAGATCGACATCCGCTCCGAGAGCCAGGACCTGGGTCTCGACGTCGAGGAGGCCGAGGCCGAGACCGGTGAGGCCCCGGCGGTCGCAGAACCCGAGGCGACCGAGGCCGCCGAGCCTGCCGAGATCGAAGGCGACGAGGGATCGATGGGCGGAACGGACGGCGACGAGGGAACGCCCGACGGCGACACGGACACCGACACCGCGGCGTCCGACGATGCGGGCGTCTGAACGAACGAGAACGAACAGAACTGTCGGAGGTGACGGTGGCGAAAGTACGGGTCTATGAGCTCGCCCGAGAACTCGGGAGAGAATCCAAGGAGGTCCTGACGCGCGCCCAGGAACTGGGGATCGCGGTCAAGACCGCCTCCTCGGGCCTCGACGAGGAAGCCGCGGAGCTCGTCCGCCTCGCCTTCGCCGAGGAAACGGGCGGCGCGACCTCCGCGCCGGAGGCCGCCGGCGCAGCGGTCGAAGAGGGAACCTCCGCCGTCTCGGGGGAGGTCGTCGAGACGCCCGCGCCGGCCCCCGAACCGGAGGTGGAGCCCCGTGACGGGGGCAGCGAAGCCCCCGAGGAGGAGACCGAGGAAGAACGGATCCTCATCGTCGAACCGGGGGTCACGGCCCACGAGTTCGGCCGGATGGTCGGGCAGCGAACCACCGACGTCATGCGCCAGCTGATGGCGATGGGGGCGATGGTCCCCGGCTCTGGCGAGATCCCCCGCGACGCCATCGAGGAGCTCGGCCGGCACTTCGGCTACGAGGTCCTCGTCTCCGAGACCGAGGAAGAGGAACAGCCCGAGATCACCGCTCCGCCTCGCCACATCGTGGAGTTCCACGACGACGAGGCGAGCCTCCAACCGCGGCCACCGGTGGTGACCGTCATGGGCCACGTCGACCACGGCAAGACGCAGCTGCTGGACACGATCCGACACGCCAACGTGGTCGCCGGCGAGGCTGGGGGCATCACCCAGCACATCGGGGCCTATCAGGTCGAGATCGACGGCGCCAAGATCACGTTCATCGACACCCCCGGCCACGAGGCGTTCACCGCCTTGCGGGCCCGCGGTGCGAACGTCACCGACATCGTGGTGCTCGTCGTCGCCGCCGACGACGGCGTCAAGCCGCAGACCATCGAAGCGATCGACCACGCCCGCGCCGCCGACGTGCCGCTCATCGTGGCGATCAACAAGATGGATCTCCCCGCCGCCGATCCGAACACCGTCCGGGCGCAACTCACCCAGTACGGGGTCATCGTCGAACAGCTCGGCGGCGACGTGCCCTCGGTCGAGGTGTCGGCGCTGCAGGGCACCGGCATCGACGAGCTGCTCGAGATGATCGCGTTGGTGGCCGAGGTGGAGGAGCTCACGGCGAACCCGAAGGCTCCGGCGGTCGGCACGATCATCGAGGCTCAGCTCGAGGTCGGTCGGGGGCCGGTCGCCACCGTCATCGTGCAGCGGGGGACGCTCAAGCGAGGTGACGCCGTCGTCGCCTGGAGCGTTCCCGGCCGGGTCAGGGCCATGTTCGACGACCGCGGCGAGCAGGTGAAGGCCGCCGGCCCATCGACCCCGGTCCTCGTTTCGGGATGGGACGAGGTGCCGACCGCGGGTGACATGTTCGAGGTCGTCAAGAACGAGCGAACCGCCAGGAAGCTGGCCGAACGTCGCAGGGAAGAGGATCGCGCAGCCGAGCTGACCGTTCCCACGGCCGCCGAACGACTCGGTGCGCTCCTGGAGTCGCTGCGAACCGCCGAACACGCCGAACTGCGCGTGATCGTCAAGGCCGATGCGCACGGGTCGCTCGAGGCGCTGCGCGACTCGATCGGGAAGATCTCCCGGGAGGACGCGACCGTCAAGATCATCCACGCCGGCGTCGGTGGTATCACCGCCAACGACGTGATGCTCGCCGAAGCCTCCGATGCCGTCATCTACGGCTTCAACACCCGACCCGACACCGCCGCTCGCGCCGCGGCGAAGGAGCACGGGATCGATATCCGGACGTTCAACATCATCTACGAGCTGCTCGACGACGTCGAATCGCTCATGGTGGGCGAACTGGCGCCGGAGGAGGTCGAGTCCTTCCTCGGGGTGGCCGAGGTCCGAGCCACCTTCCGGGCGCCGCGCTACGGCACCGTCGCCGGATGCTACGTCACCGAAGGCGTCATCAACCGCAACGCACGGGCCCGGCTCGTACGAGACGGGGTCGTCGTCTACGACGGGAAGATCGCGTCGCTGCGGCGGTTCAAGGAGGACGTGCAGCAGGTGGCCACCGGGTTCGAATGCGGTATCGGTCTGGAGAACTTCCGTGATATCAAGGAAGGCGACATGATCGAGTCCTACGAGGTCCGTGAGGTCGCTCGCATCTGAGCCGCCCATGGCCGGACTCCACGCTGCCGTCATGCGGGCCGACCTGCGGATCCCCTCGTCGGGTTCCCTCAAGGCGAAACGACGCGTCCTCAAGTCGCTCATCGCCCGGCTGTCGACTCCGGCGCCCGTGGCGGTCGCCGAGGTCGATCATCAGGACCTCTGGCAGCGGGCGACCCTCGGGATCGCCGCCGTCGCGCCGCAGGAAGGTCAGGTGATCCGTCTCCTGCACGTCGCCGAACGGACGATCCGGGAATCGCACGAGGTCGAGCTGCTCGGCACGGCGATCGAGCATTGCGGGGCGCCCGAATGAGCCGACGACCCAGCCCACGCATGCGCAAGGTCAACGAGACGATCCGGGAGATCGTCGCCGACGAGGTGACGAGGCTCGGCGATCCGGGGATCGGGTTCGTCACCATCACCGGCGTCGACACCGCCCCCGACCTCCGGACGGCGATCGTGTACTACTCCGTGCTCGGCGATCAGGAGGACCGGTCCGCGACCGCCGAGGCATTGGAACGGGCCCACGCCCGCCTCCAGGGCGCCGTCGCCCGCCAGGCACGGCTCAAGTACACACCCGGGTTGTCCTTCGAGATCGACCGTTCCATCGACCGGGGCTTCCGGATCGATGAGCTCCTCCACGAGATCGAGGAGGAACGGGCCGGCGGATCCGACGGCGGCGACGGCCGCTACGGTGCCGACGACGCGAAGGGAACCACATGACCGCGCACGGATGGGGCCTGGACGTCCCCAACGAGATCGTCCACGAGCTGGCCGCGGCGACGTCGGTCGGCGCCGTCGGTCACGTCGGCCCCGACGGTGACGCGCTCGGTTCCATCCTCGGACTCACGCTCGCCGCCCGAGCTGCCGGCAAGCAGGCCTACGCCACGTTCGGGGAACCCTTCACCCTGACCGAGAACTTCGACTACCTCGACCGCTCCACGCTGGTGGCACCGGGCGAGTTCCCCGAGGGCCTCGACGTCGTCGTCGCATGCGACACGGCCGCCAGGAGCCGCCTCGGCAGCGTCGCCGATCGGGCCGAGACCGCCAAGCGGCTGATCGTCGTCGATCACCATCGGTCCAACGGCGGGTTCGGGGACCTGGAATGGATCGATCCGGAGGCCGCCGCCACCGCCCAGATGATCTTCCATCTGCTGCGACGGCTGGAGTGGCCCATCGATCGGCCCGCCGCCACGGCGCTGTACACGGGCATCATCACCGACACCGGCCGGTTCCAGTACTCGTCGACGACCCCGGAGGTGCATCACATCGCCGCCGAGCTCCTCGCGGCCGGGGTCCGTCAGGATCTGGTCGCCGAGAAGCTGTTCGAAGAGGCTCCCTTCGGGTACTACCGGGTCGTCTCCAACGTGATGGGCCGGGCCGTCCTCGAGGCCGAGATCGGGCTCGTGTGGTCGGTGCTGTACCACGCCGACCTCGAGGAGGCCGGGATCCGCTACGAGGACACCGACGGGCTCATCGACCTGGTCAGGATCGCCAGGGAAGCGGGGGTCGCCTGTCTGTTGAAGGAGCGGGACTCGGGCTTGATCAAGGGCAGCCTGCGGTCCCGAGGACGGATCGACGTCGCCGCGATCGCGGCGATCTTCGGGGGCGGGGGCCATCACAACGCCGCCGGGTTCACCTTCGCCGGCACCGTGGACGAGGCCATGGCCAAGGTCAGGGCCGCGCTGTCATGACCGAGCCGCCGACCGCCGGGTTCCTCCTCGTGGACAAACCGGGTGGCTGGACCTCGCACGATGTCGTGGCCAAGGTCCGCTCGCTGACCGGGGCCAAGGCGGGGCACGCCGGGACCCTCGACCCGATGGCGACGGGCCTCCTGGTCGTCGGCCTCGGCCGGAGCACCCGGCTCATCCGGTTCGTCCAGGGCCAGGCGAAGGAGTACGTCGCTCGGGCGCGTCTCGGGGTCGCCACCGACACCCTCGATGCCGACGGCGCCATCTTGAGCCGGTCGCCTCTGCCGGTGGACGAGGGGACCGTGCGTCGGGCGATGGAGCGCTTCGTGGGGGACATCATGCAGGTCCCGCCGATGGTGTCGGCCAAGAAGGTGGGAGGCAAGCGGCTCTACGCGTTGGCGCGGGAAGGGGTCGAGGTTCAACGGGCGCCACGGCCGGTGACGGTCCACGAGTTCGAGCTCCTCGACCTCGCTCCCTGCGACTACCCGGAGATCGAGTTCCGTGCCGTGGTCTCGACCGGAACCTACATCCGAACCCTGGCCGACGACCTCGCGCGGGCCCTCGGGGGCCATGCCCACCTGACGTCGCTGCGGCGAACCCGCATCGGGGATCTGCGCGTCGATGCCGCGTCGAGCATCGACGCGATCGAACAGGCGACCACCGCCGGGACGCTCGACGATCTCGTCGTCGCCCCCGTCGATGCCCTGTCGCCCCTGCCGAAGATCGTCCTCGCCGGGGAGCTGGCCGCAGCCGCGGCGCACGGCGTCGCCATCCCGGTGTCGGCGGCGGAGACCGAGGTGCCCGACGACGCGTCGATCGCCGTCCTCGATCCGTCGGGGAGCATGCTGGGCGTGTTCCGCTCCCGCGGCGGCGTCCTCCGGCCGGAAGTGGTGACCGCGTGATCGTCTTCGAGGGGGATCCGTCCCGCTGGCAGGCGCCCGCCGGCGGAACGGCCGTGGCGGTGGGGGTCTTCGACGGTGTCCACCTCGGTCACCGAGCCGTCTTCGACGCCCTCGACCCGGCGCCGGACGGCACGGTCCCCTCGGTGGTGACCTTCGATCCGAACCCGGCGGCGGTCCTCGGCAGCGGAACGACGGCGTTGACGACCCTCCGCCGCCGCCTGGAGCTGATGGCCGATGCCGGACTCGAACTCGCCGCCGTGGTCACCTTCGACGAGGAGCTCGCCGTCCGCTCGCCGCAGGACTTCATCGACAGCTTCCTCGTGGGCGCCCTCGACGCCAGGGTGGTGGCGGTGGGAGAGGGGTTCCGGTTCGGCCACGGAGCGTCGGGAACCACCGACACGCTCGTCGAGGCCGGTCGCCGGCACGGGTTCGAGGTCCGTGTCGTGCCGATCCTCGAGATCGACGGCGTGCCGGTCCGGTCGTCGCTGATCCGCCGGCACATCGTCACCGGTGACGTCGCCCGAGCGGCCCGGTTCCTCGGCCGTCCCCACGAGCTCGAAGGCTCCGTCGTTCCCGGCGACGGGCGCGGCCGGACGATCGGGATCCCCACCGCCAACATCGCCGTCGACGACGACCTCGCGGTGCCGGCCCGTGGCGTCTACGCCGTGAGGGCGCACGTTGGGCCGGCGGTCGTCGACGCGGTCGCCAACATCGGGACCCGCCCCACCTTCGACGGCGTCGAGGAGGTCGTCGAGGTCCACCTGCTCGACGTCTCCCAGGACCTGTACGGCGCCCACCTGCGGATCGAGTTCGTCGACCGGATCCGAGGGGAACGGCGCTTCCCCGACGTGGAGGCGCTCGTCGCCCAGATCCACGACGATATCGCCACCACCCGCCGGATCCTCCACTCGGACGGCTGATCGCCGTCGACGTCGAGGGTCTTGTCCTCGCGCCTCCGCTCCGGCATGGTGGCCGGGTCGGAGAAAGGAAGCCCCCATGTCGGTCGTGTTGTCCCTCGTCGTGTCGCTCGTCCTGACCGTCGGTTCGTCGCCGGCCCCTGCCGACGGGTTGGGCCTCGACGGATCTTCCACGACGGTGTCGCCGCTCGGGCTCCCCGTCGGGTTTCCGGTGCGGGCGCCGTCGTTCCCGCGAGGGCCGCTGCCGCCGATCCCGCTGCCGCCGATCCCGCTCCCGCTGGGCTTCCCCGGCGGTGATGGGCGCCCCGGCCGGCGGCGTGGCCGGCGCCGAGGGGCAGGGACCGGCGACACGCTGTTCATCTACGTGCCAGGCCACGGCGGCGACCCGGACGGCTTCGCCGATCTCGCCCGCCGGATGGGAACCCCACCGGACCGGATCCAGCGGTTCGACTACCGGATGGTCGGTCCATGGAACGACCCGGTCGAGGCGTCGAAGTGGGTCCCCGTGGATGATGCCGCCGACGTGCTGGCATGGTTGGTCGAACGCGAAGCCCAGCGGAACCGACGCATCTACGTCGTCGGTCACTCCAAGGGCGGCGCGGTGGTCACCCAGATGATCGCCAACTGGGACGCCGGGATCGGCGCTCCGCCGCCGGAGCTGGTCGGTGCCGCCCTCCTCGATCCGGCCATCGCACCGGGAGGGCTCGGGGCGCTGCAGCGGGTCGGAGCCGCCGTCGGTGACGTTCCCGACAACGGCGGGTTCGACCCGATCAGGTGTGATCCCGCGGGATGTCGTGACGTGCGGGTGGATCTGGGCCGCCGGTCGGGGGTCGAGGTCATCGCCATCCGGAACCGGGGGGCGCTGGTCATGAACTTCCTCGACCACCCCGAGGGGTTGCGGGTGTACGACGTCGACGGCCCTGCCGGCGGCCCGTTCGACCGGTTCGTCGATCCCCTCGGCGCTCTCGGTGACGCCCATCGATCGATGTTGCACGACGACACCACCGCCCGATGCATCGCCGCCGAGGCGAACCGGCCGGGGAGCTGCCGGTGGCGACCGGCGGCGCCGTGGCGGCTCCGGCCCTTCGGACGGGGGAGGGGCGCCGGACCCCTCGTGGAGTGAACCGGGATCGGTAGCGGCCACAGACGTGCTAACCTGCCGCTCGGGCGTTCGCCCGCGCAATCAGTCGCGAAGGAAGACAGATACCTCCGTGAAGGACACTCAAACCATCATCGAAGAGTTCGGCATGCACGGCACCGATACCGGATCGCCGGAGGTGCAGGTCGCGCTGCTCACGCAGCGGATCAACCACCTGACCGAACATCTGAAGGTCCACAAGAAGGACCATCACAGCCGTCGCGGCCTCCTCATGATGGTGGGGCAGCGCAGGCGGCACCTCCGGTACCTCCGCGAACAAGACGTGGAGCGGTACCGATCGCTGATCGCGAAACTCGGACTGCGTCGCTGACGTAGACGGAAGGCGGCTCCGCCGCCTTCTTCCGTATCCGATCCGCATCGACAGAACCGGAGGACGCGGTACCAGTTGTCAGTGGCCGGGGCTCGACCCGTGCGAGACCCGACCACTGCCAATTGGGACGCTCCTCCCCGAGACAACGCAAAGGAGCGTGTCGCGTGGCAGAAACCACCGTTCGCACTCGAATCGGCGACGCCGAGTTCTCCCTTCAGACCGGCAAGCTGGCCCAACTGGCCGACGGGGCGGTTCTCGCCCGGGTCGGTGACACCGAGGTCCTCGTGACCGCAACCGCATCCCGACGACTTCGCGAGGGCGTGGACTTCTTCCCGCTCACCGTCGACGTCGAGGAACGCATGTACGCCGTCGGGCGTATCCCCGGCTCGTTCTTCCGCAGGGAGGGACGCGCCACCGAGAAGGCGATCCTGACGGCTCGTCTCATCGACCGTCCGTTGCGCCCCAACTTCCAGGAGGGGTTCCGCTCCGAGACCCACATCGTGGCGACCGTCATCTCGGCGGACCTCGTCAACGCCTACGACGTGCCGTCGCTGAACGCCGCATCGGCGGCGTTGACGATCTCGGCCATCCCGTTCGAGGGCCCGCTCGGCGCGGTTCGCCTCGGTCTCATCGACGGGTCCTGGGTCCCGTTCCCGACCTACGAGCAGCTCGAGGAGGCGGTCTTCGAGATCGTCGTCGTCGGCAAGCGCAACCCTGGCGGGGAGATCGACATCGCCATGGTGGAGGCGGGCGCGACCGAGAACGGTCACCGACTCGTCCTCGCCGGCGCCCAGCCTTCCGACGAGGAGACCGTGGCCCGGGGCCTCGAGGAGGCCAAGCCGCTCGTCGCGCAGCTCATCGACCTTCAGCTCGAGCTGAAGGAGCTCGTCGGCGAGCCGGAGCCCGAGGAATGGCCGGTCGTCGTCGACTACACCCCGGAGATCTACGACCGCGTCGAAGCGGTGGCCCGTCCCAAGCTGGAGGCGATGGGGGTCATCGTCGACAAGCGGGAACGCCGCAAGACCGAGGAAGCGATCTTCGAAGAGGTCGTTGCGGCGCTCGCCATCGACGACGAGGACGTCGCCGCCGCCAAGGCCGTGTCGAAGGCGTTCCGGTCGGTCCAGAAGAAGGTCATGCGGGAACGGGTCGTCCGCGAGGGCGTCCGGATGGACGGGCGGTCCCTCGACGAGATCCGTCCCATCTCGATCGAGGTGGGGCTCGTCCCCGAGGCCCATGGCTCGGCGCTGTTCCAGCGTGGAGAGACCCAGGTCCTCAACGTCGCCACCTTGGGCATGCTCCGCATGGAGCAGATGCTCGACACCATCTCCATCGAGGAGTCCAAGCGGTACATCCACCACTACAACTTCCCGCCGTTCGCCACCGGCGAGACCGGGTTCATGCGGGGACCGAAGCGGCGGGAGATCGGTCACGGGGCGCTCGCCGAGAAGGCGCTGCTTCCGGTCATCCCCGACGAGGACGAGTTCCCGTACGCCTTCCGGCTCGTGTCGGAGGTCCTGATGTCCAACGGTTCGTCGTCGATGGCATCGGTCTGCGGATCGACGCTGTCGTTGATGGACGCCGGTGTCCCGATCGCGGCTCCGGTGGCGGGCATCGCCATGGGGCTGATCGCCCACGACGGCGAGTTCGTGACGTTGACCGACATCCTCGGCGCCGAGGACGCCCTCGGCGACATGGACTTCAAGGTGGCCGGGACCGACGACATGATCACGGCGCTTCAGCTCGACACGAAGATCGAGGGTCTCCCGGCCCAGGTGCTCATCGACGCGATGCGCCAGGCCAGAGAGGCGAGGCTGTTCATCCTCAACAAGATGGCCGAGGTGCTTCCGGCGCCACGAGAGGAGCTCGCTCCTTCGGCGCCGAAGATCGAGGCGATCACCGTCCCCAAGGACAAGATCGGTGAGGTCATCGGACCGAAGGGCAAGACCATCCGGGAGCTCGAGGAGGAGACCGGGGCGACGATCGAGATCGAGGACGACGGGACGATCCGTGTCGGCGCACCCGACACGACGTCACTCGAGCTCGCCAAGGAGCGCATCCTGGCGATCGGCTTCCCGCCCGAAGCCAAGGTGGGCGAGACCTACGAGGGCGAGGTCGTGAACATCACCAAGTTCGGGGCGTTCGTCAACATCCTGCCCGGTCGTGACGGTCTGCTGCACATCTCGAAGATCGGCGGCGGCAAGCGGATCGACAAGGTCGAGGACGTGCTCGCCCTCGGCGACAAGGTCGAGGTCGTCGTTCGCGAGATCGACGATCGCGGCAAGGTCTCTCTGGATCTGGCCGGGGCGGCACCCGAAGCCAAGGAGACGGCGCCGGCGGCGCCGTCGTCGGGCAACGGGGAGCGTCGCTCCGAACGCGGTGGGCGTGACCGTGGTGGCCGCCGCGACCGGGGTGGTCGCGGCGAACGGAAGCCTTCGGAAGGCGGCGAGAAGCCGGCGACGAAGCCGGGACGGACGGTCGTCTCGTTCGAAGACGAGTTCGAGGCCGGTCGCGACTGACGTTCGATCGCACGACGAAGCCCCCGGGAGATACCCCGGGGGCTTCGTCGCGTCGGCCTCGGGGTCAGTCGTCCTCGAGGAGGAACGTGAGCTTCATGTCGACGCGGAAGTGCTTGATCGTTCCGTCCTCGGCCAGCTCGACCTTCTGCTCGGAGATCCACGCCCCGCGGATCCCGTCGATCGTCTTCTGCGCTCTGGCCAGACCCTTCCTGATCGCGTCCTCGAAACTCCCCGGCGATGTGGCTGTGATCTCGATCACCTTCGCTACCGACACGTAGGGGCTCCTTTCGGTTGCGTGCTCCCTGACGGCAAGGCTAGTTGTGCTCTTCGGGGAGGTTGTCCTGGATGCGGCTGATGGGGGTTGCCCATTGGAGTGAGCCGTGGGCTCGGTGGTGATTGTAGAAGTGG
>JALVQZ010000278.1:0-4787 GCA_027036355.1 Acidimicrobiia bacterium | reverse complement strand
CTCCTTCGAGTCGTGAGTCTTGCAACCCACAGTCTCGTCGGAGGGCTCACCCCATCACACCAAACCGCCAGGGACAACGTCCCCGGTTGTCACAGCTAGTGGCCCGCGATGGGGCGAACGGTTGGTCTCCGGGATGGAGGCCGGCGCCGGTCGACCGCCGTAGGGGAGGAGGATCCGGCGTCTTGACCTATCGAACACATGTTCGATAGGATGGCGCCCCGGTGGGTGACATCGGTGAGACACGGAGGGCGCGAGCCGATGGAGACGAGGGATCGCAGGTCGATCGTCGAGTCGACCGACGACGGGGGCGTCTCGCTGCTGATGCCCGCTCCGGGGAAGGTGCTCGCCTTGGAGTCGCCCCCCGGTTTCGGGCTGACCCGGCTCGCCCTGGGGATGATGGAGCGTGTCGCGGCCGGGCCGGTCGTCTCGGTCGATGCCCGAGGATGGTTCTCACCTCTGGGGGCGTGGGAGGTGGGCGTCGACCCGGAGCGTCTCGTCGTGGTGCGATGCTCGGATCCCGTTCGCTGGGCCAGGACCGTGGCGGCGTTGCTCGATGGCGTCGAGGTCGTCCACGCCGAGGTTCCCGAAGGGGTCGGCGGCGTGGCGTTGCGACGTTTGGCGGCACGGGCCCGCTCCCGGGGGTCGTCCTTGCTGCTCCGACCGTTGCGGGGTCGGGTGCCGGCCGGGATCGCGCATCTGCGCGTGGAGGCGCTCGCGGTCCGTTGGGATGGCCTCGACCGGGGACACGGCAGGCTCCGCCGCCGGTGGATCACCCTTCGGATCTCGGGGAAGGCCGTCGGAGGGACGATGAGGACGATCGAGATCGAGGACGATGGAACGAACGCTCTGCGTGTGGTTCCCGGCCTGGCCGTTGCGGCGCCCGGACGCGCCGCGGGATGAGCCGTGCCAGGCGGTCGGCGACGACGAGATCGTCGTCGCCGTGAACGAACGCGCCATCGCCGCAGGTCTCCGGGCCGGGATGCATCGCCGGGAGGCCGAGGGGATCTGCCCGGCGGTGATCACCGTGCGACGTGATCCGGCCCGCGAGATGGTCCTGTTCGATCCGGTCGTCGCCGCCGTCGAGGCGGTCGTCCCTCGTGTCGAGGTGGCCGATCCGGGCATCATGCTGGTGCCGTTGTCCGGGGCGGTTCGGTACTACGGCGGGGAGGCGGCGATCGTCGATCGGGTGATCGAGGTCCTGGACGCGACCGCCGGTCCGGGGCATCGTGTCGGTGTCGCCACCGGGCCGTTCGCGGCGCGGAAGGCGGCGGAGCTGGCGTCCCCCGCGGCGCCGTACCTGGTCGAGGACGACGCCGCGTTCTTGGCCGGTCTCGACGTGGCCGACCTCGGGGTGGAGGAGCTGGTCGCGACGTTCCGCTGGCTGGGGATCAGGACCTTGGGTGAACTGGCGGATCTTCCCCGCCCGGTGGTCGTGTCCCGCTTCGGCCGGCCGGGGTTGGAGGCGCATCGCGTCGCGTCGGGGGAGGATCGCGATCCCGTCCCGCGGGCGCTTGCGGAGGATCGGTCCGTGGAGGAACGGTTCGACCCTCCACTCGACGACATGGAGCGGGCCGCGTTCGCCGGGCGGGCGCTGGCACATCGGATGTTCGCCGGGCTCGAGGGGGTCGCTCCCTTCCGGATCGTGGTCGAGATGGAGGATGGCGCCGGGGCGCTCAGGACCCGAACGTGGCGGAGCCTGGATCCCTTCGACGAGCGGATGGTGGCGGAACGGATCCGATGGCAGCTTCGGGCGTGGATCGAGGGACGGGGGGCAGGGATCGGCGGCGGGATCGCGGCGGTGCGGATCCGGCCGTTCGCGTTGTCCAGCGGCGGTCGACAGCTCGGTCTGCTCGACGGTCACCGTGGGTCGGTGGAGGCCCAACGGGCCCTCGGTGAGGTGCAGGCGATCGTCGGCCCCGATCGGGTCCTGCAGGCTCGGCCCCAAGGTGGCCGGGACCCGGGCGAGCGGGTGCGGTGGCGCCGATGGGGGGAGGCGGACATCGGCGACGAACGGGATTCGGGGGCTCCGTGGCCAGGACGGATCCCGGCTCCTTCGCCGGCGATGGTTCCTCCGCAGCCGGAGGCCGTCGAGATCGAATGGGACGGCGGCCTCCCGTGTCGGATCCGTCTGGGGAGCCGGTGGGAGCCGGTCCGTTCCTGGGCGGGCCCCTGGCGGCGGATGGGACGATGGTGGGACGGGGAACCGGTATCGGACCGCTACCAGATCGTGACCTCGGCGGGAGCGTTCCTGTGCGAGGTCGTGGACGGGAGGGCTGCCCTCATCGGTGTCTACGACTGACCGTGCGATCTCCCCGGAGGGGCCGGTCGTCAGCGGACCGTCGATCGACGGCGGCGGGCTCGTTGCCGCTCGTACACCTCGAGCATCCGGGCCCGGGTCAGCTCCGTCAGCTCGCCGATGTCGACGTGTCCGGCGAGACCCGTCGTCTCGATCGGGTCGAGGATCGTCACCGAGGCGGAGCCCGGGTAGAACACCTTCGCTCCGGGCGGCCACACGTCCTGGGTTCCCTCCAGCACGACCGGGACGATCGGGACCTGGTTGTCGATGGCGATCCGGAAGGCGCCCTTCTTGAAGCGCTGCATCTCGCCGGTCCTGCTGCGGGTCCCCTCCGGGAACACGATGAGCGAATAGCCGCGTCCCAGCACCTCGCGAGCGGCGGCGTTGATCGCCTCGTGGGCGGTCATGGCCCGGGTCCGGTCGATCTTGACGATGCCGACCTTGTCCATCGCCCGGCCGAACACCGGGATCTTGTAGAGCTCCTTCTTGGCGAGGAACCGAACCCGTTCGGGGATGGCCCGGAGCAGCAGGGGGATGTCGAAGTTCGACAGGTGGTTGGCGACGAACACGTAGCGCCGCTCGGGATCGATCTTCTCCGCTCCATGGACGACGTAGTCGACGGGGGCGAGACCGAGGAAACGCTCCGACCACCATTGGATGATGCGCTCGATCCGTGGATCGTCGGCGTCTCTCCAGGCCAAGGCGAGGACGACGGCGGCCAGGGTGATGGTGACGAGGAAGAACGTCGGGACGAGCACGATCGTCTTCAGCCCGGCCCCCAGGGTTCGCTGCATGGTGGGTAGCGTAGCGACGACGGCTCGACGATCCGGAGGGAGGCATCGGATGGAGCGACGGATCCCGCTCGAGCGGGCACGCCGGATCGCGCTCGGCGCCCAGGGGATCGGCGGGGTGCGCGATTGGCGCCGGATCGATCGCCGGCATTTCCGTCGAGTGGTGGCCACCGTGGGGCTCGTTCAGCTCGACTCGGTGAACGTGCTCGCCCGGGCCCACTACATGCCGTTCTTCACTCGTCTGGGTGCCTACGACATCGATGCGCTCGATCGATGGCTGAACGCGTCGGGGGAGATGGTCGAGTACTGGGGCCACGAAGCCTCCACGATGCCGACCGACCTTCTCGGTTCGTTCGTGTGGAGGATGGAGGAGACGCGGCCGTGGCGTCGGGTCCGTGACGCCCTGGCGGACGATCCGAAGCTGCTCGAGCGTGTGCAGGAGGCGGTGCTGGCCGACGGTCCGCTCACGGTGACCGACCTGGCGGAGCCGGGCCACCGTTCGGGCTCGTGGTGGGGGCACGGGCCGGTCAAGACGGCGTTGGAGTTCCTGTTCGCCACCGGTGGGATCACCGCCTCGCGGGATCACCGCTTCGTTCGTCGCTACGACGCGTTCCATCGGGTGGTTCCCGGGTTCGATCGTGCGGCGGCGCCGCCCAAGGAGGAGGCGTACCGACGGCTGTTGCGCTCGGCGGTGCGGCATCACGGGATCGGGACGGCCGGCGACCTGGCGGACTACCACCGTCTCCACGGTCCGACCGCCCGCCGCATCCTCGAACGCATGGCCGCGGCCGGGGAGGTGGAGACGGTCCAGGTGCCGGGTTGGCGGGGGCCCGTGTTCCTCGATCCGGAGGTTCGGGTGCCTCGACGTCTCCATGGCGGGGCCCTGCTCAGCCCCTTCGATCCGGTGGTGTGGAACCGGCAGCGGACCGAGCGGCTGTTCGGGTTCCGGTACCGCATCGAGATCTACGTGCCCGAATCGAAACGGGTCCACGGCTACTACGTGTTGCCGTTCCTGCTCGACGGAAGGCTCGTCGCCCGCGTCGACCTGAAGGCGGATCGGCCCCGACGGCGGCTCGTGGTGCGTTCGGCGTTCTTGGAGCCGGGGGAGGACGGAACGCACGTCGCCGTCGAGCTGGCGGCGGAGCTGCGGCGGCTCGCGGGCTGGCTCGGTCTGGTCGACGTGGTGGTGGCCGAGCGCGGCGACCTCGCCGGGGATCTGCGCCGGGTCGTGTGAGTTCAGCGGGCGTCGACGGCGACGATCCGCTCGCCGAGGGTGGGGAGCGTGATCAACGCGCCGGTGCGCGCGTCGACGAGGAGCAGGCGCTCGTCGTCGAGGGTCTGCAGGGCCACGTAGCGGTTGTGGGCGACGAAGCCGATGGGTCGGGCGGCCGCGGGCGCCGACACGACGGTGGTCACGGCACGATCGGTTCCGACGACGGTGATCGATGTGCGCTCGCCGGGCATGGCGAAGGCGAGGGCGATGCGGCGTCCGTCGTCGGAGATGGCGACGGCCGGCCGGTCGGAGCGGTCGAACCCGGCGATGGACACGTCGATCGGTTGGAGCCGGGCGTCGACGACGACGATGCCGTCCGGGAGCGAGACGGTCGGCACGTCGTCGAGGGTGGGGCCGGTCGCCGGCTTCGCTTCGATGAGCGCGTACCCACCGCCGGTGGCCAGCACCCGGCCCGCGGCGGCGGCGA
>JALVQZ010000277.1 GCA_027036355.1 Acidimicrobiia bacterium | reverse complement strand
CCCCTGCGCCGGTTCGCTGCCGTCTTCGCCGGCGACCGCGATCCGCCCTGCGGTGCCGACCGAAGCGCCGGCGAAGACGGCAGCGAACCGGCGCAGGGGATCGGGAGCGGCTCGTACGGCGAACATCGGCCAGAACGTAGCAGCGGTGGTCATGGGGCCGGGGCATCGCACCCGCTAGGCTCCCGGTGGAAGTACCGATACGGAGGGAGGCCGCATGGCAACGCAGTCCGGTGGGTTGGGAGACATCTTCGATCTGACGTTCGAGAAGTTCGTCACACCGTCGGTGGTGAAGATCATCTACATCTTGATCCTGGTCTTCGCCGCCCTGGGGTGGCTCGCGATCGTGTTCTCCGGCATCGCCAACGGCTTCGGCGCCTTCCTGGGCGCGCTGATCTTCGGCACGATCTTCGTGCTCGTCAGCGTGTTGTTGTACCGGATCATGCTGGAGATGGTGATGATCATCTTCCGCATCGGCGACAACACCGAACGGATGGCGGACGCCTTGGAGAACCAGGGCTGAACAGCGACGACCGAGCGACCGTTCGAGGCCCCTCCGGGGGCCTCGAACGCGTCCGCCTACCATGCAAGGATGGACGGCGGCGCGGCGACCCCCCTCATCTTGTTCCCCACCTGCGTGATGGAGGCGATGGCGCCGGCGATCGGGGACGCGGTGGTCCGCACCCTGCGTGACCGAGGGTTCGAGCCGTCGATCCCCCCGGACGCGACCTGCTGCGGCCAACCTGCCTGGAACGCCGGCCATCCCCATGAGGCGGCCACCGTCGCCCGCACCACCCTGACGGCCCTGGCGGACGCCCCACCCGGCCCGATCTGCGTCCCGGCGGGGAGCTGCGCGACGATGATGCGCGTCTACTGGCCGGAGCTGTTCCGCCGGGTCGGGGACGAGCGGGCGGAGGCAGCCGCCGTGGACCTCGCCGACCGGATCGTCGAGTTCACCCGCCTCGTCGCCGCCGCCGACGGCGACGACGAGGACGGACGTGCCCCTCGGGAGGGAGCCGTCGCCTATCACCACTCGTGCCACATGCTGCGCGAGCTCCACATCCGCGACGAGCCACTCGCGCTGCTCGACGACGCCGGCTACACGGTGGCCGAATGGGCCGACGACGAGCGCTGCTGCGGCTTCGGCGGACTGTTCTCCGTCAAGGAACCGGAGATCTCGGTGGCCATGGCCGACGAGAAGATCGATGGTCTGCCCATCGGCGAGATCGAGGCCCTGGTCGGATCCGACCTGTCGTGCCTCCTGCAGCTCGAAGGAAGGATGCGGCGCCGCGGCATCGAGCTTCCCGTGCGGCACATCGCCGAACTCCTCGATCCGTCCGGTCCCGCCGATGGCCGATGATCTCCGCACGCGGGCGAAGGAGGCGCTGGCCGACCCGGGGCTCCACGAAGCCCTCGCCCGAGCGACCGACCGGTTCGTCGAGATCCGCCGAGCCGGGGACGACGTCGCCAACCTCGACGCGCTGAAGCGCGCCGCCCGGTGGCAGCGCCACCGGGTGATGGAGCGGCTCCCCGAGGTCCTCGAACGCTTCGCCGACGCCGTGGGCGAGGCGGGAGGCGTCGTGCACTGGGCCGCCGACGCCGCCGAGGCCAACGACATCGTCCGGGATCTCGCCACACGGCACGCGGTCCGGACGGTGGTGAAGTCCAAGTCGATGCTCACCGAGGAGATCGGGCTCAACGAGGCCCTCGAGGCCGCGGGGATCGACGTGGTCGAGACCGACCTCGGGGAATGGATCGTGCAGCTCGCCGGTGACCGCCCGTCGCACATCCTGGGACCGGCCATCCACTACACCAGGGAACGGGTCGCGGAGCTGTTCTCCGCGAGAGCCGGCGAGGAGCTGCCTCCCGATCCCGAGGTGCTGTGCGCCTACGCCCGGGCATCGCTGCGGGAGCGGTTCCTGGAGGCCGACATGGGGATCTCGGGATGCAACTTCGGCGTGGCCGAGACCGGCACGGTGGTCCTGGTCACCAACGAGGGCAACGGGCGGATGGTGACGTCGGTGCCTCCGGTCCACGTCGTGGTCATGGGCATGGAGCGGATCGTCGAGACATGGGACCAGCTCGACCTGATGATGACGTTGCTCCCCCGTTCGGCGACCGGCCAGCAACTGTCGGTCTACACGACGCAGGTCACCGGCCCTCGACGGGACGGCGAGATCGACGGGCCCGACGAGCTGCATGTGGTGATCGTCGACAACGGGCGTAGCGACGTCCTCGGGACCGGCTCGCACGAGATGCTGCACTGCATCCGTTGTTCGGCCTGTCTCAACGTCTGCCCGGTGTACCGGCAGATCGGCGGGCACGCCTACGGGTCGGTGTACTCGGGGCCGATGGGGGCCGTCCTCACCCCGCTGCTCGATCCGTCGCCTGCGACCACCGAACTGGCGAACGCGTCGAGCCTCTGCTCGGCGTGCCACGAGGTGTGTCCGGTCGGCATCCCCCTCCAGGACCTCCTCCTTCTCCGTCGGGCCGACAACGCCGCCGGCGGAGCGCCGGCGGCGTTCCGGGCGTGGGCGAAGGTGTGGAGCCGCCCGGCGGGGTACCGGGCATCGATCGCCGCCATCCAGGCCGGGGCCCGCCACGTGCCAGAGACGTTCGTACCGTCGGCATGGGTGGAGGGCCGGATCGTGCCCCGGCCGCGGGGCCGCGGGTCGCTGCGGGAGCGACTCGCTCGAGGTGAGATCTGATGGATCGCGACGTCTTCCTCGCTCGGCTCCGCCGTCGGGTCGATCTCGGGTTCCCTCCCAACGCGGCGCATCCGCTCGGTCGGGTCGACGATGTGCCGAAGATCGAG
>JALVQZ010000276.1 GCA_027036355.1 Acidimicrobiia bacterium | reverse complement strand
GACCGCTCGGTGACCGACTCGATGCGTCCGCTGCGGAGGAGCACGACCCGGTCGGCCCAGGCGGCCCACCCCGGGTCGTGGGTGACGAGGAGCCCGGCTGCGCCGGCGTCGCAGCGGCTCCGGAGGAGTCGCAGGATCGCCTCGCCGGTGAGCTCGTCCAACGCCCCAGTAGGCTCGTCGGCGAGGAGCAACGTGCGGGTGCCCACCAGTCCTCGGGCGATGGCCACCCGCTGCTGCTCTCCCCCCGACAGCTCGTCGGGATACCGATCCACCATGGCGCCGAGACCCACCTCGTCGAGGGCGGCTTCCGCGGCCCGCCGGGCGGCCCGCAGGTCGGTCCCGTCGAGCTCGAGCGGCAAGGCCACGTTCTCGGCGGCGGTGAGGCTGGGGATGAGATTGAGCTCCTGGAAGACGATCCCGATCGAGCGCCGCCGCAGCTCCGCGAGCCGACGGGGCCCGAGGTCGCCGAGGTGTCGGCCGTCGATCTCGATAGTGCCCGTGGTGGGGCGGTCGAGGGTGCCGGCGAGGTTGAGCAGGGTCGACTTGCCCGACCCGCTCCGCCCGGTGACGGCGACGAGCTCACCGGGGGCGACGTCGAGGTCGACGTCGACGAGGGCGTCGACCCGCCGGGATCCTTCGCCGTAGGTGCGACCCACCCGTCGCATCCGGAGCATCACCTCGGTCATCCGGTCACCTCCTTGGTCTCGGCGGGTTCGTGGACGGCTCCTGGGCGGCGCCGTCGCTCGGGTAGGCGATCTTCGACGAGGTCGAGCCAGCGCAGCTCGGCCTCGGCGCGCAGGATCAGACGGTCGAGGTGGAGGAGCCAGGGCAGGTCGCCGGGGTCGGTCTCCTGCTTGAGCCGGTGGAGGTCCTGGAGGGCGGTCATCGTCGCCGCCCGCTGGGTGTCGACGACGGCGAGGGGGTCGACCACCCCGGCGAAGAGAGTGAGGAGGAGCTTCATCGACAGCTCGTCGCGGGCGTCGAGGCGATGGTCGACGGGCCGGGCGATCCAGTCTCGGAGCTCGGCCCGTCCGGCGTTGGTGATGCAGTAGATCTTGCGTCCTTCGGGGTCGGTGGCGTCGAGTTCGACGAACCCGTCACGCTCGAGCCGGCCGAGGGTCGTGTAGACCTGCCCGATGTTGAGGGGCCAGGCGTCGCCGGTCGCCTCCTCGAACTCGCCCTTGAGCCGGTACCCGTGCTTGGGCCCGTCGGCGAGGAGGACCAGCAGCCCTTCTCTGATGCCCATCGCGCCTCCCGTCGCATACCGAGTATGCACAATCCTTACATACCGAGTAGGTATCTGTCAAGGCACCGCCGCCCGCGTTCCTGTCACAGGCTCTCGATAGGTTGTGATCATGGACATCGAGGGAACCTCCGGTGAGGTGCGCGACGCCACGTCAGACTGGCGTCTCGACGAGGACTGGGCGCCCGCGACGGGCTGCCACGAGCCGATCCCCTCGGGGCTGGCCGACATGGATCCGGGCCCGATGCTGGCGGCGTTCCTGGCGTCGATCGACATCCGCCGGATCTCGGGACACGACCGGGTGACCGTGCTCCGGGCGCATCGCAAGATGACGTCGTTCTTCCGCTCCCAGACCCTCGATGCGATGGCGTCCGTCGTGGAGGTCTACGACAGCGACGTCGACGGCGACCGCAGCCACGGTTTCGACCCTCGCGAGGGCGCCGCCGCCGAGGTGCGGGCGGCGTTGCACCTGACGCGCCGAGCCGCAGACGCCGAAGTCGACCTGGCGTTGGCGTTGCGCCATCGCCTCCCCGCCGTGGCCGATCTGCTCCGGCGCGGCGCGATCGACACGGCCCGGGCCCGGATCCTGGTCGACGGCACCGATCATCTGCCGGTGGGCCACGCCCGCCGCATCTGTGCCCGGATCCTCGACATGGCGCCGGAGCTGACCACCGGACAGCTCCGCGCCCGCCTCCGGCGACTGGTTCTCGACGACGACCCCGCCACGGCAGCCGACCGATACCGCCGGCGCCTCGACCGGCGGCGTCTCGTCGCCTTCCAGAGCCCCGACGGGACCATCGACCTGTTCGGCTTCGACCTCCCGGCGGACCGGGTCGCCCAGGCGATGGACCGCATCGACGCCCTCGCCCGCAGCCTCCGCCGCACGGGCGAAGACCGCACCATGGATCAGCTTCGCGCCGACGTGTTCTTGGACCTCCTGTCCGGCGACCGGCACGCCTCGGCCACCGGAGGCACGATCGAGCTGCGCATCGATCTCGACACGTTGATGGGGCTCGCCGACCGGTCCGGGGAGCTCGCCGGGTACGGGCCCCTGGTCGCCGACATCGCCCGCCACGTCGTCGCCGACCACGTCGACGGCGAATGGACCTACACGGTGACCCACAACGGCCGGGCCGTGGCCACCGGCACGACCCGCAGACGTCCCACCTCGGCCCAGCGCAGCCACGTTCGCGCCTCCCTGCCCACGTGCGTCTTCCCGGGTTGTCGCATGCCGGCGTCGGCCTGTGACCTCGACCATCGCATCCCCTGGGCGGAGACCCGCCGCACCGACCGCGACGACCTGGCCCCCGGCTGCCGCCACGACCACGTCGTCAAACACCGCTACGGCTGGACCTACACCATCGATCCCGACGGAACCGTCTGCTGGCGCAGCCCCCTCGGGCATCCAGCCACCAGCCGACCGCCGCCCTGAGCGGAACTCCCCTACCCCACCGGCCGGAACGCCACCATCACGATGCCCTCCGCCAACCTGCGCCGCGCCTGATCGGTGAAGTCGTAGCCCGGATCGAGCCTCTGGAAGAACACCTTGGCCGCCCGCCGGTGACGCCGCTCGTACGCGGCCAAGGTG
>JALVQZ010000275.1 GCA_027036355.1 Acidimicrobiia bacterium | reverse complement strand
ACGGTTGTCAGGGCCGCCGAGCCGGCTCCGCTACACGCCCCGAGGAGGAGCATGCCGGCCACCAGCGCGGCTGCGGTGCGTCGTCGATTCTTCCGTTCCATGATGTTGCCTCCCATTCGGGTACGGTGACCCGTGTGCCGCGTTGGACGCCCCGACGCCGGCGGTCGGTTCCCGAGGTGGGCCGGTCGTCGCCCCCGATGACGCCCCGGGCGACCTGATGGGGGCTCGGAGCCGGTAACGTCACGGCGATGGCAATCCCCCACCCCGACCTCGTCGTCGCCGTGCTCGCAGGCGGTGCGTCCCGCCGCATGGGACGGGACAAGGCATCGGTACCGGTCGGCGGGGTGCCCATGCTCGAACGGGTCCTCGATGAACTCGCCGGGGTGGGCGAACGGATCGTCGTCGGCGGTCCCGGCCACGAAGAGATCCCGTGCATCCCCGACCTCCGGTCGGGACGTCGCGGCCCGCTGGCGGGGCTGGAGGCGGCCCTGTCGTGGGCCGATGGTCGCGATGTCGCCCTCGTGGCGGTCGATCAGCCCTACGTGCGAGCCGCGACGGTCACCGCCCTGGCGAACCTGCCCGGCGACGCCGTCGTGCCGATCGACCGCGACCATCCCCAGGTCACCTGCGCCGTGTACCGGCCCGCGTGCCTGCCGGTGGCCCGTGCGCTCCTCGAAGGCTCCGGCCGGACGTCCGTTCGGGCCGTACTCGGCGCCGTCGATGTGAACGAGGTGACCGACGACCTGTGGCGAGCCTGGGGCGAGGACGGCCGCTCGTGGTTCAGCATCGACACCCCGTCGGCCGTCGACGACGCACTGGCCCGCTTCGGGGCCCCGCCGCTACGCTCGACCCCATGAGCTCCGTGCCTCCATCGGAGGTCGTCGCCGTCGAGCGGCGCGACCACATCGCCATCGTCTGGCTCGACCGGCCAGAACGTCTCAACGCCTTCGGACCCGGCTTCTGGATCGAGTTCCCCTCGATCGTCGACGCCCTCGCCGAGGACGACTCGGTCCGGGCGCTCGTCGTCGCCGGCAGGGGCCGGGCGTTCACCTCGGGGCTCGATCTGACCGCCTTCGCCCCGTCGATGGCTTCGGGCGATCTGGATCCGAACGCGTCCACGCCCCCCAGCGGCGTCGCCCACCGTCGCGCCACCTACCGCATGATCAAGACGATGCAACGGACCTTCTCGGCGCTGGCCGACTGCCCCAAGCCGGTCATCGCCGCGGTCCACGGGTACTGCATCGGCGCGGGCGTCGATCTCATCACCGCGTGCGACATCCGCTACGCGGCGGCGGATGCCGTCTTCTCGGTCCGTGAGACCCGGATCGGCATGGTCGCCGACGTCGGGACCCTGCAGAGACTCCCTGGGATCGTCGACCCGTCGAGCCTCGCCGAGGTCGTCTACACCGGCAAGGACTTCGGCGCTTCCGAGGCGCTGGCGATGCGGCTGGTCACCCGCGTCGAGCCCGACGCCGAAGCCGTGCTCGACGCCGCGGTGGAGACGGCCGAGGCGATCGCCCGGAACTCGCCGCTGGCGGTCCAGGGGACGAAAGCGGTGCTGTCCGCCGCCACCCGGTCCGGCGTCGCCGACCATCTCGACTACGTGGCCCTGTGGAACGCCGCGTTCATCCATTCCGACGACCTCGCCGAGGCGATGGCCGCGTTCGTGGAGAAGCGCGAGCCTCGGTTCGAGGGGCACTGACGCGACCGGATGCGGGATCCCGATACCCCCGGCTCGCAGGTCGAGCTGATCGCCTACGCCGACCGGCTGGGGGGAACGATCCCGGCGTTGGCGGAACTCCTCGACGGACCGCTGGAGGGGATCTTCGGCGGGATCCATCTCCTGCCCTTCTTCGTCCCGTTCGACGGCGCCGACCACGGGTTCGACCCGATCGACCACACGACGGTCGACCCCCGCCTGGGATCGTGGGAGGACGTCGCCAGGTTGGCTCGACGGTACGCGGTCACCGCCGACCTGATCGTCAACCACATCTCGGCGGACTCCGTCGAGTTCCGCGATTTCCTCGAGCACGGCGCGGCGTCCCCGTACGCCACCATGTTCCACTTCCTGTCGAGCGTGTTCCCGGACGGAGCGACCGAGGACGAGCTGTTGCGGATCTACCGACCCCGGCCGGGTCTTCCGCTGACGCCGGTGCGTCTCGCCGACGGCTCCCGACGACTGGCCTGGACGACGTTCACCGCCCGCCAGATCGACCTCGACGTCGACGATCCCCGTACTTCGGCCTACCTGGAGGGGATCGCCGCCACGTTCGCCGAACACGGGGTCTCCACGGTCCGCCTCGACGCCGTCGGGTACGCCGTCAAGACCCCGGGAACGTCGTGCTTCATGACCCCGGCCACCCTGGCGTTCATCGGGCGGCTCCAGCGGGACCTGCATCGCCGGGGGTTGCGGGTCCTCGTCGAGGTCCACGCCCACCATGCCCGCCAGATCGAGGTCGCCCAAGTGGCCGACCTCGTGTACGACTTCGCCCTGCCGCCGCTCGTTCTGTGGATGCTGGCGGATGGGGATGCATCCCCCCTTCGGAACTGGCTGGCGTTGCGGCCCCGCAACGCGGTGACGGTCCTCGACACGCACGACGGCATCGGGGTCATCGACGTGGGACCCGACGATGTCGACCCTTCCACGCCGGGTCTCCTCTCCCCCGACCAGATCTCCGCCCTGGTCGAATGGATCCACGCCAACACACGCGGTGCGAGCCGCCAAGCGACCGGCGCCCGAGCAGGCAACGTCGACGTCTACCAGGTCAACACGACCTTCTACGACGCGGTCGGAAGGAGCGACACGCACTACCTGACGGCCCGGGCGATCCAACTGTTCACGCCGGGCATCCCGCAGATCTACTACGTCGGTCTCCTCGCCGGCGAGAACGACCTGGCGCTGATGCGCTGGACCGGCGTCGGGAGGGACATCAACCGCCGGTCCTACGATCGGTCGGAGGTCGAGACGGCGCTCGGCCGTCCGGTCGTGCAGGACCTCCTGGCGTTGATCCGGTTCCGGAACCGGTTCCCGGCGTTCACCGGGAGCTGGACGCTGGGCGAGGGAACCGAGGAACTGACCATGCGGTGGGACGGCTCGGGCACGTCGGCGGAGCTGCGCGTGGATGCCGCGGCGGGCTCGTTCGTCGTCGAGATCGACGATGGCGCGAGACGATCGACGGCCACGTGCCCCGCGGATCTCGCCGAGTTCGTGGACGACAAGTGACCCGATCGGGTGCATAATCCGGTCCATGACGCCACGCGAGAGCCGGGGACATCTCTTCGCTGCCCCGTAGTGAGCAGCGCTACGCACGCATGCAGCGCAGTCCCGCGGCCGACCGGCCGCCCACCGAGGAGGTGTCCCCATGTCCGACCTGTCCGACCGACTCCATCAGCTGATCCCACCGGTCATCTCGTTCGACACCGAGATCGAGATCGTCCACGGCGAGGGGAGCTGGGTGACCGACGCCGACGGCAAGCGCTACCTCGACTTCGCCTGCGGGATCGCCGTCACCAACCTCGGACATCGCCCGGCTCCGGTCCAGGCAGCCGTCGAAGCCCAGGTCGATCGGCTCTGGCATGCCGGTGGGACGTACGTCTACGGGTCCTTGATCACGGCCGCCGAGCGTCTCGTCTCGGTCACTCCGTCGTCGATCGAGCAGGTGTTCTTCATGAACTCGGGAGCCGAGGCGGTCGAAGCGTCGGTGAAGCTCGCCCGCAAGACCACGGGACGCCAAGGGATCGTCGTGTTCCGAGGAGGGTTCCACGGCCGCACCATGGGCTCGGTCACCTACACCACGTCGAAGGCGAAGTACCGGCAGGGATACCACCCGCTGCTGCCGTCGGTCTTCGTGACCCCGTTCCCGCACCCCTACCGGTGGGGCGTCTCCAAGGAGCAGGCCGACCAGCTCGCCCTCGATGAGCTCGAGCGGATGTTCAAACACGAGGTCACTCCCTCGGAGGTGGCCGCCTTCCTCATCGAGCCCCTCCAGGGCGAAGGGGGGTACTACCCGGCCGGGCACGGGTTCCTCGCCGCCATCCGGGCGCTGGCCGACGAGCATGGGATCTTGATGATCGTCGACGAGGTACAGACCGGGTTCGGGCGTACCGGCGACTGGTTCACCAGCCAGGTCTACGGGATCGAGCCCGACATCCTCGTCATGGGCAAGGCCATCGCCAACGGCCTGCCGCTCTCGGCCGTGGGTGCATCGCGGGAGATCTTCGCCAAGTGGCCCGCCGGTTCCCACGGCACCACGTTCGGCGGCAACCCGGTGTCGTGCGCAGCTTCGACCGCGGTCGTCGACATGCTCGGCGACGTGATCCCCGGCGTGGCGAAGCTGTCGGACCATGCCTTCGGTCGCCTCAACGAGCTGAAGTCGAAGCATCCGACGATCGGCGACGTGCGCGGGTTGGGTCTGATGATCGGCGTCGAGCTGGTCGCCGACGACCGGCGTCCGGACCCTGACGCCTTCGCGGCGGTGTCGGCCCACGCGATCGACGAGGGCATGTTCATCCTGCCGTGCGGCCCGGACGGGAACATCATCCGGTTCATCCCTCCGCTGACGGTGACCATCGAGGAACTCGACCACGGCATCGACATCCTCGATCGCGGCCTCGACGCCTACGAGTCCTGACGAGGTGGAGCTCCGGCTGCCTCCTTGGGAGGACGCGCCCAACCGACCGATCGTCCTGGCGTTCGGAGGCAACGCACTGCTCCCCGATCCGGCGTCGGGCGACGACGAGGGCCTGGCGCGCCGGTTGGACGAGTTCGCGTCGGCTCTGCTGGTGCTCCTGCCCGACCATGCGGGTCTCGTGCTGGTCCACGGCAACGGACCTCAGGTCGGCCGGTTGGCGCTGCGGGTCGAAGCCACCCGCGACCGGATCCCGGCCGAGTCGCTGGACGAACTCGTCGCCCAGACCCAAGGGGCGATCGGCTACCGGCTGGCGGCCTCGATCAGGAGCCGTCTCGCCGCGGGGGGACGGCACGTCGAGGTGGCGGCGCTCGTCACCCAGGTGGTGGTGGATGCCGACGATCCGGCGTTCGTGTCCCCGACCAAGCCGATCGGGCCGTTCTCCGACCGGGACGAGGCTCGGCGTCTGTCCTCTCGGTTCGGATGGCGATTCGTCGAGGTGCCGGGACGGGGCTGGCGACGGGTCGTGCCGTCGCCGCGGCCTCGCCGGATCGTGGAGATCCACACGATCGCCGACGCCACCCGCCACGGGCATCTGATCATCGCCGGCGGCGGCGGGGGGATCCCGGTCGTCGACACCGATGGGAGGCTGGAGGGCGTCGAGGGGGTGATCGACAAGGATCGCACGGCGTCGACGATCGCCGTGGACCTTCGAGCCGCCGGGTTCGTCATCCTCACCGAGGTGCCGTGCGTCTTCGAGGCGTTCGGAACCGACCAGGAGCGAGCCATCGATTCGATGTCGGTGAGCGAGGCCCGGAGGCTCCTGCAGTCGGGGACGTTCCCGGCCGGGTCGATGGGACCGAAGGTCGAGGCGGCAACCGACTACACGGAACGCATCGGGCGGCCGAGCCTCATCACCAACGTGGGGGCCCTTCCCGCAGCGATCGGCGGAACGGCAGGGACCTGGATCGTGCCGGACGGCGCCTGAACGAGGCCTGCCTCGCCGACGGGCCGGGCGCGGCGACGGGCGGTTGCGGATTCAGTCCTCGGCGTTGATGACGCCCCGGAGCCGCGGGTACTTCACCGGCTTGTGCGTGTTGCAGTACTCGGACCGGTTGTAGCGCGACAGCACCGTGATGCACCCCGAGGCGGCGCAGGTACGCCCTTCGTCGAAGGTCTTCGGTCGCCGCGACCGCCCCGAGGGCCGGGACGCCTTGAGGATGTCTGACATGGGATCTGCTCCTCCCGTGGATGGTGGACCGACCGTTCCGGTCCGCGATACGGAGCGAAGCGACGATCGGTTCTCGAGCATCGGTGATGTGGCGGGCCATCATAATTAGCACTATCGAGACATTGCAAAAACTGGCGGTGGGCGCCTATGCCTCTCTCCGCGCCACGACACGGGACTCGAGGCTCCCTTCGCCGGGCCAGAACACCGCGACGACGATGCCCAGGAACGACACCAGCATCAGCCAGTCGCCGAACCGGGTGAAGATCGTCGGCCCGGCGACCCGCATCTGGACCAGGCCGTACAGGATCGTCGCCTCGAACAGCTCGGTTCGCTCCCCCACCGTTCCGTCGGCGCGGATGAACGCCGAGCGTCCGGTGATGGCTGCGTGGACGAGGTCCTGGCCCACCGCGGCCGCGTTGACCCTCGTCATCCCGATGAGCTGATCCGACGCCGGGGAGACGTCGAAGCTCGATTCGTTGGTGGCGACCACCAGGACGTCCGCCCCGGCCCGGACGACGGACCTGATCGATCGGTCGAACGCCCCTTCGAACGAGATCACGCTGCCGATGGTGCCCTGAGGAGTGGGGAACACGATGGCGTCGGTTCCCGGCACCATGTCGCGGGGGATCTGATCGAGCTGCGGGATGAACCCGAGCAGGTTGCGCAGCGGAACGTACTCACCGAACGGGACCGGATGCCGCTTGGCGTATTCGCCCACCTGGACGCCTTCGGGGGAGAACAGCACGTTGACGTTGAGGAAGCCGTCGTCGTCGACCAAGCGGGTACCGGACACGAGCAGGTAGGCGCCGATACGCGACGCCTCCTCGATGAGTTCGTTGCGGACGGCGTCGTTGCCGTCCGGCTCGAAGGGAGGACCGAAGGAGTTCTCCGCCCACACGACGAGATCGGCGCCGCCTGCGGGGATCGTCCGGGTGAGCTCGAGATGGGACCGGTAGATGCGCTCGTTCTCGTTCTGGCAGTGCACCATCGGGCACGGCGAGTTGCCTTGGACGATCGCCACGCGGAACGCCTGCCCTTCGGCGGTCGGAGCGAAGAAGCTCCCGGCGATCCCGAGCAGGGCGATGACGACGCCGGGGTCGACGATGAACCGCCAGTTCTTGCGGTCCTCGACGAACAGGGCGAGACCGGCGGCGAAGGCGATGGCGAGGACCGACCATCCCGATGGTCCGATCCACTGCACGGACCCGATCAAGGGTCCAGAGCCGCCCGCCGCGTACCCCAAGGTGCCCCACGGGAAGCCGCCGAAGGGGAAGCGGGCGCGGAGGAACTCCATGAGCGCCCACCCCCCGATCGCGACCAGCCACCATCGCCATGGGGTCCACAGCCGGAAGGTCCACACCCACAAGGCGTAGGCGGTGAACATCGACGCCATGAAGATCGTCAACGGCACCCAGGCCACGGCTCCGAGGACGGAGATCCACCACAGCAGCCCGCCGAAGAACAGGATGCCCCAGACGAACCCGACGGTGGCGGCCTCGCTGGGCCGTTCCACCCGCCGGATCGCCCAGAAGAACGGAGCGGCCGCCACGAACGCGAGCGGCCCCAGGTCGAGCGGTGGGAAGGCCGCCCACATCAGCACGGCGCTGGCGATGGCGGCGAGATAGAGGTACATCGGCAGGGGAGCCTACCGGCGACCGGGGGATGATGGAGACGCCGTAGGCTGGCGTCCCATGGACGATCTGACCATCGCCGTCCGAGCAGCCGAAGCGGGCGCGGAGATCCTCACCGACCGTTTCGGTTCCACCTTCCACACCGACATGAAGCGACGGTTCGATCCGGTGACCGAGGTCGATCAACTGGCGGAGGCCGCCGTCGTGCAGACGATCCGCCGCCATCGACCCGACGACGCGATCCTCGCCGAGGAGTCCGGAGCGGCGACCGGGGGGCGGCGAAGGTGGATCGTCGATCCGCTCGACGGAACGGTGAACTTCGTCCATGGGATCCCGCACGTCGCCGTGTCGGTGGCCCTGTGGGACGGCGATCGGCCGCTCGTCGGCGTGATCGTCGATCCGCTGCGACGTGAGCGGTTCGCCGCCGCGGCGGGAGCGGGGGCGACGCTCGACGACCGGCCGATCCACGTCTCCAGCGTCGCCCGGCTCGAGGGTTCCGTGGTCGCCACCGGGTTCCCCTACGACCACGGCGACCATGGTCCCGCCTACGCGGCGACCTTGGGGGCGGTGCTCGAGCGCGTGAACGGCATCCGGCGGTTCGGATCGGCCGCGTTGGATCTCGCCTGGGTGGCGGCGGGCCGCTACGAGGCCTACTTCGAGCTGGGGATCGCCCCGTGGGATCAGGCCGCCGGGATCCTGATCGTGCGGGAGGCCGGCGGCACCGTCACCGGGGTCGACGGAACGCCGTCCACCCCCGAGACCCCGATGGTCGTGGCCTCCAACGCCTCGGTGCACGACGAGCTCCGCTCAACGGTGGCGGCGCATCTCCCGGAGCATCTCCGCCCGTGAGACGGCTGATCGTCGCCCGATCGGTGACCGCCGCTCCGGCCGGGAGCGATGCGGTGGAGATCCGAGGGAGCCGGATCGTCGCCGTCGGGTCGGCCGACGAGCTCCGCCGGCCGGACCTGCCCGAAGATCGGTTCCCCGGTGCGTTCATCGTCCCGGGTCTGCGGGACGCCCATCTCCACCCCGTGCCGTACGCGGCGACCCTGGCCGGGGTCGGGTTGAAGGACGCCGCCGATCTCAGCGAGGTCGCCGCTCGGATCGCCGACGCGGCGGCGACCACGACGGGCCCGATCCTCGGGTTGCGCCTCGACGACGAGAGCCTGGCCGAAGGGCGTCTCCCGGTCCGTGAGGACCTCGACGCGGTCGTTCCCGACCGGCCGGTCCTGCTGAAGCGGTACTGCGGCCATGTGGCGGTGGCGAACACGGCGGCGCTGATCGCCGGGAGGGTCGACGCCTCGACGCCGGACCCTCTCGGAGGGGTGATCGACCGGGACGCGGCGGGTGTGCCCACCGGGGTGCTCCGGGAGACCGCGATCGACCTGGTCGCCACCGCCCTGGACATGTCGACGCTCGTCGACGCATCGATGCTGGTGGAGGCCATGACCGGGCTCGCCGGACTCGGCCTCACGTCCATCGGGGCGATGCTCGGTCTCGGCAACGGGCCGTGGGCGAGCCTCGGTGACGAGGTGGCGTTGGTGGTGGCGGCAGGCCGCGACCTCCCCATCCGTCTCCACGGCTACGTCATCGCCCAAACCCCTGCGCAGCTCGAGGACGCCGCGGAACGGCTGTCCGACGCCGGACCGAACGTGCGCTGGGCCGGCGTGAAGCTGTTCGCCGACGGCAGCCTGGGGGGCCACACGGCCGCCATGTGCACCGGCTATCACGATGCCCCGGAGTCCCTCGGGATGCTCAGATTGAGCGACCACGACGTGGCGCTGGCGGCGGCGTCCCTGGACATGGGCGGCGACGTCGCCATCCACGCCATCGGGGACCGCGCCTGCCACGAGGTCCTCGACGTCTTCGAAGGGTTCGTGGCCGGCGGCATCGATCCTCGACGCCTCCGCCTCGAACATGCCTCCGTGCTCCGGGCCGACGATCTCGCCCGGGTCGCCGATCTCGGTGTCGTGGCATCGGTCCAGCCGGCGTTCCTGGCGTCGGAGACGACGTGGCTGGAGCGCCGGGTGGGCCCCGAGCGTCTCCCCCTGACGTATCCCCTTCGTTCCCTGACCGACGCCGGCGCCCACCTCGCCGGAGGGTCGGATTGTCCCGTGGAGCCTCCTCATCCGCTGTGGGGCATGGCCGTCGCCCGGGATCGGGCGGGAATCTGGCCGACCGAGGGCTTGGATCCCCACGAGGCATTGGCCTTGTTCACCACCGGCGCCGCAGCCGCCCTGGGCGAGGCCCCGCCGATGATGGTCGGCAGCCCCGCCGATCTCGTCGTGCTGGACGTCGATCCTCTCTGCGCCACCCCCGACGAGCTGCGCGTCGCCGGCGTCGAGGCGACGTACGTCGGCGGCGCCGAGGTGCTCGTCGATCGGGAGCGCCCGGTGTGGCGAAGCTGACCATCGACGACGCGACCGCCGCCCTGCGCCGGTCCCGCCTCATCACCCTCCTCGTCGTGTCCTTGCCGGTGGTGATGGTTGCCGGGGTACTCGCCGTGTCGATGCTCCGCTTTCCTGCCGACCATGGCCGCTCCCGCCTGGCTCGACTCGAGGGTGATCCCGACCGCGCCCGATGCCTGGTGTCGCTCGTCGCCGATCACGCACCACGCACGATGCTCGGCGGATGGGCGATCGAACCGGATGACGGGTTCGGTCACTACCGCGTGCGGTGGATGTTCGGAGCCTGGACGTTCTCGATCGCCGATGGCGGACTCGTTACCGCCGGTTGGCGCGGCAGCTACGACTTCGCCCGGATCGACCGGTGCCTCGCGGCGGGCTGACGCGAACTCGCCGCCGGTGGGTCGATCCCCACCCGGTCACGGCTCGTGACGCCCGGATCGGCCATGCATCATGGCCACCGCGGCGAGCGCCAAGACGACCACCAGCCACCAGTAGTTCGTGAAGCTCCGGTTGCCGAGGAGGGCGAAGACCCCGAGAACGGACGACATGGCGAGGAGGAGATCCGAGGGGGTGGCGACCCGCCGTCCAACGATGCCGCCGGCCACGGTCGGCCCGAGGACCGCCACCACCGTGGGGACGGTCAGACCGACACCGACGAGCCCGAGGGAATCGACACGAGGCGGTCGAGTGAGATGATGGACGATCGTGGCATCGAAGAACGCCTGCGGATCGAGGAGAACCCACGGCAACGTCACCGCGACCGCCGCCCCCAACGCCACGAGGAGGTGACGCCGGAAGTCACTCCGGAGCACGAACACGGCCACCAGCAGCGGCGCCAACACGACGAGGTACTGCTTCGACGCCAACCCGATCCCCAGGAGGACTCCAGCCCATGACGGATGTCGTCGCCACAGCAGAGCCGAGGCGATCAGGAACGGTGCGGTGATCGCCTCGGTCCACCCGAACGCCACCATCTGGGGGAGGAAGGGGATCGCCAACACCAGCGAACCGAGGAGGATCGCCACGGACGGACGGGATCCGACCAACAACGGCCAGCCGACCAGCCAGACGGTGGCGATCACCGCCGCCAGCCCTGCGATCCGAGGATCGACGACGATCCCCGTGAGGCCGTAAGCCAGCATCGGTACGGGCGGGTACGTGTAGCCGATGATCGGCTCGCCAGGACCGTCCGGCAACGTCTCGACCGCTTCCGCGACCACATAGGGATTCTGGCCCGCCCGCAACGCTGCCGACGCGGAGTCGTGAAGCGCGACCACGTCGATGGCGTTCGCCGGCTGCCGCGTCATCCCCCACACGGAGATCCCGAGTATCACGGCCGAGACCGCCATGAGCGACACGGCTGCCGTTCGCCGGTCGATCCGATCCCATGCCTTGGTGAGAAGGAACACGCCACCGGCCACCGCGATGCCGCGCGGAGCGAACAACCCGTGCAAGTTCACGGACGACACGATCGCGAATCCAGCCGCGACCGGGAACGCGATGCGTCTCCACGGCAGGGGTTCCGGGGGTCGGTAGAGCGCCAGCGAGATCGCAACGACCGCAGCGACCAACAGCGGGAACAGCACCAGCAACGATCGGAACGAGCCGACGAAGAAGGTGATACCCGCGCCGGACGCGCCCGCCAGCGCGCCGACGAGTGCCAGACCGGGACGGGTCCGTACCAGTGAACTCAGCCGGTTACCGACGGGTTCCGCTTCCGTTCGCTCGAGCATGGCCCTCCTCGCGGCGAGCGCAGCGCCGCGCTGGCTCGACCGGTGCGCATCGGCACCAAGCGCCTCGACGAGATGTCGAAGGACGTAGCCGTCCGCCGTTCGACCGACCCGCGCAGGTGGTCGACCTGGGCGAACTCTCCGCCGGTGGGTCGATCTCCACCGGCGCTACCGACCGAGCAGCTCGCGGATCGGTTCGACGACCTCCTCGAGATCGGCGTGGCGGCCCGTCTCCTTCTTGGAGTAGACCAGGGTGCCGTCGGCGACGACCTCGAAGACACCACCCTTGGAGGGGATGAGCGTCAGGGCTTCGATCTGGTGCTCGAACGCCTCGAGCAGGGCATCGGCCGCGCGCACGGCGCGGTCCCGATAGCCTCACTGGGCGCAGTACTCGATGCTGATCTGCATGGCCGGGACGCTACCACGGCGGGGCCGGCGACTGTGCGCAACGGGCGACCTGTGGCACCATCGCGGCCATGAGGGTGCTCATCGTGGAAGACGACCCCGAGCTGCGCGGCGCGCTCGAGCGACGGCTGCGAGGCACCGGCTTCGCCGTCGACGTCGCCGCGGACCTTCCCGACGCCGCCGACCGGGTCGCCGTCAACGAGTACGACTGTCTCGTCCTCGACCGGGCCGTGCCGTCGGGCGACACGATCGATCTTCTCGGCGAGATGCGAGCCGGCGGGTCGACCACGCCGGCGCTGTTCCTCACCGCCAAGGACGCCGTGGCCGACCGGGTCGCCGGGTTCGAGGCGGGAGGTGACGACTACCTGGTCAAGCCCTTCGCCATGGAGGAACTCGTCGCTCGGGTCCGCAGTCTGTGTCGCCGGAAGGCCGCGATGCTTCCCACCGTGGTCACCGTCGGCGATCTGACGCTGGACAGCTCCCGGGCCGAGGTCAGACGCTCGGGGGTGCTGCTGGCGTTGACCAACAAGGAGATGTGCGTCCTGACGACGCTCGCGACGCGGGTCGGCACCGTGGTGTCGCGCAGCGACCTGATCGAGCACTGCTGGGACGAGTTGACCGATCCGATGTCCAATACCGTCGACGTCCACGTCGCCTCGTTGCGCAGGAAGCTGGGCCGCCCGCCGCTCATCCGCACGGTGCGCGGCTCCGGGTACGTCCTCGAGGCGCCTCGATGAAGACGGCGGAGCATCTTCGCACGGCCCGGATCCGGCTCACGCTGGCGTACGCGGCGGTGATGGCCGTGGTGCTGGTGGTGATGGCGTTGCTCATCGTCGCCGTCGATCTCCGCCTCCGCGAATCGGAGGCTTCGGGTTCCCTCCTGGAGGCGGCCCAGCGCGCCGCCGCCGACGTCACGATCGACCCCGACGGGAACCTCGACATGACCGTCTTCCTGTCGGACGAGGCCGTGCGCGCCGGGTACCCCCAGACCTGGGTGATGGCGGTCGACCCGGATGCCCCCGACGGGATCCGGACCGTCGGACGACCCTACGAGGATTGGCTGGGGGCCCCACCCCTGGTCGACGTCGCCATCGGCGTCGTCGACGACGACGCCACGTGGATGTGGGACTTCACCGTCGGCGACGAGCCCGACACCGAACGGCTCATCGTCGCGCGCGGCGTCCGCATCGGACCGGCCGACGACGAGCCGGTCGGCGCCGTCGTCGCCGCAGCCGAGGCCGACGAGTGGCTCGCCCCCCACAATCAGCTCCGCACCACGGTGTTCCTGATCGCCGGGGGGTTGGTGCTCGCCTCGGCGGTCGCCGGCTACTTCCTCGCCGGACGGGCGCTTCGCCCCGCCGCCGACGCCCTCACCCAACAGGAACAGCTCATCGCCGACGCGGCCCACGAGCTGCGGACACCGATGGCCCAGATCCGGGCGGCGGCGGAAGGTGGGATCGCCGGGGACGAAGGTGCCACCGACGCCCTCGACCGGGTCGCTCGGGTGGCGACCACGGCCGGGACCTTCGTCGACGACCTGCTGGTCCTGGCCCGCATGGATGCCGGTCAGGAACGGCCGGCCATGGAGCCGCTGCGCCTCGACCTGCTCGTCGAGGCCGAAGCCGACGGCTACGGGCTCACCCTCGAGACCGTCGAGACCGTCGTCGACGGGGACCCTCGCCTCCTTCGCCGGGCGGTGCACAACCTGATCGCCAACGCCATCACCCACGGCGGTGGCGGCGACGGCTCGGACGTGACCGTCACCGTCTACCCCAACCGGGTGGTCGTCGCCGATCGGGGACCGGGGATCGATCCGGCCGTCGCGGACACCGCGTTCGAACGGTTCCGTACCGGCCCCGGATCGTCCGGCCACGGCCTCGGATTGGCGATCGTCCGGTGGATCGTCGAAGCCCACGGCGGCAGGGTCGCGATCGAGCCGCGGGAGGGCGGAGGAACGACCGCCCAGATCATCTTGCCGTCTTCATCTTGATTTCATGGTCGGTTCCGTACGGTGGCCTCCATGGCCAGCGAACGTGAACGGATCGCCCACGTCTACCGGCGCCTCGGTGTCGGAGCGCACCCCGATCTCCTCGCCTCGACGGCATCGGTCTCCGAAGCCATCGACCGGGCCCTCGACCTGAGTGGACCCGACAAGGCGACCCAGACGATCCCGGTGCCGCAGAGCTGGGACGAGGTGTACCAGGTGATCGACGGCTACGAACCGGTCGTGTGGTGGATCGAGGCGATGGTGGACGACGGCCGCGCCATCGAGGAACGGCTCACCTGGTTCTGGCACGACCACTTCGCCGTGTCGGCCCACAAGGTCGACCATCCCTACGCCATGTGGGAGCACGTCCGGATGCTGCGCGACCACGCCACCGGCAACTTCGGGCAGCTCCTGAAGGCCGTGGCCAAGAGCCCGGCGATGCTCGCCTACCTCGACGGGATCGAGAACACGGTGTGGGGTCTCAACGAGAACTTCGCCCGGGAGGTCATGGAGCTCCACACCCTCGGGGTCGGCAACTACACCCAACCCGACGTCGTCGCCGCCGCCCGGGCCTTCAGCGGCTGGAAGGTCAACGAGACGTTCTGGGACGAGAACGACAACGAGGTGCCGGGCAGGTTCCAGCGCGACGACGTCGCCCCGTGGGGGTCGTACCTGGAGCTCGACGACTTCGACGACGGCGTCAAACAGCTCCTCGGCACCAGCGGGAACCTGGGCATGGACGACGCCCTCGACGTCCTGTTGGACCATCCTCGAACCGCGACGTTCGTCGCCGGGAAGCTGTACCGGGATCTCGTCGGCGTCGACGCCGACCCGCCGGTGCTGGAGCGGCTGGCGTCCGACTTCCGGTCCGACTACGAGATCCTCCCCCTCGTCGAGGCGATCGCCAGGGATCCCTCCTTCGTCGCCGACGGCGCGATCCGGTCCAAGGTGCGGACGCCCGTCGAGAAGGTCGTCACCCTCCTCCAGGCCTTCCCCAAGGTGCGGGACGTCTCCGACGAGGACTTCGGGTGGGGGCTGGTCGGGCTCCTCGAGCAGCTCGGCTACCTGCCGTTCACGCCGCCGAACCCGGCCGGCTACCCGAAGGGGAACCGCCTCCTCGGACCGGGCCAGCTCAGCGAGGCGTTCGCGCTCTTGAACGCCATCGACGCCCCGCCGGACGGCATGACCACCGACGACGTCCTCGGCCGGTTGGGTCTGGTCGACGTGTCGGACCGAAGCCGGGCGGTCCTCGACGGGACCCGCGACCCCGGCCGCAAGATCGCCCTCGCGTTCGGATCACCGGAGTACCTGCTGACATGACACCACGTAACGACGACCGCTGCCCGCTCATCTCCCGCCGTCAGTTCCTCGTCGGTCTCGGCGCCACCGTGCTCACGGCCGCCTGCACCTCGAAGACGATCACCGTCTTCGAGCAGACGTCGACGACGAGCAGCCTCGCCGGAACGACGAGCTCCACCATCCCGCCGGGCACCTTCGCCCCGGTCGATCGGACCCTGGTCGTCCTCGAACTCGGCGGCGGCAACGACGCCATGTCGATGGTGATCCCCCATGGCAACTCGCGGTACTACGACCTGCGGCCGTCGGTCCGGATCGACGACCCGATCGACCTCGACGGCGAGATCGGTCTGCATCCCAACCTGGGTCGGTTGGCGGCCCGGTACGGGGCCGGCCAGGTGGCGGTCGTCGAGGGGGTCGGCATCCACGATCCCGACCTGTCGCACTTCTCGTCGATGCGTCGCTGGTGGGACGGGACCGATCAGCCCGATTCGACCGGATGGCTCGGCAGGTACCTCGACGGGAGCGTCGGCTACGAGGATCTGCTGGCCGGCATCACGGTGGGACCTGGCCCCAGCCAGGCGATGCTCGGATCCGGCAGCTTCGTCGTCAACATCGCCGACGCCCGCGGGCTCACCACCGACATCCCTTGGTGGATCGACGATCCCGACGAGCTGTTCGCCGCCTGGTCCGGGTTCGCCCCCGTCGACGTGCCGCTGTCGGAGCTGAGCGCGGTGGAGCGGGCCATCCGGGGCACGACCGCGGCCCGTGCGGCTCTCGACACGAAACTGTCGCCGCTGCGCAGGACCCTGGAAGAGGGCGACGACGGCGAAGGCGACGGGTTCGCCAAGGATCTCCGGGTCGCCGCCCAACTCGTGGCGTCGGATTCTCCTCCGAAGGTCGTCTACGTGCACGGCTACGGGGACTTCGACACCCACGAGAACCAGCGCGCGGTGCACGATCAGATGATGGCGGAGCTCGATGCCGGTATCGAGACGTTCTTCGCGACCCTCGACGCCGCCGGGGCCACGGACCGGGCCGTCCTGATGACGACGTCGGAGTTCGGGCGCCGACCCGAGGACAACGACGGAGGTACCGATCATGGGACGGCGTCGACCCAGCTCATCGTCGGTGCCGCCGTCAACGGCGGACGCTACGGGGAGCCGCCGTCGCTGCGACGCCTCGACGACGACGGGAACCTCGTCCACACCGTCGACTTCCGTTCCTCGTACGCCACCGTCCTCGACGGCTGGCTCGAGGCGCCTCACCAGGAGATCCTCCGAGCGGAGTACGAGATCTTGCCGGTTTTCTGAGCGCGCCCGAGCACGATGTGGTTCCATGGGGACGATGGACCACGATCACGGACCGAGCTGCTTCTGCGTGAAACTCGGCGAGGAGCGGCCACCCCCCGCCGCCGGCGTCCGCCTGGACGAGGCGATCGGCCGGGGGGTGGCCATCTGGCGCATGATCGGCGACCGGATGACCCCCATGCTCGCGGGTCGGTCCGACCACGACGGCGGCGACACCGAGGAGTGACCGTGCGGAAGTACCTGGACATGTACGAGCGTTCGCTGAAGGACCCGACAGGGTTCTGGGGGGAAGCCGCCCAGGCCATCTCCTGGGACCGGGATCCGACCGTGGTCCTCGACGACTCCGACGCCCCGTTCGTCCGCTGGTTCCCCGACGGTCGTCTCAACACGTGTTTCAACGCGGTGGACCGTCACGTCGACGCCGGCCGCGGCGACCAGGTCGCCCTCGTCTACGACTCGGCGATGACCGGCACCGTCGCCACCTGGACGTACCGGGAGCTGCGGGACGAGGTCGCCCGCCTGGCCGGGGCGCTGCGGGCCCTCGGCGTGGAGACCGGCGACCGGGTCGTCATCTACATGCCGATGATCCCCGAGGCCGTGTTCGCGATGCTCGCCTGTGCCCGGATCGGAGCGATCCATTCGGTGGTCTTCGGCGGGTTCGCGGCCGCCGAGCTGGCCACCCGCATCGACGACGCCGCACCGAAGGTCGTGATGGCGGCGTCGTGCGGCCTGGAGCCGGGTCGGGTCGTCGAGTACAAGCCGCTCCTCGACGAGGCGATCGAGCGGTCCCGACGCCGACCCGAGCGATGCCTGATCCTGCAGCGCCCGCAGGCAACGGCAACGCTCGTCGCCGGCCGTGACCTCGATTGGACCGAGGCCGTGGCGGCGGCCGCGCCCGCCGACTGCGTCAGCGTCGACGCCGGCCATCCGCTGTACGTCCTGTACACCTCCGGCACGACGGGCCAGCCCAAGGGCGTGGTGCGCGACAACGGCGGCCATGCGGTGGCGCTGGCCTGGTCGATGCGGTACGTCTACGGCGTCGAACCGGGCGAGGTCTACTGGGCGGCCTCGGATGTGGGCTGGGTCGTCGGCCACTCGTACATCGTCTACGGGCCGCTCATCCACGGCTGCACGACGATCCTCTACGAGGGCAAGCCCGTCGGCACGCCGGACCCGGGAGCCTTCTGGCGGGTCATCGCCGACCATGGCGTCTCGACGCTGTTCACCGCACCCACCGCGTTCCGAGCCATCAAACGCGACGACCCGGAGGGACGCCACCTGCTCCGCTACGACCTGGACCGGTTCCGGGCCCTGTTCCTGGCCGGAGAGCGCTGCGACCCCGACACGTTGCATTGGGCCGAGGACAAGCTCGGCGTGCCCGTCATCGACCACTGGTGGCAGACCGAGACCGGCTGGCCGATCGCCGCCAACCCGCTCGGTATCGAGCATCTCCCGGTCAAGCCCGGCTCGCCCACCGTGCCCGTGCCCGGCTGGGACGTCCGGGTCCTCGACCCCGACGGCAACGAGTGCGGTCCCGGTCAGATCGGCGCCATCGTGTGCAAGCTGCCGCTCCCTCCCGGGGCGTTGCCGACGCTGTGGAACGCCGACGAACGGTTCGTCGAGGCCTACCTGAGCCGCTACCCGGGCTTCTACCTGACCGCCGACGCCGGCTACAAGGACGAGGACGGGTACCTGTTCATCATGAGCCGCATCGACGACATCATCAACGTCGCCGGCCATCGCCTGTCGACCGGCGCCATGGAGGAGGTCCTCGCCGCCCATCCGGAGGTGGCCGAGTGCGCCGTCATCGGGGTCGCCGACGAGCTGAAGGGCCAGGTCCCGGTCGGGTTCGTCGTCCTCCAGGCGGGAGTGGACCGGGACCACTCCGAGATCGTCGCCGAGCTCGTGCAGATGGTCCGGGACCGCATCGGCCCGGTGGCGGCCTTCAAGCAGGCGACGGTGGTCGCCCGGCTGCCGAAGACCCGATCGGGCAAGGTCCTGCGTTCCACGATGCGCTCGATCGCCGACCGGGAGGAATGGAAGATGCCCGCCACGATCGAGGACCCGACCGCGCTCGACGAGATCGGTGAGGCCCTGTCGAACCTCGGCTACGGCTGACCCGGCGTAGGGTGGTGTTCCCTCGCCACCGCAGCTATGCGCCGGTGATCACCCACTCGCCCCGGGCGGCGGTTCGCAACACACCCTTTCACCCGGGTATACCGCGAGCTCCGGTCGATCCGCGACACGTCGGATGTCACGGACCAGCTCGTCGAAGGTTCGGCCCTCGATCAGCTCGACGAGCGGTCCCCCGTCGGGCCGTGCGGCCATGACGGCTCGGTCCCGAGCATCGAAGGCCACAACGCCCTGGGTGTTGACCAGGGAGTACTTGTCGACGGTCCATTCCTCCCAGAGAGCTTGCTGGGTCGCCAGCGCTTCTCGCTCCACCGGGTCTTCGAGCGTCGCCGGGTCGACCGTAGGGACCCTGAATCGCGGGTCCTGGAGATGCCGGAGGAAGAGCACCGCGGGAGCGCTCGACGGGGCGCCTTTCGGCACGGCGAGGCCGGCGACGATCAACTCGCCCTGCGGCTCCGGCAGCTCCCCGGCCAGCACCTCCAAGACCCCGACACGAAGGCTGCGGATCACCTGCACGTCTTCGGGAACGTAGGGATCTCCTCCCATCTCCAGCGTCGGTCCGGGCCCGAGCGCTCGAGCCAGCACCACGGCCGTCGACGAGTTCACCAGCTCGCCGAGGTCGTAGTAGAGCGGCCACTCGAGCGCGCCCCGCAGCGCGAAGCCGGACCAGTACGCCCGACCGTCGCCGATCACGCCTCCCGACGCTCCACCGGACTCTCCGGGAAGCGGCGTCGGGCGGGTGCTGCTCTCGGCGATCCGCTGCGTCCCGTCCGCAGCGGACCCGGCCGCCGGACCAGCTCCGGCCTCTTCCGTGACTCCGACGACGGGGCCGGCGATCTCGGCGCTGCTCCCAAGCGTGCAGCTGGCCAACAGCCCGGCGAGCGCCAGCCCTACGGCCGGGATCAGCTTCCGTCGTCGCGGGACTCCTCGAACCATGCGCGATCTCCTTCCGCGTCATCCATCGAGCCGTCAGTACCACTGATTGATGTGCCCCACATCGTGCCCGAGCGTCGTGGGCACGACGAGGAGGACCGGGTGTGGGTAGTCGAGGCACGTCTCGTTCTGGTAGAGCGGCTCGGGGTGCCGCAAGCCGACGGTGTGCCCGAGCTCGTGGCAGGCGACCCAGTCACGACCGGTCTGATTGAAGTTCCCTGCCGTGTTGGCATTGAAACGCGCAATCTGCCCCCGACACCAGCGCATCTCTTCCCACCCCGGAGTTCCGACCGGCTTCTTGTATCCGATCCCCGTGTTGTCCGCCGGGCAGTCGACCCAGGCGGTGACGTTCCACGCGTAGTACCAGTCCCAGAGCCGAACGTCGGGCAGGCTGTCGGAGGTGATCCAATAGGCCACGAGGTCCGTTGGGTCGTAGTCGTCCCGCAGCGAGTTCCGAACGGCGGTGTCGATCCCCGACCACTGATTCCCGAAGGAATAAGGACGAGCCGCGTGCCACCTGTTGTTCGCCCAGCTGACACAGTTCACCGGCCTGCCGTCGCCGTCTGGATCGAGATCTGAGCTCGTCCCGTATTCATAGCCGCATCCTTGCGTTGATCCCATGTTGGTGGCACTCGCTGGGGTCCTTGGGACCGTGATCATCAGTCCGCTTACCAGCATCGCAGCCATCATCAAGCTGAGCCAGTTCCCTCGGGCGAGTCGCGCCGCAACTGGGTGGCACCCTACCCACTGCCGATCCTCCACTCGGCCCATGCCTGCTCCTTCCGCTGGCTCGGTCTCCCACTTGAGCACCCGGGATCCCACGCGTCGCTGCGGCACGGGTCCTCGATGCTTGGATTATCCGATGTGTGTGTGTCAAGGGCCCTGCATGTACCCTTGACCGCATCAGGATGGCTGAGTCAGCCGCAGACGGCGTCAGCCGCCGAGCTCGGCGGCGAGGTCGAACTCGACGATGAGGTCGCTCAGCGCCCGGCGCATCTGCTGCTCCGCCTCCTGCCATACCAACAGCACGTCCTCCCGGCCGGCCAGCAACTCGTTTTCGTACGCCGAGCGACGGTCCCGGTACACGTCCGCGTACCCGGACGCCTCCCGGCACCGGGCGTCGGCGACCGCGACCTCGATCTCTCGCTCGCTCGGTGCCGACCCGCCCTCCCCTTCAGCGGGGGTCTCGCCTTCCGGCGGCGCCACGGACCCCGTCACGCCCAGCATGATGGCTTCCTCGAACGTATCGACGTCATAGCCGTCGCGGCGCATACATGCGCTCCACTCCGCGAGAGCGTCGCGCACCAAGGGATCGGCCTCTGCTCTCAGAAGGGCGTCGTTGCGCAGGTACTCGAGCTCCGTGTATGCCGCGCTCCACTGCAGATCAGCTGACACGTCGCCGGCGATCTGCGCACGGGCCTCGGCAAGGCAGCCCGACGTAGAGGTCGACAAGCGCCCGTACGGAGTGTCGACCGACTCGGTCTGTTCCCCCGAACCGAAGAACGCCTGCGCCCATTCGGCAGAACCCTCCTCACCCAGGCCGGCGAGATAGTCGTCGAACGCCGGATCGTCCACGACTGCTCCTTCGTCTCGGTATCCAAGGCGTTCGGCCCGGGCCACGGTGAAACCGGCACCGTCCACTCCCGCAACCACTGACTCCCGATCGCGGAACGGCGCGAAGTACTCGAAGCCTTCTGCTCGCATGCACCCCGCCGCGAGCTCATCCTCACGGACCGCCTTCAACGAGATCAGGATCGAACCTCGGTCGACGAGGTTGCTGAGGGGGAGGTCCCCATACGGAAGGGCGAGGGAGGGACTGGAAGCCGCCGCCCCCGGCGAGCGGGAAGTGTCCACTCGTCCGCAGGCGACGACTACCAGAACCACGGACATGACTACGAGTCCCATCCTCGTCGGAGCACCGGCTCGCCGGAGCGACCTCACACGAGGCTCCGACCATGTCGCATCAGCTGACCCACTTGTGCGACGTCAACTCGTCGTTCGCCCACGAGCCCTGCAGATCGATGTCCCGATTCCCTTCGAGGAGGAACGAGGGACCAGTCTGGACCCAGTCCTCGTCGTGCCTCGTGTTGAGCCGGTTCTCGGGCGACGACACGACGTCGTCGATCCGCCCCGATCCCCAGTCGCAGTTCGTGGCGATACATGTCCCCTTCGCCGCCCATCGTATACCCATGTGTCAACAGGTCCGGCGCTGAGTCAGCCGCAGACGGCGCCGCGTCCGGCCGAGCCGACCAGCTTGGCGTACTTGTCCAGGGCACCGGTCGGGTAACGCGGCGGCGGTGCGGTCCACACCGCTCGACGCCGCTCCAGCTCGGCGTCGTCGACGAGCAGGTCCAGGCCCTCAAAGACGTCGAGCTCGATCCCGGCGATCTTCACGACGGCGCCCTCGGGAGCGAGCGAGCCACGGAGGATGGCGATCCCGCCCTGCGGGGCGATCGGATCGCCGATCGGTCGCACGACGTCCTGACCCTCGGGAACCTCGACGCCGGCCAGGTTCTCCGCCATCGTCCACGCCACGCCGCCGGCGACGACCGCGGCGACGAAGAGCAGCGCGACCGCCCAGATCCGCCGATCCATGAACATCGGTACCCCGCGAACGGGCCGGGAACCGTTTCGGCGGCATCCTCCAGCCGCTTGACGGGTTCGTTCACCCGACCCTCAGCCGCACACGGCGCTCGACCGGGTCGGTGCGGACCTCATCCCCCCGTCTCCTCGGCGAGGTCGAACTCGGTGACGAGGTCGGTAAGCGAGCTTCGCATCTCGTCACGGACCTCCCGCCATGTCAGGATCACGTCCTCATGTTCCGCCAAGAGCTCGTTCTCGTACGCCGAGCGCCGCTCGCGGAGGGTCTCGTCGTATCCCGCCGCCTCCCGACACCGGGCATCGTCGACGGCCACCTCGATCTCCCACGCCGAGGGACCCTGGTCGTCATCGCTGGAACCCGCCCCACCGGGAGCCGCCTCCAGCGAACCACCCTCGGCTGCGAGATCGTACGCCTCCTCGATGGTGTCGACGTCGTGGCCCCGGTCGTGCATGCATCGGCTCCAGGCGACGAGGGCGTCCTGCACCGCCGGATCAGCTTCGGCACGGACCTGCGCTCCATTCGCCAGCTCCTCGAGGTTCATGACGGCCGCGCTCCATTCGAGGTCCCGCCTCACCCCGCCGGCGATCTGCGCACGAGCCTCCGCGAGGCATCCCGATCCGCCGGTCGACAAACGACCGACCGCGGTGTCGATAGAGATCATGTCCTCCTCCGGACCGAAGAAGGCCAGCGCCCATTCGGCGGCTCCCTCCGGCCCGAACCCGTCGATGCGTTGGTTGGCCTCGGCGGCCTCCCGTTCGATGTCCTCGTGGACACCGAACTCGCGCCACCACTGGTACCCATACCGCTCAGCTCGCTCCACCGTCAGCTCCGGCGCTTCCAGCGGTTCGCCGATGAGCGACTCTCGGCTACGCGGCGGGAACGGCACGTCGAATCCCTGGGCCCGCATGCACGCCGCGGCGAGTTCATCCTCTCTGACCGACTGAAGACGCGTGAGGATGTGAGCCTCCTCCACGAGTTGAGTGATCGGCAACTCGCCGTTGGAATGGACCGAGATGTCGGGCACCTCCGCGGCCGGGGTGCCGCCGCAGCCCGTGACGAGCAGCACCCCGGCGATGGAACCGACCAGACGCAAGCTGAGACGCAACCCCAGCATCATCCCGCGATCGATTCCCTCAGCGACGAAGGATCCCCGGACATCAAACCCACCGATGCGAAGAGAGCTCGTTGTTCGCCCAATGACCCCACAGATCGATCTGGGAGCCACGCCGCAACAGGAACGAACTTCCTCCATAGTTCTTGTGCCGGTAGTGGCGCGTGTTCTTGTAGTTCCCCCGGTTCTTGATCGACGACACGCTGTCGTTGACCCCGCAGTTCCACCAGCAATGCAGGAATACATTGACGCCCCTATATGTCAAGAATGGTGGGTCAGGCGGCCTGGTTGGCCTGTTGGCGGTGGTCGGTCATGACTCGTC
>JALVQZ010000274.1 GCA_027036355.1 Acidimicrobiia bacterium | reverse complement strand
GTTTGAAGCCGGCGGCGATGAAGATCATCCAGGTCAACGCGGCCAGCGACGCCGGGAGGGCCATCCGTGAGGTGACGGGGAAGTTCACGAACGGGGTGATCTCGAACATGTTGGCGATGAGGATGAACATGAAGATCGACAGCAGGTACGGGAAGTACTTGGCGCCGTCCGGTCCGATGATCCCGATGGCGACCTCGTCCCTGATGAAACCGACGAGACCCTCGATGGCGGTCTGGAACCGCCCGGGCACGGCGCGCTTGCGGCGGAGGCCGAAGTACATGAGGGCGATGGCGATGAGGCCGGCGAGGACGATGAGCACGACCGTCCGGGTGCTGGGGAAGCCGGCGATCTCGATGATCGGGGTTCGGTACTCGAACAGCTCCTTGACGTCCGCGGGGGCGCAGACGGTCTGTTGGGTGAGATCGCACTCACTGGTTGCCAGGATCAGTTGCTCCACTCGAGTTCCCTTTCCGCGCCGTTGACGACGGCCACTGCCTCGAGGGACAGCAGCACGAGATAGCTCACGACCGCCGAGATGCCCATGGATGCCCGATCGACACCGGTGGTGTTGGCGACCACCAGCATGGTGAGGGTGATGAGCCCCAACCGGATCAGGAACCCGAACAAGGCGGCGGCATGATACAGGCTCAGCGAGATGCGTGCTGCCACCGACAGCAGGTACCCGCCGAGGAGGAAGTTCCCCATGACGATGAGGACGCCGACGGCCGCGGAGGCGGCGCCGACGGGGCCGGCGAGGAGCCAGGCGACGGCGACGACGACCGGCCCGACGAGGATGCCCCGCTTGGCGATGTTGCGTCCGATGATGGCCTCGATGGGCCGGACGTCTGGGGCCGGTCGGTAGGCGGCGAGATCGTCGGTGGGCCGGCGGTCAGGCATCGTATCTCGGCCGTTGTCTGGCTTGTTCTTCGAGGTCCTCGGACTGTCGCCACATGCGCCAGAAGCCAACGCCGACTCCGGCGACGGTCCACAGCAGCGTCATGACCGGGCGGGTGCCGAGGAGCCCGTCGAGAACGAGCCCGATGAGGAGCCCGGCGACGATGGACGAGATGAAGTCGGCGCCTTCGGAGAACCTCCCGGTGATCTTCTCCTTGGGCGGCACGATGGTCGGTTTCGCGCTCGGCATCTCGTCGTTCCTGTCGGGGTCGAGTCGCTCGTTCATGGGCGGTGCCGCGGTAACCATGTGAACCGCTTCACGAGAGGCGGCCGGGACGATAGTTGCACCCCGGATGCAGGCAAAATCCCCATCCGGGTGCAGGCTACCCGTTCGTCCGCGGGTACCCGAATCAGGTCGCCGATCAGTTCTCGCGCAGCGAGTACTCGAGCATCATGTCGGGGACCCGAGGCAGTTCCGTGCGGTTCCCCGCGCCGCCGAGCCGGTAGCAGGTGTAGTCGAACGACCACGGGTCCCTCGCGCTGCAGCGGATGGAATCGGCGGCGTCGAGGGCGAACTCGAGGCGGAAGCCGGGTTCGACGTACTGGCGCACCGCGTTCCAAGCCGACGGGTCGACCCGGCGGGTGGCGAACGGGTCGGTGAAGTACTCGCCGGTGCCGAGCGCGTGGTCGGCGTCGAACGAGAACGCTCCTCGCCAGCTCGCCATCCCCAGGGTGCGCCGGGTGCCGTTGTCCCGCTCGACGTCGCGGAGCGCCACGTCGTTGCATGCGAAGTCGACGCAGTGCGACATGGGGTTGCGGATGTCGAATCGATGATCGAAGTCGATCATGCCCAGGTTGACGACCGACGGGATGTCGTCACGGCTCGCCCACCGCTCGTAGTTGCGGGATGCCTGCCCGACGTTGAGCGAGCGGCTCCGATAGTCGCCGACCTCGTCGGCGAGCGCCGCCATGGAGTAGCCGCAACCGGACGGATTGAGGAGCACGTCCCCGCCGTCGGAGGTGGAGAAGGCGGCTCCGTAGTCGTTCTTGAACGAGGCGCTGAACTTCTCGTTGCCGGCGAGGTCGTAGATGGTGACGATGAGCGTGTGGAACCTGGCGCAGACGCGTCGGTCGTGGGCGCTGTTGGAGTGGATGACGAACCGCACCCAGTAGTTGCCGGTCATGTCCTTGAAGATGAACTCCTTGAACCCGGCGTCGGGCTCGAGCTGCGGCACCCGCTCGGCGGTGTACTGGTACGGGACCTTCGGCGAACCGGGGATGAGGTCGGGGTTCGAACCGTGCTCGTGCCCGAAATAGCACCAGTACACGGGATCGATCTGCGGATGCCAGGTGCCGTATTCCCTCCCGTCGGGACCCGTGGTCGTGTACAGATCGTGGACCCAGGGAGGGCAGGTCGTGTTGGGGCGGGCCTCGTACCCGCTCGGCGTCGGAGGGGCCGGCGACGGACGGCCGTTCTGCTCTGCCAGCAGGACGAGGTACATGCGCCGCCAGTCGCCAGACACCTCGACGGTTCCCAGACTCACGGCTCCGGCCGGATACGCCTTCTCGTAGACGGTTCGAACGTCGCCGTCGATGATGACGGTGCCACCGACGTCCCATCCTGACAGCCATGCCGGCGGAGCCTCGTCGTCCCGCCAGACGACGGCGACCTGGGCAGGCCGGTTCAGGGTGAAGTGCATCCAGTCGTCGCGCGGCCCGTAGTTGAGGAACTCCCATCGGGTCGACGGCGACAGGACGTCCCATCCTCCGTAGCGGCCCGGGCTGTCGACGGCGACGGTGCGGTCGGGGTCGGGTTCGATGTCGAGTCCCTTGCGGAAGCTCCGGGGCCAGTACTTCATGTCGCGGACCTCGATCTCGACGCCCTCGGCCGTGTCGCGTTCGACGTGGTAGCGAGCGACCAACGTGCGGTCGGCGGCGTCGACAGC
>JALVQZ010000273.1 GCA_027036355.1 Acidimicrobiia bacterium | reverse complement strand
GCCCATGGGACCGAAGGCAGGACCGCGACCGCCATGTAGGCGAGCGAGCCGAGGACCAGGATCGCCGTAGCGATCCGGCCGGGGCGCCACGACTCCTTCGGCCAGACGAAGCCGATCCCCCAATGGGCGACCGCCAGAACCGCCCCCACCACGAAGGCGTACAGGGCGAACTCCGGCGGCGACATCACCGCCGCGCCGGCGACGTCGGCGGGAGGATCGGCCAGCGACGCCACCATCGCCCACAGCCCCCACAGGCCCCCGACCGCTGCCGCCGCGGCCGCCAGCGTGGAGCGGCGACGCTCGACGAGCAGCCGCCGGGTGAGGTACCAGAAGCCGGCGAACGCCAGCAGCCCGTGCCATCCGACGAACAGGGCCGCCAGCACCGGCAGGGGGCCGTCGGTGTAGATGATCGGGGTCAACACGCCTTCCGTGACGAAGGCGAACACCGCGCCGGCCAGGACGACCTGATGGAGGCGCTTGGCGGGGATCAGCGCCAGCGCCCACAGTCCCGCCAGCGTCGGGATCAGGTAGAACAGGGCGATCTCGAAGATGTTCCCCGCCGTGATGCCGCCCCAGTACCAGTACACCCGCTCGGATGCCATGACGACGATGATCGAGGTCAGGTAGGCGAACGCCGTCCATGACACCCACCGGGTCCAGCGGACGGACCGCCTGGCGGTGCGTGGCTCGGAGGCTCGATCGCTGATGTTGGTTCCCATGGGTCGCTCCCGGTTCGCCGTGTCCCTCCACGATCGGCCAGATCGATGACAGCGGCGTGAGGCGCCGATGAAGCCCCGATGAGAACCGGCGGATCAGTCCGAAACGCCGGTCTGGCCCACGAGCCGGGTCGGTGTCACGAACACGACGAGCTCGCCGGGAACGGCGTTGCGTCGGCCGAACTCGTCGGCTCGGGCGTCGCCCACATAGCGCCGGCACGTCTCGGTCGCCCAGAAGAGGAGCTCGTCGGGATCCTCCGAGAAGCTCACCTCGCCGTCGAGGCGAGCCCAGGCGAACGGCATCACCTCGACGTCGGTGAGGATCGAGACCCGCGGATCCCTGCGCATGTTGCGGGCCTTGAGCGTCGTCGAGCCGGTGAGGAACACGGCCCGACCCTGCTCGTCGAACGAGAACCACACGGCGGCGATGTGCGGGCGGCCATCGGACCGCACCGTGGCGAGCTTCCCGGTCTTGGATCCCTCCAGCATGAACGCCCTGATCTCGGGCTCGGTCATCGCGTGTCCCATCGTCCCTCCTCGTGGCCGGTCGTGAAGGCAACGACCCCACCGTCGCATCGATTCCGCCGGATCGTCCGATGTCGGCAGATCATCGTCGGGATTCAGGAGTGAATCGCGCCGAGCTTCGCCCGACAGGATGCGCATCATGTTCATCGCACTCCTCATCAACGATCCGGGTACGCCCGTCGCCGTGGCTGCGGCCGTCGGCGTGGGCGGGGTCTCGGTGGCGGTTCGGACCTGGTGGCAGCGCCGCCGTGTCGGACGCCTCGACCTGAGCCGGATGAAGCGCTACATCTGACCTGACCGTCACCGGGCGGTCGCGAGTTGCGGCCCCAGCGACCGGATGTAGGCGGCGACGTCGTCGGAGCTCAGCGTGCCGACGACGGTGCCGGTGCCGTCGACGACGACGAGCCGGTCGGCGTCGGTCTCGTGGAGACGCTCGACGGCGGTCCACAGGTCCGTCTCGACCGACACCTCGGCGGCTTCGCCGATGGCGTCCATCACGTCGCGAACCGTCGTCGACGGCCACCGATCGCGGGGCACCCGGTCGAACCGCCGCCGGGACGTGACGCCGACCACCCGGTCGCCGTCACGTACGACGAACGTCCGTTCCGCCGTTCCGAGGATGTGCCAGTCGGCGAGCTCCTGGAGGGTCGTGTCGGCCGACAGGAACGCGTAGTTGCGTTCCATCGCCTCGGCGACGCGATGCCGCTGCAGGATCTCCCTGAGGTGGAGCTGTTGGATCTGCGCCACCGCCGCGCTCTCGAGGAACCATCCGATGAACATGATCCACAGCCCGTCGTAGAGGTCCGCGCCGGCCACCAGCCAGATGCCGGCGAAGATGAACAGGTAGGCGAAGGCCCGTCCGATGTTGGCGGCGACGATCGTCGCCCGGCGCGGATCGCCGGTCCGCTGCCAGATGACCGCCCGCAGGACGTTGCCGCCGTCGAGGGGGAACCCGGGGATGAGATTGAAGATGGCCAGCACGAGGTTGATCAGCGCCAGGTACGAGACGATCGCGTAGACGAACTCGATCGGCGCCACCGCGAAGCGCAGAACGGCGAAGACGGCGGCAACCGCCAACGAGGTCAGCGGACCGACGAGAGCGATCCAGAACTCTTCGCTGCCGCGGTCCGGATCACGGACCATCTCCGAGACGCCACCGAAGATGAACAGCGTGATCCGCTTCACCGGCACGCCGTAGTGCCTGGCCACCAGCGAGTGGCCGAGTTCGTGGACCAGCACGCTGGCGAACAGCAACAGCGACGTGATCGCGCCTGCCACCCAGTAGGCGACCGGCGTCCATCCGGGGAACCCGGCGGGGTAGTAGCCGACGGCCAGCGTCCACGACAGCAAGCCGACGATCAAGAACCATGAGAAGTCGAGCTCGAGCGGGATGCCGAAGATGGTGCCGATCCGGATGTGCCGGCCCGTGAGCATGGTCGCCTTCCTGATGGGCCGGTCAGGATACCGAGGCCCGCACGTCGATCGCCGACCGAGACCCCGGCCCGTGAAGATCCCCCCAGGCGATCCTGCGGTACCGGCGTCTCGATCGGCGATCCTGCCTGTGGTGGAGGAGGGTCCGACCTGTACGTTCCCCGTTCCTGTAGGCCGGTACCCGGGTCGGACAAGGGGTTGTGAACACATCGGGGCTTCGGCCGACAGCCTGAGCGAGCCGCCGATCCGCGCCGCGGATCTCGGCGGTTCTGCTCACCCGGTCGGGTACCGGTACCGCCCGGGGGTGGAGGTCGGGGCCGTTCGCACGGATGCGGCGGCTCCGGCCTCCGCCAGAGCGCGCCCTACCCTGACGTCGGTGATCGATCGAGTCGAACTCCACGAGATCGAGGTGTCGCTGCGCCGGCCCTTCGTGACCTCCGTCGCCGCCGTTCGGACGCGTCGGTCGATCCTCGTGGCGCTCCACGGCGACGGGTTGACCGGGTGGGGCGAGGCCGCGCCGTTCCCAGGAGCCGGAGTGGACGGGATCGACGTGGTATGGGATGCGTTGTCGTCCGGGGAACCGGCGCGCTCGGCGTTGGCCACCGCAGCGTGGGGCGAAGCCGCCGCCGATCTGTCCGCTCGGCGGGCAGGGGAGCCGCTGTGGCGCCGCCTGGGAGGATCCGGGTCGCCGCTGGTCGCCTCGCTCGCCATCGGGATCGTGGAGGACCCCGTCGCGGCCGCCGCCGATGCGGTCGCCGCCGGCTACCGGCGGGTCAAGCTGAAGGTGGCGCCGGGAAGGGACACCTCGACGGTGGCCGCCGTGCGGGCCGCGTTCGGGGACCTCGAGATCGGCGTGGACGCCAACGGCGGGTACACGCCGTCGGTCGACGACGTTCCCGGCGAGTTCGCCGACCTCGGCGTCGCGTATGTCGAGCAGCCCTACCCGGTGGGTGCCGAAGCCGAGGTGGCGACGTTGCGTCGCCGACTCCCGATCCCGATCGGTCTCGACGAGTCCGTGACCTCACCGGCGGCGGCGGCCGAGATCGTCGAACGGGGTGCGGCCGACGTGCTGGTCGTCAAGCCCGGCCGCCTCGGACTCGATGGCTCCCTGGCGGTCCATGCCCTCGCCGTCGATGCCGGCATCCGCACGAAGGCGTCGGGGCTCCTCGAGACGGCCGTCGGTCGGGCCCACACTGCCGCCCTCGCCACGTTGCCGGGGATGGCCTTCTCCGACCTCGCCAGGGCGACGGACGTCTTCGCCACCGACCCGGTGGGAGCGGCGCCGTCGCTCGTGGACGGGACCCTGCGGCCACCGCGGCGTCCCGGCATCGGTCTCGAGCCCGATCTCGGGCTCGTCGAGGTCATCCGCTCCGCGGTTCGTGCCGTTCGATGAGCTGGGATTGAGCCACCCGGCCGATCCGATCGCGCCGGTCGAACAGTTCGGTGTCCGCGAACCCGATCCCGTTCGGATGCTGGTAGGCCACCGATCGCATCCCCAGCCACTCGCCTTCGATCTCGCGATGCAGATGCAACGTCAGGTCGGGGTTGACGTACAGCCATTCCCGCGGGTCGACGGTGCCCGAGTTCCCGTTGCCCATGTCGGCCAGCGCCGCCATCGTGACGAACGGTGAGGTCGGCTCTCCCGAGACGACCGGCACCTTGAGACGGAACCACGACAGCCCCGGGCCGGGTCGGAGGAAGCTGTTGTCGATGCTGCGGATCTCGATCGCGTCCATGTGGAACCGCCGAAGCGGACCCCAGTCCACCGGGAGGCCCCGCCACTCCATGGGCACGCCCTCTTCGGGACCTGGCGGGGGCTCCCACGGCGGGTTCGGCGACGCAGGGAGGTCGGCATGGCTGAGCCGGATCTTGAGACCGCGAGCCCGGGCGACCTCCACTCCCTCGGAGCGGATCGCGGCGGTGGCGAGTTGGATCCGGCGGCCGTCGCGGAGCACCGCGGTGTCGACGGTCAGCGGGGTCAACGGGACCTCCCGGAACAGGTCGACCGTGAGTCGAACGACCTCCATGGGTCGTTGGGTGGGGATCCGCTCGATGGCCCATGCGAGCAGCGCCGTCGGTGGGCCTCCGTGCTGGGCGTCGTCGGACCATCCCCCGCGGGTCAGGTCCGAGGGCCGAACGAGGTCGCCGTCGACGGTGAACAGCGCGTCAGGGTCCGGCTCCATGGCCGGGAGCGTAGTCAGCGCCTACCGCTCCACCGGCAGGCCGAGGCCTCGACTGATCACGAGCCGCTGGATCTCGTTGGTGCCCTCGCCGATCTCGAGGATCTTGGCGTCGCGGTACTGGCGGGCGACCGGTGTCTCGTCCATGAACCCGTAGCCGCCGAAGATCTGGGTGGCTTCTCGGGTCGCGGTGACCGCCGCCTCCGCCGCGTACAGCTTGGCGATCGCGGCGGCCTGCTTGAACGGCCGCCCCTGGTCCTTGAGCCACGCCGCCTTGTAGGTCAGCAACCGGGCGGCTTCGGTCATCGTCTCGAGGTCGGCGCACTTGAAGGCGATGGCCTGGTTCGCGCCGATGGGTTTCCCGAAGGCCATGCGCTCCTTGGCGTACCGGACGGAATCCTCGAGACATGCCTGGAGGACGCCGGTGGCCATGGCCGCCACCGCGATCCGTCCGTCGTCCAAGATGGCGAGGAACTGGTGGAACCCGCGTCCGCGTTCACCGAGCAGGTTCTCCTTCGGCACCCGGCAGTCGTCGAAGCGGAGGCCGTGGGTGTCCGACGCGTGCCATCCCATCTTCCGATATGGCGGTTCGACGGTCATCCCGGGCGTGCCGGCGGGCACGATGATGGTGGAGATCTCGTCGTCGCCGGTCCGGGCGGTGATCGTCACCAGCGAGGTGATGTCGGTTCCGGAATTGGTGATGAAGGCCTTCGAGCCGTTGATCACCCACTCGTCCCCGTCGAGAACCGCTCTGGTCTTCGTCGCTCCCGCGTCGGACCCGGCGTCGGGTTCGGTGAGACCGAACGCCGCCAGTGCCCGGCCGGCGACGAGATCGGGCAGCCACCGTTCCTTCTGCTCGGGGGTCCCGTAGGTCGCGATCGGGTTGATCCCGAGGCCGACCCCGGCCTCCAGCGTGATCGCCATCGACTGGTCGACTCGAGCCAGTTCCTCGATGGCGATGCACAACGTCGTGAAGTCGGCTTCGGATCCGCCGTACCGGGCGGGGAACGGAAGCCCGAAGAGTCCCAGTTCGCCCATCTTCAGGACCGTCTCGGTCGGGAACCGGTGGGTGCGGTCCCACTCCTCGGCGTACGGTGCGATCTCGGCCTCGGCGAACTCGCGGATGACCTTCCGGAACGCCTTCTGCTCGTCGCTGAACTCGAAATCCACGCCCCTGCTCTCCTCCTCGTGAACGCACCCAGGCTACCGTCGACCGCGTCGGCTCCCGGTCCGGCATGGCCCTAGTCTGGCCGACGTGGACACCGCCGTTGCCCTCGTGCAGAGCTACCTGTACATGAACGGGTACTTCACGGTGACCGAGTACCCCGTCCTGGATCTCCTCGACACGGGCCAGGTGCGCACCGTCACCGACGCCGACATGCTGGCCGTGCGGTTCCCCGGAGCCGGACGCGCCGACATCGGCCACGCCACCCACGGGTCTCGGATCGAGTGCGATCCGGTCCTCGACGTCGCCGACGACCGGATCGACCTGATCATCGCCGAGGTGAAGGAGGGGCGGGCCGAGATCAACGCGGCCGCCCGCGACCCGAAGGTCCTCCATGCCATCCTCCATCGCTTCGGTGAGATGGAAGAGGGCACCGCCCTCGACATCGTCGAGCAGCTGGTCGCCGACGGCGAGGCCGTCCATCCGGTCGGGGTGCGAGTGCGGCTGATGGCCTTCGGGTCGCGTCCGCCCAAGAACGGACCCAAGGGGTACGCCTGGATCTCGCTCGGGCACATCGGCAGGTTCATGCACGAGGTGATCTCGGAGCATTGGTCGGCGGCACAGACGATCCAATCGAAGGACCCGGCGTTGTCGTTCCTCCTCCTTCTCGAGAAGGCCGTTCGCGGCGAGGAGTGACGAGGATGTTCGAGGTCGTGCTCCACGAGCCGGAGATCGCCCCGAACGCCGGCAACCTGATGCGGCTCACGGTGAACACCCGATGCCGCCTTCATCTCATCGAGCCGCTCGGGTTCCGTCTCGACGACGCCCGTCTTCGACGGGCGGGACTCGACTACCGGGAGTACGCACAGGTGATGGTGCACGAGGACTTCGAGGCGTTCCTGACGGCGGTGGCGCCGTCCCGACTCTTCGCCTTCACCCAGCACGCCGTCCGCCGCTACACCGACGTCGCGTACCAGGCTGGTGATGCTCTCGTGTTCGGCCGTGAATCGGTCGGGTTGCCCGCCGGGGTCCTCGAGCATCCGGCGATCACCGAGCAGGTGCGGATCCCGATCGCTCCGGGCGGCCGGAGTCTCAACCTCGCCAACGCCGCCGCCGTCGGCGTGTACGAGGCCTGGAGGCAGCTCGGGTTCCACGACGTCGAGTAGCGTGTCGCCCCATGGCCCATCGCTATCCCATCAAGGTCCGCTTCTACGAGCTCGACCCGTACGCCCACCTCAACCACTCCGTGTACGTCCAGTACTTCGAGACGGCCAGGATCGAGCTTCTGGCCGAAGCCGGATTCGACCTGACCGAGATGGCTCAACGCGGGGTCATGATCATCGTGACCGAGATCCACACCCGCTTCCTGGCGTCGGCGTCGATGGGTGACGAGGTCGTCGTCGAGACCGAGGTGCTCGGAACCAAGCGGGTGACGACCCGCTGGCGTCAGCGCATGTACCGGGGTGACGAGCTGATCGCCGAGCAGGAGCTCACCGCCGCCATGACCAACCTCGAGGGGAAGCCGGTGCGGTTCGTCCCGGAGCTCCTTGCCGCACTGGAGTCGTACCGTGCCCCCACCGGCACCTAGGAGGTGACCATGGCCAAACGCTACGAGATGAACGCCTTTCGCCGGGCCGTGAACGCCGTCATGTCGTTCCTCGCCAGGAAGGGGAGAGGGCCCGCCTATGAGCTGACCACGGTCGGGCGGCGCTCCCACCAGCCGCGGACCGTGCCGGTCACCCCCGTCGAGGTCGACGGGATCCGGTACCTGGTGTCGCCCTACGGGGAGGTCGGATGGGTGCACAACATCCGGGCTTCCGGCACGGCTACGTTGCAGCGTGGCGGCGAGGCCGAGCCGATCACCGTCACCGAAGTCGGCCCCGAAAAGGCTGGCCGGGTGCTCGCCGTCTACCACGCGCAGGTCGGCAAGATCGTTCATCCCTACTTCGACGTCCCCGCGGATCCCACCGTCGACGACTTCGTCGCCGAGGCCTCCGCTCATCCGGTGTTCCGGATCGAAGAACCCGTCGTGTAGCGCCTGTTGGGCATGGGTCGAGTGCGCACCCGGATCCTCGATCCGACGAGGTCGACGGCATGAGCGTCGATGTGGCCGCGTTGGAGCGGCTGGCCCGCCGTGCCTGGCCGGCGCGGGAGACCGAGCATCGTTCCGGATGGGAGCTGCGCTTCGCAGACGGGTTCTCCCGGCGGGCCAATTCGGTGCTGCCGATCGGCGACGCGGGCGGGGATGTCGGCTCGATGGTCGACGAGGCGCGTCGGTGGTACCGGGCACGCGGGTTGCCTCTCCGGTTCCGGATGACACCGCTCGCCGGTCCAGGGGTCGGCGGTTCGCTACGGGAGCTCGGCTTCGTTCCCGCCGACGAGACGGTCGTGATGGCGGGCGCGCTGGCAGCGTCGGAGCACGAGGTGGGCGACGTCGTGGTGACCGACACTCCCGACGACTCCTGGGTGGATCTCCAACACCGGATCGCGGGAGCCGCGAGGGAACCCGTCGCCGGGTGGAGGGGGATCCTCGAACGGATCGAACCTCCGGCGATGTTCGCGTCGCTGGGCTCGTCGGCTGCGGGCATGGCCGTCGTGGACGGCGACGCTGCGGGGTTCTTC
>JALVQZ010000272.1 GCA_027036355.1 Acidimicrobiia bacterium | reverse complement strand
GTTGCTGGTCCTCACCCTCGTCGGCCTGCCGCTGGCGCTGGTCCTGCTGCTGGTCATGGCCGCCGGCGCCTTCGTCGGTCCGGTCCCTGCCGTCACCGCAGCCGGCGTCCGTCTCCTGCGGGGGCGAGGTGGGCTCTTCGGCGGGTTCCTGGTCGGGGCCGTCCTGTGGACGCTCGCCATCTGGTTCGTCCCGCAAGTCGGAGGGCTGATCTATCTCGTCGGGCTGATCTGGGGTCTGGGGTCGTGGGCGGTCGCCGTCGTCGAGATCCGACGTGGTGCCCCGCTGCCCCTCGCCGTCTTTCCGCCGCGACTCGTGGCGGCGTCCGGAGCCCGGGGCGCCGAGGACTGGGCGCCGCCGCGGGCGCCGGGAGAGGGTTCACCGCCCGATCGGGAACGTACCGACCCCGACCGCGACGACCGGGGACGCACCGACCGCGAAGAAGGCTGACCTCCCCCGAGGGCCCGGATCGTCGGTCCGAAGGGCCGGTCGTCAGCGGGTGAGGATGTAGTCGAGGTTCTCGCTGGACCCCGGCGCGGCGTCGTTGACGGCGTCGGGGAGCGCTTCGAGAGGGATCACGAACGCCACCGCGGCCCGGATGTTCTGGTTGAACGCACCCTGGGGGCTCTCGCCGGCGTTCCAGGTGGCAGAACATCCGCTCGCTCCGTTGCACCTGGTCGCCAAGGTCTCGATGTAGATCGGAGCGAACGCGGTGATCGTGTACGGCACCGAGACCCCGGAGCCGAACGTACCGACCGGTGCGTAGCCCCACCGGGGGGACCGCTGGAGATCGAACGTGGCGTTGGTCGGGTCCCCATCGATCGCGTCGACCGTGAACAAGTCGGTCGTCGAACCCGCGGCGACATAGTCGCGCAGGCAGCGGGCCATGTGCTCGAAGGACTCGTTCGTCTCTCCGATCGGGGCAGGCTCCGGATTCGTCGCATCCCACAGGTCCGAGTCCCAGTCGTGCTGGTTGGACGGCAGACCATCGCCGGGGTCGATGTCGATCGAGTCGTCGAACGAGGCGCGCCGGCAGCTGTCCGGGATCCCCGTGAGTCCGGGAGCGATGAAGTGCCACAACGGGGTGTTGTCGAGCGTCTCGCCGTACAGGGACACGGTCGCCGCCGAGTTGGCCACATCGGTCAACCGGCCGTCGAACAGCTTCGTGCCCCCGAACGTGACGCCGCCGATCATGCCGTCGTGCAGCGGCCCCTGGGGCGTCCCGGTCTGTGCGTTGATGATCTGCGGTCTGGCTCCGAAGTTCGGTCCGGCGTTGCATTCGACGTCGTCGGACAGCCCGCCCGAGTCGGACAGTGGATGGTCGGCTCCGAGGGCGATGTTGGTCGCCAGCGTCCGGTTGTCCTTGTTGCAGTCGAGGGTCGTTCCCAGGCTCGCGTTGCCGAACAGCGTGATGTCGAGGCGTTGGAAGTTCCCGGCGTCCGAACCATCGCACGGTTGGGGGGCGTTGGGGGCGTCCGAGATGCACGCCACCGTCGGAGGAGCGAGCGAGGCGACCCCGAAGGGCAGGACGTCGCCGGACTGGTCGATCTCGAGGGTGGCTTCGGCGAAAGCGTCCACCGGGATCGATTCGATGCCGACGATGCGAGCGAACCCGGTCGGGATCCGCACGACGGGCACCTTGACGCGGATCCGTTGCAGCGACCGGGTGAAGCTGATACATGGCGTGTCGAAGCCGGTGATCGTGAACTCCGCAGGGCGGTCCGGGTCGGTGCATGCCGCCCAGTCGGGGTCGGACGTCCCGTAGTTCTCGTCGACGATGCGCCGGATCTCGACCTCGGCCGCTTCGCGGGGTCCGAGGACCGAGAAGTCGCCGTCGTCGGCGTTCGACGGCAGACCGGCCGTCTGGAGGGCACCGGCCAGGACGCCGATGTCGGCGGCGTTCTGGGCCGTGCGCCTTCCCACGAACGCGGCGCCCAGATCGACGGCGACCGCGGCGAACGCGAGGAGGACCACCATGAGCAGACCCACGATCACCAGGACCGCTCCGGATTCCTCGGACCTGAAGCGACGCCGCATCGTCATGGGACGCAGTCGAGGGTCGGGTCGATGCTCGTCGGGTCGTCGGTGTCGGGTGCTCCCCACCACGACGCCGTCCCGTCGACGGGCCGCTCCAGCCGGAACTCGATCGATGAGGTCAGCATCTTGTCCTGGAAGATGCCGTCGAGGAAGCCGGTCAGGCTCGAGTACTGCTGCCGGACGGTGATGCGGGCCGAATCGTTCCGTTCTCCGGTTCCGTTGAGATCCGAGAAGACGATCTCGACCCGGGCCGGGTCGGTGGACAGATCCATCCGGCTGCAGACCTCGGCTCGGATGACGTCCCGATCCCCGAAGTCGACCGCGGCGAGGCGAGCGCCTTCCCTCGCCCCGTGACGCAGGTCCGCCGTCTGCGAGAACGCCCACGACGCTTCGATGATGCCGAACAGGAGCAGGAGGAGGAGGGGAGCGACGAGGGCCATCTCGACGAGGGCGGCGCCGCTCTCCCGCGGGTTACGACCCTCGTCCATCGCGTGTTCCCCCTCGGTCGCGCTGCGCCGGCTGTTCGTAGGCGCGTTGAAGGCGGCGGCGGGCGCGCATGCACGCCACCCGCACCGCACCGGACGCGGCGCCGAGTCGCGAGCCGATCTCCCCATAGGACAGGCCTTCCACCTCGCGCAGCCAGAGGAGCTCCTTGTCGCGAGGACCGAGACGATCCAGCGCGGCCCGGATGTCGGCGTGCTCCTCGTTGAGGACGGTGAGCTCGGCGGGATCGGGAGCGACCACCGGCATCGGTTCGACGGCGCGGGGGCGCCGTTCTGTCCGGAGGAACCCCCGGAGCTTGGTTCGGCCGATGGCCCACACC
>JALVQZ010000271.1 GCA_027036355.1 Acidimicrobiia bacterium | reverse complement strand
CCGCCCGGACCTGACCGACGCCGCCGACGAGGTCCGCGCCTCGGGACGCATCGACGACGTCGACCTCCGGCGCGTCGGGAAGCTCGACGTGCTCGTCGGATCCCATCGTCCGTCGAGTCCGGAGCTTCGCCCGTCGTCGATCGACGACATCCTCGACGCCGCCACCGAACGGTACGGGCGCGTGGTGGTCGACCGGGGTCTGCCCGCCCCCGACGATCCGATCCTCAAACGCGCCGACGATGCCGTACTGGTCGCCGATGCCTCCGCGGTCGGGATCGTGCGGGCAGCCGCGATCGCGGCGGCGTGGTCCGGGCCGCCGCCGGCCCTGGTCGTCAACCGTGTCCCCCGCCGCGGGGTTCCCGACGCGGTCGCCGCGTCACGACGGTGGCTCGGCCTCGACCCCGCCGTCCTCATCCCCGACCGTCCCCAGATCCGGGCGGCGGCGCTGTCGGCCACTCCCCCTGACCGACGGCTCCGCCGCCTCCTCGCCCCCCTGGTGGCCCCATGACCGCCGTCACCTCGGAACGCTACGGGTTCGTCGCCGAGCTGCTGGCCGATCCCGACATCGAGGAGATCATCGTCCTCGGCGGCCACCGCACGTTCGTGGTCCGCAACGGCGTCAAGGAGCTGCTTCCCCACGTCGTCGACACCCGGGCGGTTCGCCGCATCGCCGACCAGCTCCTGGCCGGAACGGGACGTCGCCTCGACCTGGCTTCGCCCATCGTGTCGGCCCAGCTCCCCGACGGATCGCGGCTCCACATCACCGGCCCGCCCGTCACCCGACACGACCGGCTCAACATCCAGATCCGCAAGTTCGTGGTGGTCGCCTCCGGATTGGACGAGCTGGTCGCGCGGGGAACGATGACCGCCGGCGTCGCCGATCTGCTCGCCACCGCGATGCGGCGGGACGCGACGGTCGTGGTCGCCGGGGCTCCGGGGGCGGGCAAGACGACGCTCGTCAACTGTCTCCTGCGTGAGGTGCCTCCGGACCGTCGGGTCGTGACGTGCGAGGAGGTCTTCGAGATCGAGGCCGATCTGCCCGACATGACCCAGATGCAGACTCGGGAGGCCGGGTTGGACGGCGGCGCCGAGATCACCCTTCGGGATCTCGTTCGGGAGGCGCTCCGACAGCGCCCCGACCGGATCGTCATCGGCGAGGTGCGGGGCCCCGAGGCCCTCGACATGCTCATGGCGCTCAACGCCGGATGCTCCGGGCTGGCCACCTTGCACGCCAACTCGGCGCGCGATGCGCTCGAGAAGCTCGTCTCGTACTCGGTCCTGGCGGGCCAGAACGTCTCGATCCCGTTCGTGCGTCGAACGGTCAGCTCCGTGACCGACCTCGTCGTGTTCGTTCGGCGAACCCCGGCGGGCCGCTTCGTCGACGAGGTCGGCTACGTCCAGACACAGCTCGACAGCGACGTCTTCACGGTCGAGACGCTGTTCCGTCGCCACCACGGGACCCTCGAATGGACCGCGGCGAGGCCCGACGACGAGCGGTTCGCCGACGTGAGGTGGACCCGATGAGAGGGGTGGCGGCCCTGGCTGCGGCGGGCGCGGTGTGGGTGCTGGTCACGGGCCGCGTCCCGGCGTTCGGTTCGATCACCTTCTCCCCACCGCGAGCCCGGATCCTGTTCGCCGGGATCCTGACGGGGGCCGCCGGGACGGTCCTGGCCCTCGGTCTGCTCGATGTTCCCGCGGCAGCCATCGCCATCGGCGTCATCGTGGGGATGGTTCCCGTGGGCATCGACGCGTCCAGGATCCGGAAGCGTCGGGCCGACGTCGCCGACGCGTGGCCCGACGTCCTGGCCCACATGCGGTCGCGGATCTCGGCCGGCGAGACGCTTCCTGCGGCGTTCGTCGACGCCGCCAGGTCCGCCGGTGGGCCACTGGCCGAGGCAGCCGCCCAGGTCGAGGACGCCGTCGCGTTCGGTGACGGTTTCGGCGCCGCCATCGGCCGCGTGCGATCCGACCTCGCCGACCCCACCGCCGACCGGGTGTTGACGACCATCGAGATGGCGCACCGAAGCGGCGGGCGGGCCGTCGGGCGGATCCTGACCGCGCTGGCGGCGTCCGTCGGCGACGAGCTGCGGCTGCGCAAGGCGCACCATGCGGCGATGACCGAGCAGCGGATGACCGCGGCGGTGGCGCTCGTCGCTCCGTGGCTGCTGCTGGCGTTGACGGTGTCGACGAACCCCCAGGCGGCCGCCGCCTATCGATCGTCGGCAGGGGCCGTGGTGATCGCCGTGGGTCTGGTCGCCACCGGCGCCGGGTTCGTGCTGTCGCGGCGCGCCGCGGCCCTGTCGACGATGCCCAGAGTGTTCCGATGACGCGAGTGTTCCGATGACGCGAGGACTCCGATGAGCTGGGTGTGGGCGGCCACGGCTGGGATCGCCGTCTACCTGCTGGCGACCGCGACGCGGACCGTCCGTCTCGCCGACCGGGTCGCCCCGTACCTGCGCGTCCAACCCGACCGCGTGCCCGAACCCGGCCGCGACGACGATCCCACGCTCCTCCAGGCCGGCCTGTCGTGGTCGCGTGCGGAGCTGGCGGCACGCCGGATGGTCGCGCTGGCCATCGGCGCGGCCCTCGGAGCGCTCGCCGCCCAGGGCGACCTGTTCGTGGCGGGTACCGGCCGCTCGGTCCTACCGCTCACCGTCCTGGGCGGAGCCGGTGGCCTCCTGGCGTTCTCCATGTGGCTCACGACCAGGCGAGAGCGACGGGCCCGCGCGCTCCGTTTCGAGCTTCCGGTCGTCGCCGATGCCGTGGCGCTCCTGATCCTGGCCGGCGAGCCGGTCATGGCCGCCATCGAAGGCTACGTCGGGCGCTCGTCCGGCGTCGCCGCCGAGGAGCTCGCGCGTGTCCTCGAAGCCCACGATGCGGGAACCGGCGCGCCCGAGGCGCTGGCTCGCGCCGGCCGGACGACCGCCGACCCGGAAGCGGCTCGTCTCTACGGCCTCCTCGGCCATGCCCACGTCACCGGCGGTCGACTGGTCGAGGCCCTCGCCGATCTGGCGATCGACTACCGGGCATCGCTGGCGAGGGAGATGAGCGCCGAGTCCGGCAGCCGAGCCGTCGCCTCGTACGGGCCGGTGCTGGCGTTGATGGTCCCGATCGCCATGGTGTTCCTCCTGTACCCGACGCTGCTGGGGCTGCGCAGCCTCGCCGGCGGGCCATGAGGAACGACGAGCACTGGGAGAGGAGGTGAACATGCGGTTCGACGAACGGGGAGCCACCACCGTGGAGTGGCTCGGTCTGGCGACGATCGCGGTGCTGGTCATCGCCACGTTGCTCCCTCAGGTCCGGTCGGCGGCCACCCAGGTGTGGGCGAGCGTCGTCGCGCAGTTGTCGGCGTTCTTCGCTTGATGTCCCCACGGCTCGGGCGCCAAGACGGCTCGGCGCTGGTCGAGGGCATGGCGGCGATGCTGGTGGTGTTCGTGCTACTGGTGCTGATCGTGCAGGTGGCGTTCGTCGTCGTTGCCCACGACGTGGCGGCGACGGCCGTCGCCGCGGCCGCCCGGCGCGCTGCCCGCGCCGGCGCAGACCCCGCGGCAGCCGAGGATCGCCTGGCCGCCGAGATCGCCTCGGCTCTTCCCGGAGCCGAGGACGTGACGGCCTCGGTGACGGTGGATACGACCTCGGCGGAGGCGGTCGCCTGGTTCTCGTGGCGGGGTCCGGGACCCGACGTGGTACCGGTGCGGATCGTGGTGCGCTCCCGCGTTCGGGTGGCGGCGTTCCCATGAGCCGAGGGTCCGCCCTCATCGAGACGGTCGTCATCGGCTTCGCGGTGGTCCTCCTGGCCGTGCAGGCGCTCGTCACGATCGGCCGGATGTCGGCGGCCGGAGCCGCCGCGGCCGAGGCGGCCCGCTACGCGGCGACCCTGGCAGCCCGAACCGGGTCGCTCGACGATGCTCGGCGGGAGGCCCGGCGGATCGTTCCAGAGGCGACGGTCGCGATCGACCGAACGGCCGGCACCGTCGTGGTGGCCGTGTCGATCGACGTCCCGGTGCTGGGTCCCGAAGGCTCCCCGGCGTCGATGACGGTGACCGGCCGAGCCACGGCGACCGAAGGGCGCTACCGGAGCGGACCATGAGCGAACGCGGGTCGATGCTGCCGTTCATGGCGGCGCTGATCTTCGTGGCCCTGGCGGTCGTCGCCTTGGCGAGCGACGTCATCGCCTTCGCCGCCACCTACCGGGAAGCCGCCTTCGCTGCCGACGCCGGAGCCGAGGCCGGCGCCGGCGTGATCGATCGTGTCGCCGCCTACGGCGGTGAGCTTCGTCTCGATCCGACCGCGGCGGCGGTCGTCGCCCGCGAGGCGGCGCTCGGGGCTCGGCCTCGAACCGGCCGGACGGCGACGGTCGATGCCACACCGGTCCGGGTGTGCGTCACCGTCTCGGAGCCGTTCGCGCCGCGGTTCGGCCCCGCCGCCATGGTCAACGTCACCGGATGCGCCGAGCCCCGGCGGGGATGACCATCACGAGGGACTCGGTTGCGGCAGATCCTTGACCTTGCCGTAACGCATCCGGAACAGGGCGTAGGCGACCGCTCCGGCGGGGATGGGCATCCAGAACTGGAAGAGCCGGTAGGCGAGGGTGGCGAGAACGGCGTCGGACGCGGGGACTCCCGACAGGGTGAGGAGCGAACTGAGGCCGATCTCGACGAACCCGAGACCCCCCGGGGTGATCGGGATCATGCCGAGGACGGCGGCGCTGGCGAAGGCGAGGAGCACCAGGCTCGCCCGGGGCCGGGCCCCGACGGCGACCAACGACATGAACAGGGCCAGGTAGTCGAGCAGCCAGTTGAGCACGGCCACTCCCACGGCCTTTCGCCACCGGGCGCCGAGAGCGGTGACGACCTCGTCGCGACGATGGATGAACGACTCGGTGGAGACGTGCCACGGCTTGTGGAAGCGGTGGGCCGCCCACGAGACGGCCCGCTCGATGAGGTGGCCGGCGACGAGCAGCGGTTTGTCGGTCCGAGCGAGGACCAGTGCGACCATGAACAAGACGGCGAACAGGATGGTCCCGATGAGCGCCACGGGAAGAAGGCCCTGGGGGATCGGCGCCGACAGGGCGGCGATGAGGATCGCCGCGGCCGGAAGGGACAGCAACACGAGGGTCGAGATGAACGAGGTGGCGGCCAGCGCGGCGGCGGCCTGACCTTGGGGGATGCCCGAGACCGACAGCATCCGGTAGTACAGCGCTCCGCCGACCATCGCCCCTCCGGGCATGACCTTGGCGGCGGCGTTGGCGGCGAGCTGGGAGGTGGCGGCGACGAACCACGACACGCCGGGAACGGCCACCCGGGTCAACTCCCAGAAGGCGACGAACGCCCCGACCTCGAGGAGGAAGATGACGACGAACCAGCGGAAGTCGATCGTCTCGAGGGCCGGCACCTGCTTGAGCATGCTCAGGAGCTGCGGGAGGAGCAGGTTGAAGACCACGAGCCCCAGGACGAGCAGCAGGACACGCTGGATGACCCTCCCCCAAGGGACGGTCCGTGGACCCCGTGGTGCACTGTCGGACATCGGTAACCAACCGGATCTGGGCGTCGGGATGCCGCAAAGTTACCCCCGGATGACCGCCAAGCGGGCGCTTTCCCGACGGCGTGCGGGAACCTCGGGAGCGGGTCGCGGCGTCTCATCGTCGAGTCGAGCCAGGAGAACGATCCCATGCGCAAGCCCATCCTGATCGCCGCCGTCGCCACCTTGGCGGTGGTCGCCGCCGCCTGCGGAACCCCGTCGGTGACGGTCCAGAACACCGGAGCGGACCAGAACGCCACCGGGATCGCGGTCTCCGGAACCGGAGAGGTGACCGGTGTTCCCGACACGCTGACGGTCTCGATCGGCGTCTCGGTGCTGCGCCCGTCGGTGGACCGGGCCGTGGCCGACGCCGCCGAGAAGGCCGATGCGCTGATCTCGGCGTTGAAGTCCGCCGGGGTCGCCGAGAAGGACATCCAGACGGCCAACTACTCGATCTTCCCCGAGTACGACTACCGGGGCGAGGGCCAGGAGCTTCGCGGCTATCGGGTCAACAACACGGTGGTGGCCAAGATCCGGGACGTCGACGCCGCCGGGTCGGTGATCGACGCCGCCACCTCCGTCGGCGGCGACGACGTCATCGTCCAGGGAGTGTCGTTCTCGATCGACGACGACTCGGCCCTCGTCGAGGCTGCCCGGGCGAAAGCGTTCGACGACGCCAGGAAGAAGGCCGAACAGCTCGCGTCCCTGGCCGGGGTGAGCCTCGGGGCGCCGATCTCGATCACCGAGTCGTTCTCGTCGGTGCCGCCGATCCCCTACTTCGGGCGAGCCGAGGCGCTGGGCGCCGACCAGGCCGTGACCCCCATCGAGCCGGGTCAGCAGGCCGTGACCGTGACCGTGTCGGTCCGGTTCGCCATCGGCGGGTGAGCGCCGACGAACACGATCAGGCCCCGGAGGCCTCCACCGGGACCGGGGAGGGTCGAAGGGCCTCGTCGGCGGCGGCGATCTCGTCCCGCATGAGCTGCTTGTAGGGAAAGAAGTCGACCTGGATCGTGTGGCGGGGCGAATCGACGTAGCGGCGGCGGATCTCGTCCTGCTCGCCGGCGATCGCCGCCTTCATGGTGTCGGTCGACGGCAGCGGCGCCCCCCGCAGGATCCGCGCCACCCACTCGGCCTGCAGCTCGGCCAGCGGCATGATCGCCCCGAGGGGCTGGATCAGCCCGATGAAGAACAGGCCCGGCAGGTCGGGATGCACCACCTTGCGGTACAACGGGATGTGGTTGTCCTCGACTCGGAGCACCTCGTCGGGCAGGAACGGGAACGAGATCCGGTAGCCGGTCGCGTAGATGACCAGGTCGGCGTCGATCTCCGAATCGTCGGCGAACCGCACCGTGGATCCTTCGTACCCGACGATGGCCGGCTTGACGGCGATGTCCCCGCTGCGTACCAGACCGAGGAGGTCCTGGGACAGGGTCGGGTGTTCGGCGAGGAGGGGGTGATCGGGTTCGGGGAATCCGTACTTGGACTGGCGACCCCGGGCGATCCACAGCAACGCCCGGTAGGGGATCCGCTGCCATTCGATCGGCAACCTGGAGATGAGCGGGTTCGTGAACGTGTCGGTGGGCCGGCCCAGGAGGTAGCGGGGGATGATGTGGGCGCCGCGGCGGGTCGATATCGTCACCTCGTCGGCGTGCCAGCTCACCTCGCAGGCGATATCGGCCGCGGAGTTGCCCGCCCCGAGCACCACGACCCGCCTGCCGTGGGCGACGTCGGGCGTGCGATACGAATGCGAATGCATAATGTCGCCCGTGAAGGTGCCGGGGATGTCCGGCCAGCGCTCGTCCCAGTGATGTCCGTTGGCGACCAGGACCGCCCGGTACACCTTGGTGGCGACGGCGTCGGTGTCGAGGTTCCGGACGGTGACCTCCCAGCCGTCCTCATGGGGAGCGACGGAGACGACCTCGGTGCGGAACGTGATGGCCGGACGCAGGTCGAAATGCTCGACGTAGCGTTCGAAGTAGGCCAACACCTGGGTGTGGTGCAGGTAGGCGGGCCAGTGCCTCGGCATCGGGAAGTCGGAGAACGCCATCCGGTCCTTCGACGTGTCGATGTGCAACGAGGCGTAGGCGGCGGAGCGGCCGTTGTCGTTGTCGTAGCGCCAGTTGCCGCCGATGTCCGAGCCGATCTCGAAGCAATCCACGTCGATGCCGTGGGCGCGGAGGACCTTGAGCGACACGATGCCCGACGAGCCGGCGCCGATGATGCAGACGGGGAGGGTGGGTTCGGTCATGCCCGCAAGTCTGCCACGGGTCGGCGCTTCGGCCGGGCATCGTCCGACCCGCATCATCGGAACTCAGCCTCCTTCCATGCGTCCCACACCGCCAGAGCCGGCCTCGGCGTTCCATCGCCGGCGAACAGGCCGATGTCCCTCCAGATGAGGAACGCCGGGTCGTCTCGACCCAGGTCGACGAGCAGGTCGTACATGTCGTCGTAGTCGCGGATCTGCCACCAGACGACGAACTCGGCTCCGAGACGATCCGCCGCCGCCAGCAGGAAGTCGACGTACGCAGCCTGACCTTCGGGGCTGCCGGGAACGGCGATGTCGTAGGCGGCGAGGTCGAGGGGTTCGGCGATGAAGCCGGTCTCGGTGATCGCCACCGGCTTTGACGGGTCGATGGACGCCATCGCGTCGAACCAGTCCGTGGGCAGGTCGCGTGGATCGCCGTCGCCGACGTCGACCAGGCCCGGCGCCAGGTACGGGTAGCTCGACACCCCCATCAGGTCCGAGTAGGCCATGAGTTCCTCGGTGACGGCCATCTGCTCGTCGATGGGGATCTCGAAGCTGCCCATCTGGAACGTCAGGAAGACGGGCAGGTCGGGGTGTTCCGCCTTCAAGGCCGGGTAGACGACCTGGGCGAGCCGGCGGAACGCGTCGTACTCGGGGTCGCCGCGCCGCATGTTGGCGTTGACCTCGATGCCGTAGGCGAACCAGTCAGGGTCGAACCGGTCGATGAGCCACCGGCACCAGGCCAGGTAGGCGTCGATCACCTCGGGATCGTCGAGGGGTCGGTTCCGCCATCGGTCGGGCAGGTCGGCGCCGTCCCAGCCGCCGGCGATCGTCCGGCGGTCGGTCGTCTGGGGCGTCGCCGACACGTAGACGAGGTCGAACCGGCGCGCCGCGGCGGCTTTCGCGTCGAGGTCGTCGACGAGGTCCTG
>JALVQZ010000270.1 GCA_027036355.1 Acidimicrobiia bacterium | reverse complement strand
GTCGATGGCTCGTCGGGGACGGTCGTGGTGGCGCCGGGTGAGGCGCCTCCTCCGCAGGCGGCCAGGACGAGGGCCACCGCGACGGCGACGAACATGGTGCGTCGGGTCATCTTCGGCTTCTCCTTTCTCAGCGGAGGAGCCGGTAGACGAGCCGCGACCTCACCCCTCCTCCGAAGGTTCGGCCACACATCGCGTGTCGAGGCGACCTGGCTCGTCCCCTGGTCGGGGCTTCACAGTTGCGGGACAGCGCCGGGTTCTCACCGGACTTCGCTCGCTACGCGAGCTCGGACCCGTGTCCGAGGTCACGAACGATAGCCGCGTTCGCTTCCCTGAGGGCTATCGTCGGGCGGGTGAGACAGCGGACCTTGGGACTGGTGGTGGTGGCCGCCGCGGTGGCCGCGGCGGCGGTGGCGCTGCTCGGTCGGCGAGTGCAGCCGCCCGAGGCGTCCGGAACGTGGCATCCGGCCACGCACCGGCGCCGGGATCGGCCGTGAGGATCGCGCTCGACCAGCGATCGGAGGTCGGAACGCGAGCGGGGCGGATCCTGCTCGCCGAACCGGATCTCGAGCTGCTCGGTCTGGTCGATCGGAACCCGTCGGATGAGGATGATCGGCTGGTTCGGGTCCTGGACCTGTCGACCTACGACGTGGTGGTGACCGATGCGACCGATCCGTCGGAGGTCCTCGCTGCTGCGGCTGCCGCCGGCGTCCCGGCGGTGACGTGGGTGGATCGGCCCGTCGGATCGGTCCCCGTCGCTTCCGATGCCGCCGTGCTGGTGGGCGCCAACCTCGGTTCGGGGATCGCTCCGTCCTTGGCTGCTCACGAGGCGGCCGGGGCCGGCGAGGGGAGCCCGATCGACATCGTATGGACCGAACCTGGTCGTCCGCTCCGCCGGGGCCATCCGAGTCGCTTCCCCGATCCGGTCGGTCCGCTGTGGGCTGCGGCCCGGGGCACGAGTGGGACGGTGCGGCGTTTCGCCGCGCCGACGCAGGGTGACTGGGCGGGCGCGGTGGTGCATGTGACGGCGGCGGAACATCCGAGGGAGCGGATCGTGGCGGTCGCCGACCATGCGGCGCATCTCGAGGCGCTGGCGCTGGCCGCCGGTGCGATGGTCGCGGTCGGTTCGGCGTTCGCCGAGCTCCGGGGGGTCGTCACCGTCGACGACATCGCCGATCCCTACCTCGATGCGGTCCTCGGCCTCGGCCTCGAGGTCGCCGAGTGGCGCTCCGCCTGACCCGTCCTCCCGAACCCAGGGTTCGCGGCGCCCTCTGAGGGCTCCCACAACCCAGGGTTCGCCAGTCCCCCCGAACCCAGGGTTCGCAGCGCCCTCAGAGGGCTTCCACAACCCTGGGTTCGCCAAGCCCAGTGGGGGCTTCCACAACCCTGGGTTGTGGGAGAACGGGGATGGTCAGGGGCCGACCCTGGCCGAGTCTGGGTCGACCATGAGCGACGACACGTCGACGGCTTCGAAGGCGCTGCCGGGGACCGACTTGAGTTCGCGGAGCACGTCGTTGTCCCAGCGGTCGTCGGGAGCGCCCGAGACGAACCACGACGAACCGTTGTCGGCCAGGATGAGGCCGTAGCGCTTGAAGGCTTCGAGGATCACCCGCACCTCCGGGGAGAAGCCGGACGTGTCGAAGCTCGCCCGGAGCCGGAACCGTTGACCCATCGGGGGGTACCGGGGATCGGTGATGCTGGAGGCGAAGTGCCGGGCGGGCCACACATAGGCGCGCTGGGTTTGGGCGGCGGTGAAGCGGATGGCATGGGTGATCTCACCCGAGGCGACCTCGTCGTAGCGGATGAGCCCGGGGAGGATCGGCAGGCCGGCGGCGTCCGCCGACGTCCATCCGTCGGGCCGCAAGGCGTTGGAACGCAGGTCGTAGCGAGCCCCCGACGACGCCTTCCAGGAGCCGTCGGCCTGTGGGAACGCGTTGAACAGCTCGTACAGCACGCAATCCTCGTCGTCGAGGACCAGGACATGGCGATCCCCGGTCCCCGCAGAGCCGCCCTCGACCGGAGCGTCTGCCGGGATCGGGAACGGTCCGGGGTCGCTCTCGTCCCCGTAGTCGGTGTAGGTGATCGGCACGTCCGGCTGCCCGCCGTCGACGGTGACGAAGGGGATCCCGATAGGGGACCCCGACCCTGGCGGCCATTCCCCGGAGCCGAAGTCGGGATGCAGCGTCGTCGAAGCGCCGATGGTGGCGATGTAGTCGTCGGACCTGGAATGGACCGGGAGCGTGTCGACCCTGGCGTTCCAGATGTTGTCGTCGGGGAACACCGTGCACGGCGGGGCGGGGAGGTTCCCCCACTCGCCGGAGATCGGCAGCCAGGTCGACGAGCCCATCGGGAAGCTCTCGTCGGCGTTGCCCTCGGTGTTGGCGTAGCGGAGGTAGAACGCGGCGTCTCGGGGCCGGAAGATCCCGGGCGTGTCGACACCGTCGGTCGGTCCCCAGTCGCCGGCCACGAACCGGTCACCCGGATCACCGAAGAAGAACGCATGGTCGGCGACGCCGGTCGTCAGTGTGTCCCGGTAGTAGACGAAGCCCGTCGAGGCCCGGTGGAGCCCCACCTCGTCGATGCCGTCACCGTCGAAGTCGCCCACGAACGGCTGGTCGCCCGGATCGCCGAACACGAACGAGTACTCGGCTCGCCCGAGGCCCCCGCCATCGGTGCCGAGGCGGTTGATGATGTGGAACTCCTGGGTGGAGGAGCGGTAGATCCCCAGGGTGTCGCAACCGTCGCCGTCGAAGTCCCCGGCGATCGGGACGTCGCCGGGATCGCCGAAGAAGAACGAGACATCGGCGACCCCCGCGGTGTTGGTGTTGCGGAGGTAGGCGAAGCCGTCCGAGATCCGGTACAGGCCCGGGGTGTCGATGCCGTCACAGTCCCAGTCGCCGGTGAACGGGACGTCTCCGGGGTTGCCGAAGTAGAACGCGGTCGTGGCGCCAGATGCCTGGCGGAGGCGCCAGCGTCCGGTGGACGGGTCGAACAGCCCGACGCCTTCGGTGGCGGATGCCGGGACCGCGCCGAGCAGGGAGGCCGCCACGGCGAGGATGGCGAGGACGGACAGGGCCCGGCGTCTGGTCGGGTGGGGGATGGACGGCATGGAACGCCTCCGCGGTCGCGAACGGTGGTAGACGTCCCACCGACGGTAGTCGAAGCGCCGATGTGGCGGTAACCCGACGGCTGTCGGCGGGCCAGGACCCGCCCTCGGAGCCCGGCGGTATGCTGCGACCGATGGATCTGATCGCCGCGCTCGAGGGGGTGGTGGGAAGCGACCGGGTACGGGCGCATCCCCTCGATCGTCGGGTGTTCGCGAAGGACGCAGGCGTCAAGGACGGCCCGGTGGCGGCCGTGGTGTTCCCCGAGTCGGCCGAGGAGACCGCCGGCTGTGTGCGCGTTGCCAGAGCCGCCGGGGTCCCGGTGGTGCCGCGAGGCGCCGGAACGGGCCTCGCCGGGGGAGCGGTGCCGATCGAACCGTCCGTGATGGTCGTCATGACCCGGATGAACCGGATCGTCGAGGTCGACGAGCAGAGCCGTACCGCGTGGGTCGGCCCTGGGGTGATCAACCTCGACCTGTCTCGGGACCTGGCATCGACCGGTCTGCACTTCGCCCCCGACCCGTCGTCGCAGCAGTCGTGCACGATCGGCGGCAACGTCGGCACGAACGCCGGCGGACCGCATTGCCTCGCCGAGGGAACCACCGTCGCGCACATCCTCGCCGTCGAGATGGTGACCGCCGACGGCGACATCGTCATCGTCGGCGGCGACCACCCCGACCCGGTGGGTCTGGATCTGCGAGCGGTCGTCGTCGGTTCGGAGGGCACGATGGGTGTCACCACCCGGGTCCTGGTGAAGCTCACCGAGAACCCCCCTGCGGTCCGCACGCTGCTGATCGGCTTCGCGACGGTCGAGGACGCGGCGGCGACGGTTTCGGAGGTCATCGCCTCGGGCTTGGTGCCTGCCGCACTCGAGATGATGGACCGGGCGATGGTCCGCGCCGTCGAGAACTACGTTCATGCCGGGTACCCGACCGATGCCGCCGCGGTCCTCCTCGCCGAGGTCGCCGGCCACGCCGTCGGTGTCGACGCCGAAGCCGACATGATCGCCCGCATCGCGGCGGACAACGACGCCACCATGGTCCGTCTCGCCCAGAACGACGCGGAGCGGGCGCTCCTGTGGAAGGGGCGGAAGTCGGCGTTCGGCGCCATCGCGCAGAGCGCGCCGGACTACTACCTCCACGACACGGTGGTTCCGCGCACGCGGCTCGTCGAGGTGCTCTCCCAGATCTACGAGATCGGTGAGCGCTACGGCATCGCGCTGCTCAACGTCTTCCACGCCGGCGACGGCAACCTGCACCCGCTGGTCTCCTTCGACGCCGCGGTGCCGGGTGAACTCGATCGGGTCATGGCCGCCGCCACGGAGATGGTCCGGGTCTCGATCGAAGCGGGCGGGTCGCTATCGGGCGAGCACGGGATCGGCATGGAGAAGCGCGACCTCATGGGCCTGGTGTTCGGTCCCGACGACCTCGACGCGCAGGCTCGGCTGCGGGAGGCGTTCGACCCCGACGGGGTCCTCAATCCCGGCAAGATCCTGCCCGAGGGATCCCGGTGCTTCGACCGGGCGCCGACCATCGGGGCGGCTCCGTGACCACGCTGGACGCCGCCACCCGGCGACTCCTGGAGCGGCTCCGTCCCGAGTCCGTGCCGCCGGAGGTGGGGGACGTTCCGGTCGTCGCTCCTCGACGGGTCGAGGAGGCGGCTGAGGTGCTGGCGTTCGCCGGGGACCGTGGGCTCGTCGTCGGGTTCGTCGGGGGAGGCACCCAGCTCGACCTCGGTGGACGTATCGAACCGGACGTGTGGGTGTCGACGGCGGCCTTGAACCGCATCGTCGACCATCAGGTCGAGGATCTGACGCTGGTCGTCCAAGCCGGGGTCCCGGTCGCCGACGTCGAGGCGCTCCTGGCCGACCACGCCCAGTCGGCGATCCTGCCCGAGACCCCCGGGGCGGCCACCGTCGGCGGGGTCGTCGCGGCCGGTGTCAGCGGGTACCGGCGCCTGCGGTACGGTCCGACCCGGGACCGTGTGCTCGAGGTGGTGCTTGCGACCGGCTACGGGAAGGTGGTCAGGGCGGGAGGCCGCGTGGTCAAGAACGTCACCGGCTACGACCTGTCGCGCCTGGCGGTCGGATCCATGGGGGCGCTCGGGCTCATCGGCGAAGTGTGTCTCAAGCTGTGGCCCATACCGCGGGGTGCGGCGACGGTGGCCGTCGACGACCCCGAGGGAGCCCTCGCCGAGACCTACCGGCCGCTGGCGGTCCTCGAGACCGAAGACGGGTCCGCGGTGTACCTCACAGGCACTCCCGAGCAGGTCGCGGCGCAGACCGAAGAGCTCGGTGGCGTCGGCGAGCCGGGTCATCGCTGGCCCGATCCGATCGACTCGCCCATGCGGTTCTCGGTGCGGGTGACGCCACGTCATCTGGCCGGTGCGGTCCGGATGATCCGCGCCGCGTTCCCGGAGGCGCCGTTGCGCGCCCAGCATGGCGTCGGAGAGGTCACCTTCGGGGTCGAAGCGTGCGATCTCGAACGTGTCGTGGCGGTCCGGCACTGGGCCGAAGGTCACGGCGGCGCCATGGTGATCCTGGCCGCTTCCGCCGGATCGCTTCCCGGCATGGACCCGTGGGGGGCGCCGCCGGCCGCCCATGGGCTGCAGGTTCGGGTGAAGGAGGCGTTCGACCCCCATCGCATCTGCAACCCCGGCAAGCTCCCGGGAGGGCTCTGATGACCTGGGTGACGCCGTGGGCGCCCGATCGGTCCGAACTCGACTCGTGCGTCACCTGCGGGTTGTGTCTGCCGTTCTGCCCGACGTTCCGCCTCACCGGCGACGAAACGGCGTCACCCAGGGGGCGGATCACCGCGATGGCAGCCGTCGGCGCCGGCGAAGCCGAGATGGACGAGCGGTTCTTCGAGATGATGGCGTTCTGTCTCCAATGCCGGGCTTGCGAGGCGGTGTGCCCATCGATGGTGCCCTACGGGAAGCTCCAGGAGGGCGTCAGGGCCGAGATCCTCGCCGCCGATCCGAAGCCCGCTCGTATCGCCCGGCGCATGGTCCTCGGCCGGGGCCTGGCCTCGCGTCCGGCGGTGCACGTGGCGTCGTTGGGTATCGCCGCGGCCCAGCGCTTGGGGGCGACCAGGCTCCTCCCCGGAGCGGTCGGTCGGATGGCGTCGGGGATGCGGACCGTTCCGCTGCCGGTCCCTTCGACGCTGGGCCGGTCGTGGCGACCCGACGGTGAGCCGGTCGGCATCGTGGGGCTGCTGTCGGGCTGCGTGATGGATCCGTGGTTCGCCGATGTCCACGAGGCCCTCGTCCAGATCCTCCGCACCGCCGGGTACGTGGTCGAGGCCCCCGGCGCCCAGGTGTGCTGTGGGGCGCTGGCCGCCCACGATGGCGCCGCATACGACGCGGCCAGGATGGCTGCGGCCAACGTGGAGGCGTTCGCCAGGTACGACACGGTCGTCGTCGACAGCGCGGGGTGCGGCGCCCACCTGAAGGACTACGGGCATTGGACCGAAGGTGGCGACGACCTGGCCGCTCGGGTCCGTGACGCCACCGAGTTCGTCGCCCACCTGATCGACGAGGGCGCGCTCCCGACGTTCCCGCCCGGGCGGGGTCGCGTCGCCGTGCAGGACCCCTGCCACCTCCGCCACGCCCAGCGCATCGTCGCCGAGCCACGCACCGTCCTCGCCGCGGCAGGCTACGAGCCCGTCGAGATCGACGAGCAGGCGCTGTGCTGCGGTGCAGCCGGTGTCTACGGCCTGTCGTATCCCGAGACGTCGGACGAGTTGGGTCGCCGGAAGGCCGATCAGGTGATGGCCGTCGACGTGTCGATCGTCGCCTCGGCCAACCCAGGGTGCGAGCTGCAGATGCGCGGTCATCTGGGACCCGACATCCGGGTCGCCCATCCCGTCGAGCTCTACTGGGAGGCCCTCTCCGGGAGCTGACGTCAGGGAGCCAGTGCGTCGGCGATCCGGCGGGCGTCGGTCTCCAGCAGGCCGAGGTAGGTATCGGCCTCGGAGCCCGGCGCTCCCAGCGACCCCGTGTACAGCTCGACCACGTCGACGGGGTACCCGAGTTCGGCGGCGACGGCTTCGGCGAGGCGCGCCGGCTCGGTCGTCTCGGCGAAGATGACGTCGACCCCGGCGTCCCGCATGGCGTCGACGAGTTCCCGCAGGTCGGCGGGGCTGGGTTCGGCGAGAGTCGATCCGCTGGGCACGACGGCGCCGAGGATCGTGAAGCCGTACCGGTCCGCGAAGTAGCCGAGGCTGTCGTGGTTGGTGACCAGCACCCGTCGCTCGTCCGGAACGGCCGACAGGATGTCCTCGATGCGATGGTGGGTGGCGACGAGCGCGTCCCGGTAGGCGCCGCCTCGGTCGGTGAGGCATGCTTCGAGGTCGGGCATGCGGTCGATGGCGGCGGTGGTGATGAGATCGACGCCGTCGGCCATCCGGACCGGGTCGAGCCAGACGTGAGGGTCGAGCGTTCCCGGGGTGACCGCGCCATCCGTCGCGGAGGCGTGACGACCGAAGGGCACCGGATCGAGCTGCTCGGCGACGCGGAGCACGGGCACCCCTTCACGTTCGGCGCCGGCGAGGACGTCGTCGAGGCCCTGTTCGAGGTCGAGGCCGTTGGCGATCACGAGATCGGCGCTCTGGAGCGTCGCCGCCTGGTTGGCGGAGGGTTGGAAGGCGTGGGGGTCCTGGCCGATGGGCATGAGGGTGGTGACCTGTGGTCCGCATCCCTCGACGATGTTGGTCGTGATGTCGCCGAGGATCGTCGTGGTGGCGACGATCCTCGGGGCGCCGTCACCGGTCGTGCCCGAGCAGGCGGCGGCGATCAGCGTCAGGATCGATGAGATGAGGGCGATGCGGCGCACGCGAGCCTCCAGCGAATGAGAATGGTTCTCATATCCTACGCCGCGTGGGGACTCACAGTTCGATGGCGTAGACCTGCATGCCGCGGGTCTCGAACCCGGCCTGTCGCGCCGCCCTGGTGAGCCACCGCTCGTCCGGGAGCCACACGACGATCTCCTCGCGCCCGGTCTCGGTGGCCAGGTCGACCAGGCCCCACAGGAACCCGAGGGCCTCGTCGGGTCGCGTCTCGACCCAGCCGGCCTCGATCGACGCACCCGACGGCCGCACGATGGCCCACCCGGAGCCGATCTCCCAGAACGTCTCCTCCTTGGCGGCCTGGACGAGATCGTGATCGCGCAATCGCCGGAAGGACCATCCTCGCGCGAAGAGGTTCCGCGCCCGCCTCGCCAGCGGTCCGACGCTCCACGAGGCGAAGGCGGCGGGAGCCTCGGCGGATCGGGCGAGACGGGTACGGACCGGGCGGGCGATCCGTTTGCCGCCGTTGCCTTCGGGCCGTACCGACGCCTCGCCGACGGCACGATCGGCCCGATGGAAGCGAGCGACGGGCCGCATTCCGGTCTTGGCGACCTGCCGGTGCGACGCCTCGTTCCAGTCCTCGATGAGGAGCCTGCCGACCTCGGCTCCTCGATCGGATGCCCACGCGGTGAGTACCTGGGCCAGCTCGCCGGCGATCCCTCTGCCCCGATGGTCGGGATGGACCCGGGCGGCGTGGAACCAGGCCTCGGTCGGCGACAGCAGTGTGCCGCGGGCCATCGCGATCGGCACGTC
>JALVQZ010000269.1 GCA_027036355.1 Acidimicrobiia bacterium | reverse complement strand
TACGCATCGGGTGGCTCGGGAGCGTGGGCATCGTGTTGTCGTCCGGCCGCCAGGCGTCGATGGCGTCGGTCATCGTCCGCCATCGCGATCGGGGATCGTCCCAGGACCCGCCGAGGACGTCCCGCACGACGCAGTCGGTGCCGGCCAGCGCCTGGGCCAACCCCGGCGGCGACCCGTCGAAGCCGGGGAGCAGCCCGACGTCGACCGCTCCGCCGATCGCGCCGTCACCGTCACGATCTCCATAGCCCGGGCCATCGGGTCCGACGACCAGGTTCGCGGCGACTTCGGCGAAGGCGTGGGCACGCTCGACCGTCTCCGCGTTGCGCCAGGCGGTGACCGCCGAGTCGATGGCGTCGAGCCGCTCGGCGACCGCCGCGGTCGGGTCGTCGGGCGGTTCCGACGAGCCCCGGCCGCCGTTCGGTGCAGACGCTGCGGCGCATGCGGACACTCCCAGGGTGGCGGCGGTGAGCCAGATGGTGAGGGTCGTCGCTCGCATCTCGATGAGCCTACGGCCTCCCCTGGGATGCGGACGTGCGCCGCAGCCGACGGGCTCGCCGGATCTAGGTACCGGCCACGGCGGCCACGATCGCGACGAGCGCGATGCCCCACGGCACGGGAGCGTTCCCGATCATCTTGGTGAGGGTGGCCGCATCACCGCCGCCATCCCTTCCACCAGGACCTAACGCATGGGATCCCACGGGCCAGCCTCAGCTAACATTGGGCTAGCAGAATACAACAGACCGACGATCGACGCCGAGAGGAGACCTCCATGGGACGACCCGCCATCGTCGAGATCGAGCCGAAGCCGCTACCCGATGATGAGCTCGTCGCCCGGATCTTCCGGGGGCTCGGCGACGCGACGCGGATCCGGATCCTCCGTCTCCTGCTCGAGGGTCCCTCGACCCAGAAGGAGATCGTCGAGCGGGTCGGATTGTCCCAGGGCAGGGTATCCCAGCACCTCTCCTGCCTCGTGTGGTGCGGGTTCCTCCACCGCGAGCGGCGAGGTCGCAGCGTGGAGTACTCGATCGCCAACGCCCGGGTGCCGGCACTGCTCGACCTCGGCGTCGGGTTCCTCGAGTCCACCCACGGCGACATCGGGTCCTGCCGGATCGTCGCAGACGACTCGATCGAAGCGAAATAATCTCCTTAACCGGATACTTGAGCACAGAGCATCACGACCACGATCGGAGCGGACGATGACCACCAAGATCACCATCGACGTCACGGGCATGACCTGCGACGGCTGCGAGCGTCACGTCGGCGAGGCCCTCGCAAGCGCCGGCCTCGAGGACCTCCGGGTCGACTGGCGACGCGGTGTCGCCGTCGGCGTCGACGCCGGCACATTCGACGTCGCCAAGGCGGAGGCGGCCCTGGAGGGGAGCAACTACGAGATCGTCTCGGTGTCGTCCGCCGACACGCCGGCGCCGGAGAACGGCGACGACGTGGACTACGACCTGCTCATCATCGGTTCCGGATCGGCCGCGTTCGCCGCCGCGATCAAGGCCAGGGATCTCGGAGCGACGGTGGCGATCGTCGAGAAGGGAACCATCGGCGGCACCTGCGTGAACATCGGCTGCGTGCCGTCCAAGGCCCTCCTCGCTCCTGCCGACCTCTACCACCGGGCCGGCCACTCGCCCTTCGATGGCGTGGAAACCGCCGCCGGCAACGTCGACCTCGCGGCACTGGTCGCCTCCAAGGACGAACTCGTCGCCGCGCTTCGGCAGGGGAAGTACGCCGACCTGCTCGACGTCTACGGCATCGACCTGATCGAGGGGACCGCCCGCTTCACCGGACCGGCGACGGTCGAGGTCGACGGTCGGCCGATCACCGGCCGGCGGTACCTCATCGCCACGGGCGCGTCCACCTGGGTGCCGCCCATCGACGGGCTCGAGGACACGCCGTACCTGACGTCGACGACCGCCCTCGAGCTCACCGAGCTCCCCGGCGAGCTGATCGTCGTCGGCGCCAACGCCATCGGGCTCGAGCTTGGACAGCTCTTCGCCCACCTCGGATCGACCGTCACCTGGGTCGAGGCCCTCGATCGCATCGCGCCCTTCGAGGAGCCCGAGCTGTCGGGGATCTTCAAGGGTCACCTCGAAGCCGAGGGCGCCACGGTCCTCGAGGGCGCCACCGCCAAGCGGGCCGGCCGGGACGGCGACCGGGTGTGGCTCGAGGTGGAACACCGAGGAACGACCGTGCGCCTCGAGGCCGACCGGCTGTTGATGGCGACGGGGCGCAGAGCGAACACCGCCGAGCTCGGCCTGGAGGCTGCCGGCGTCGAGACCGACCGCCGCGGCCACGTCGTCGTCGACGACACCCTGGCGACGTCGAACCCGTCGGTGTGGGCCGCCGGCGACGTGGCCACGCTCCCCCAGTTCGTCTACGTCGCCGCCGCCTCGGGCAACATCGCCGCCGAGAACGCCCTCCGCGGCGCCGGACGGACCCTCGACCTGCGGACGATGCCGAGGGTCACCTTCACGACGCCGTCGTTCGCCTCGGTCGGGCTCACCGAAGCCGCCGCCCGGGAGCAGGGCCGCACGGTGACGACGTCGATCCTCCCCCTGGAGGCCGTCCCCCGCGCCCTGGTGAACCGGGACACGACCGGTGCCGTCAAGCTCGTCGCCGACGCCGGGACCGGGGAGCTCCTCGGCGCCCACGTGCTCGCCGACGGCGCCGGCGACGTCATCCAGGCCGCGGTCGTGGCGATGAGCTACCACGCCACCGTCGACGAGATCGCGGCGATGTTCCACCCGTACCTGACGATGGCCGAGGCGCTGAAGCTGGCGGCCCAGGCCTTCGACAAGGACGTCGAGAAGCTGTCGTGCTGCGCTGCGTGACCGGAGGGCGGCCGGCAGGGGCGCTACGGTT
>JALVQZ010000268.1 GCA_027036355.1 Acidimicrobiia bacterium | reverse complement strand
TCAGCGGCGTCGAAGGCGTGAAGAACCCCTGGGGCTTCTTCCTGTCGGTCGTCGTCGGCCTCGCCGTCGGCATCCTGGTCGGGAAGATCTCCGAGTGGTTCACCTCCGACCACTTCAAGGTCGTCAAGGAGATCGCCCGCCAGTCGCAGACCGGGCCGGCGACCGTCGTGCTCTCGGGGATCGCCGAAGGCATGCGGTCCTCGGCGTTCTCGGTCGTCGTCGTCGCCATCGGCATGGGCGTGGCGTACTGGGCCGGTGAGCTGGCCATCGACGGTGGCGGCATCTACGGGGTCGCCATCGCCGCCATCGGCGTCCTGTCCACCCTCGGGATCACCGTGTCGGTCGACGCCTACGGGCCGATCGCCGACAACGCCGGCGGCATCGCCGAGATGGCCCACCTCGATCCGGAGGTGCGGGCCGCCACCGACGAGCTCGACTCGCTCGGCAACACCACCGCCGCGGTCGCCAAAGGCTTCGCCATCGCCTCGGCCGCCGTCACCGCCCTGGCTCTGTTCTTCACGTTCATCTCGGCGGTCAACACGGCGCTCCTCGCCAACGACAAGCCGCCGCTCGAGGCGCTCGACATCCTCAGCATCTGGACGATCATGGGCCTGTTCATCGGGGCGATGTTCCCCTACCTGTTCTCGGCCATGACGATCCAAGCGGTCGGCCGAGCCGCCAACGAGATGATCGAAGAGGTGCGCCGACAGTTCCGCGAGATCCCCGGGCTGCGGGAAGGCGATCCGTCGGCGACGCCCGAGTACGCCAAGTGCGTCGACATCTCCACGAAAGCTTCCCTGCGGGAGATGATCATCCCCGGTTCGCTCGCCGTGATCCTCCCCCTCGTCGTGGGGTTCATCAGCATCGAGATGCTCGGCGGCCTGCTCGCCGGAGCGCTGCTGTCGGGGTTCCTGCTGGCCATCTTCATGGCCAACGCCGGCGGGGCATGGGACAACGCCAAGAAGTTCATCGAAGCCGGCGCGTTCGGCGGCAAGGGATCCGATGCCCACAAGGCCGCCGTCGTGGGCGACACGATCGGCGACCCCTTCAAGGACACCTCCGGTCCGTCGATGAACATCGTCATCAAGGTCATGACGGTCGTGTCGCTGATCTTCGCCTCGGCCTTCGCCGCCGGGCTGCCGTTCTGAGGTCGGACCCTACGGCTCGTCGGGTCTGCGCAGGTCGGGGTCGTTGGCGCGGAGCTGCTCCTCCCGCCGGCGGGCGTCCATGAAGGCCCGTTCCGAGCGCCGCCGGGTGCGCCGGAGCAGCAGGTAGAGCCCGACGAGGACCGCGCCCACGACGACCCAGACGACCGTCTCGGCGCCCCCGCCGGGCAGGCTGCCCTGCGGTTCGGCGGCCACGAGAACGGGGAGCATCGGCACGGGACCTACTCTACGGCGCTCCGAGGAGGATCCATGGCCGTCGACATCACGTTCCTTCGCCACGGCGAGACGACCGGGAACATCGCCGGCGTCTGGCAGGGAAGCACCGACGCCCCACTGACGCCGCGGGGACGGGACCAGGCCAAGCGCGTCGCCGAGCGTCTCGCCGACCGGCCGTTCGACCTCATCGTGTCGTCGGGGATGCAGCGCACCGACGGCACCGTGGGGATGCTCACCGACCGCTTCGAGGTCGATCCGGGCTTCGCCGAGATCCGGCTCGGGGAATGGGAGGGACTCACTCCGGCGGAGGTCGAGGACCGTTACCCGGGCGATGTCGCCGCGCTCCGTCGCGGCGAGCCCGTGCGTCCCGTGGGCGGAGAATCGATCGCCGAGTTCGTCGATCGGATCGTCGCTGCCTTCGAGGCGCTCGTCGACCGCCTCGACGACGGCGCTCGGGTCCTGGTCTCCACCCACGGAGGGGTGATCCAGAACCTGATGGCCCATGTCCTCGGCATCCATCCCGGCTTCCGGTCGATGGGGATCGTGGCCAACACCTCCCTGTCGCGGATCTCGGTCGACGAGGTGCCCGTCATGGTCACCTACAACGACGCCACCCATCTCGTCGACGGCTCCCACGAACATCCCCATCACGGACACGAGCCGCACGTCGTGCTGATCCGGCACGGGCAGTCCGAAGCCAACGTCGAGGGGCGATGGCAGGGCCGCCGGGAGAGCCCCCTGAGTCCCGAAGGGACACGTCAGGCGGGCCGTCTCGCCCACCTGCTGCCGCCGGTGGACGCCATCTTCACCTCGCCGCTGGAGCGAGCCCGGACGACCGCCGAGACGATCGCCGCGGTCAGGGAGTTGCCGGTGGCCGTCGTCGACGACCTCGTCGAGATGGATTTCGGACGGTGGGAGGACCGCACCCCCGACGAGGTCCGGAGAGAGGACCCCGCCGGGTACCGCGCCGTGTACGTCGACGGGGTCGACGCGCCCAGGGGCGGACACGGAGAGACCTTCGCCGAGGCCGCCGCCCGGATCGGCGCCACGGTCGCCGACATCGCCCGCCGCTGCCGCCGGCCGGCCGTCGTCGGCCACGGCGGCGCCTTCCGGGCCTACGCGGCGGATCTGGTCGGTCTGCCGTTCCCCCGCCGCGACGCGATGGCGTTGATGCGCAACACGGCGATGTCGACCGTCAGGTTCGGCGACGCCGGGCCGGTCCTGGCCGGCTACAACGTGGCGCCCCATCTGGAGGGCTGAGTGCGTCTCCTCGTCGTGACGAACGACTACCCGCCCAGACCCGGCGGGATCCAGCAGTACCTCGGGAACCTGGTCGCCGCCTGGCCAGACCCGGTCCACGTGTTCGCTCCCGCCGATCCCCGCGCCGAGCCGGACCCGGCGGTGACCCGCGGTCGCCGCCGGTACATGCTCCCCACCCGATCGGTGCTCGCGCAGGTCGTCGATGCCGGACGTCGTTTCCGTCCCGACGCCGTCTTGTTCGGCGCGCCGCACCCCCTTCCCGCTCTCGGCCCGGCGCTGCGCACCACCCTCGACGTTCCCGTCGGCGTGCTCAGTCACGGCGCCGAGGTCACCATCCCGTCGGCCGCGCCCGGCCTCCGGCAGGTGTTCGCCCGGACGCTGCGGGCCGCGGACGTCCGGTTCGCCGTCAGCCGGTACACCGCGCGCAAGGTGGAGCGACTCACGGGCCTGCCCGTCGTGTACGCGGGCGCCGGCGTCGACGTCGACACCTTCACCCCACCAGCCGACCGCCGCCGTCACGACCCGCCGGTGGTGGGGTGCGTGAGCCGGTTCGTGCCCCGCAAGGGCCAGGACCGGCTCCTTCGCGCCGCCGCCCGCCTCGACGGTCGGGTCCAGGTGATGCTGGTCGGGAAGGGACGGATGGAACGCCGATTGCGGCGCCTGGCGGCCGACCTCGGCGTCGCCACCCGCTTCGAGGTGGACGTTCCGTGGGCTTCGCTCCCCGGGCTCTACCGGGACATGGACATCTTCTGCATGCCGTGTCGCACCCGATGGTTCGGTCTCGAAGTCGAGGGGCTCGGTCTCGTGTTCCTCGAGGCCGCCGCATGCGGTCTGCCCGTGCTCGCCGGCGACTCGGGGGGAGCGTCCGAGACCGTCGAGCCGGGAGCGACCGGGTTCGTCGTGCGGTCCGTCGACGACATCGTCGAAGCCCTCGAGCTGCTCGTCGACGATCCCGACCTGGCCGCCGAGATGGGCCGGGCGGGTCGGGCTCGGGTGGAGGAGGAGTTCACCTGGGGAGCCGTCGTGGACCGCATCGTCGCCGGGTTCGGCTCCGCTCGATGACCGCCTCGGGGTCCGCCGCCGACAACGGCGGCGCTTGACATATCCTCCGTCGTGCCGTATCCCTGTAGGCCCCTGCGGGGTGTCCTCCTTCCGAGAAAGAGAGCGTTCGAGCGCGTATGTCCAAGAAACTCGTGATCGTCGAGTCGCCCGCCAAGGCGAAGACCATCGAGAAGTACCTCGGCCCCGACTTCCGGGTCGAGTCCTCGGTGGGTCACATCCGCGACATCCCGAGCCGCGCCGCCGAGCTCCCCGCCAAGCAGCGGGACCTGTGGAAGAAGACCCGTTTCGGCATCGACGTCGACGGCGACTTCGAACCCGTCTACATCGTCACCGACGATTCGAAGAAGCAGGTCGCCAAGCTCCGGAAGGCGATGAAGGACGCCGAAGCGCTGTACCTGGCCACCGACGAGGACCGGGAGGGCGAAGCGATCGCCTGGCATCTCCTCGAGGTCCTCGATCCGAAGGTGCCGGTGCGCCGCATGGTGTTCCACGAGATCACCCCCGAGGCGATCAAGGAGGCCGCCGCCCGGCCCCGTGACCTCGACCGGAAGCTCGTCGAAGCCCAAGAGGCCAGACGGATCCTGGACCGCCTGTTCGGATACGAGGTGTCGCCGGTGTTGTGGCGCCGGGTGCAGAAAGGCCTGTCGGCCGGGAGGGTCCAGTCGCCGGCCATCCGGATCCTCGTCGAACGAGAGCGGGAACGGATGGCCTTCGTCTCGGCCGCCTACGCCGGCATCAAGGGGACGTTCGTTCCCGTCGCGGCTCCGGCGGCGCCGTTCGGGGCCACCTTGCAGGCGATCGACGATGTGAAGGTCGCCGCCGGCAAGGACGACTTCGATGCCGCCGGCCGCGTCAAGGACGGTCGGGTCCTCCTGTCGGTCGACGCCGCCGCCGCGCTGGCCGACGAACTGCGGACGGCGACGTTCCAGGTCACCGACGTGGATCGCAAACCGTACACCCGCAAGCCGTACGCCCCGTTCCGGACCGCCACCTTGCAACAGGAGGCGGGCCGCAAGCATCGCTTCGGCGCCCGACGGACCATGTCGGCGGCTCAGCGCCTCTACGAGGCAGGGCTGATCACCTACATGCGGACGGACTCGACGAACCTGTCCGAGACGGCCGTGGCCGCGGCGCGATCGCTCGTCGCGGATCGCTACGGCGCCGAGTACCTTCCCGCCTCCCCCCGCCGCTATGGGAAGAAGGCCAAGGGCGCCCAGGAGGCCCACGAGGCGATCCGGCCGGCAGGGGAACGCTTCACCGACCCGAGCCAGGTCGCTGCCCAGTTCGGCCCGTCGTCGGACGAAGCCAAGATCTACGACCTCGTCTGGAAACGGACCGTCGCCTCCCAGATGAAGGACGCCAAGGGTGAGAGCCTCGTGATCCGCCTCGGCGCCACCGCCCCGGCATCGGGAAGGGCGTGCCGCTTCCAGGCTTCGGGACGCACCATCACCTTCCCCGGTTTCCTCCGGGCCTACGTCGAGGGCCGCGACGACCCCGATGCCGCCGCCGACGACCAGGAGTCGCCGCTTCCCGATGTCGCCGTCGGCGACGCCCTCGACGTCGCCGACCTCGAACCGACCGTCCACGAGACCAAGCCGCCGCCGCGCTACACCGAGGCGACCCTGGTCAAGCGCATGGAGGAGCTCGGCATCGGCCGCCCCTCCACGTACGCGTCGATCATCTCGACCATCCAGGACCGGGGATACGTCCGCAAGCACGGCACCGCCCTGGTCCCGACCCTCAAGGCGTTCGCCGTCGTCGGCCTGCTCGAGCGGTACTTCCATGACTACGTCGACTACGACTTCACCGCCCGCATGGAGGAGGACCTCGATCGGATCGCGGAAGGTGAAGAGGACATGGTGCCGTGGCTGAAGCGGTTCTACTTCGGCAACGGCCGGCCCGGCCTTCGGGACCTCGTTTCCGAGCAGGCCCTGGAGGCCATCGATCCTCGGGAGGTGAACTCGGTGCCGATCGGGACGGACCCCGACGGGGTGCCGATCGTCGCTCGTTCCGGCCAGTACGGACCGTACCTGGTCCGGGGAGAGGACCGAGTGTCGATCCCCGAGGAGCTGGCGCTGGACGAGCTCACGGTCGACAAGGCCCTCGAGTTGCTGTCGGCACCCGGCCACGACCGCGTGCTGGGCGAGGATCCCGACTCCGGCTTGCCGGTGCTGTTGCGAAGCGGCCGCTACGGACCCTACGTGCAGCTCGGCGAACGCGACCCCGACACCAATCCGAAGCCGAAGACGGCGTCGTTGTTCAAGACGATGTCGCCCGAGACGATCGACCTCGAGCAGGCCCTGCGGCTCCTGTCGCTGCCGCGCACCGTCGGACCGCACCCCGACGACGGTGAACCGATCGTCGCGCTCAACGGGCGATACGGGCCGTACCTGAAGTGGGGCAAGGAGACCCGCAGCCTCGACGACGAGGAGCAGCTGTTCACCATCGACCTCGACGAAGCCGTCCGGCGCCTCGCCGAACCCAAGAAGCGCCGTGGGGCCCGGTCGGCCGGACCGCTCAAGGAGCTGGGAGAGGACCCGAACTCGAACAAGCCGATCGTCGTCAAGGACGGCAGGTTCGGACCCTACGTCACCGACGGCGAGACGAACGCTTCGCTGCGGGGAGGGGATTCGGTCGAGACGATCACCCTCGAGCGGGCATCCGAGCTCCTCGCCGAGCGCCGGGCCAAGGGACCGGCGAAGAAGAAGGCGAAGCGCAAGACGGCCACGAAGAAGACAACCGCGAAGAAGACGGCGACGAAGAAGACCGCCACGAAGAAGACGACCGCGAAGAAGACGGCGAAGGGCGAGGCGACGGCCGACGACGCCGACGAGACGACGTGACGACGCGCCAGATCCGTCGAGCCCGAGACGCGCGAGACTGGCACCGATGAGCCGCCCCGACCTGCCGCTGCACCGGTACGTCGCCTTCGAGGGCATCGAAGGCGCGGGCAAGTCGACCGTCGTGCGCCGGGTGGCCGCAGAGCTGAGCGACGGCGCGGAGGTGACCGTGGTCCGCGAGCCCGGAGGGACGCCGACCGGCGAACGGATCCGCTCGATCCTCTTGGACGGAGCGGCGCATCCGACCCCGTGGGCCGAGGCGCTGCTGTTCGCCGCGGCTCGGGCCCAGCTCGCCGCCGAGGTGGTCGCCCCGGCGCTGGAAGACGGACGGTGGGTCCTGACCGACCGTTCCGTCTACTCGTCGCTGGCCTATCAGGGCGGCGGTCGAGGCCTCGGCGTCGCCGAGGTGCGGGCCGTCAACGAACCCGGCCTCCGCGGGGTCTGGCCGGGGGTCGTCGTCCTCCTCGACGTCGACGTCGACGTCGGGATCGCCCGCCAGGAGGTCGTCGACCGGATCGGCGGCGAGGGTGCCGCCTTCCTCGCCACCGTCGCGACCACGTTCCGCTCCATCGCCGCACAGGAGCCGGAGCGGTTCGTCGTCATCGACGCGTCGGGACCGGTGGACGACATCGTCGCCGCCGTCCTCACCCACCTCGGGGCGTCACGATGACGGCCCTCGCGGGGATCATCGGCCACCAAGCCGTCGTCGAGCTCCTCGCCGGCGAGCTGTCGCGTCCCGCCCAGGCCTACCTGTTCGTGGGCCCGTCGAACGTCGGGAAGGGGACCGTCGCGCTGCGGTTCGCGGCGAGCCTCGTCGGCGGAGACGACCCGAACGCGGTCCGTCGAGCCCTGGAACGGACCCATCCCGACCTGGTCGTCGTCGAGCCGTCGGGCCGCGCATCGATCACCGTCGACCAGGCCCGGGGCGTGGTCTCTCGAGCCAGCCGCAGCCCCTACGAGGCCGACCTGCAGGTGTTCCTCTTCGAGGAGGCCGGGCTCCTCAACGACGAGGCCGCCAACGCCCTGCTCAAGACCCTCGAGGAGCCGACCTCGAGCACCGTGTTCGTTCTCGTCGCCGAATCCGAGGACGATCTCCCCTCCACGGTGGCGAGCCGATGCCGGACCGTCGTGTTCGGCCGGGTCCCCGAGGACGAGGTCGTGGCCGGCCTCCGGGCCGCAGGGGTCGCCGACGAGCAGGCGACCCGGGCCGCCGCCGTCTGCGGAGGCCGGCCCGGTCTGGCTCTCGACCTGGCGACCCAACCCGACGTCGCCGCCTTCCGTGCCCTGTGGCTCGGGATCGGGGTGCGGGTTCCCGAGCATCCCGGAGAGGCCTACCGGCTGGCGGACGAGGTCATCGAAGCGACCAAGCCGCTCCTGAGCGGACTCGTCGAGCGCCATCGGGCCGAGGCGGACCCCGACGCGGGGAAGGCCCTCAAGGAGCGTCAGGCCCGGGAGATGAAGCGGGCCTCCGACGCGCTGTACACCACCGGTCTCGAGATCCTCGCCTCGTTCTACCGGGACGCCGCCGCCGCCCAGCTCGGCGCGCCCGTCCGCAACAAGGACATCCCGGTCGCTACCCTCACCGCCGTGTCGCCGCGGCGCGCGGTGGCCGCCGCCGACCGGGTCCTGGCCACCATCGAGGCGCTGCGCGCCAACCAGCGGCCCCACCTCGCCCTGGCCGCGATGTTCGCCGAACTCGGTTCCGATGCCGACTGAGCCCGATGCCGGCGGCCCACGGCGCCGCCAGCGGTGGTTCGTCAAGGCGGCCAACAAGCCCTTCCGCCCGCTCGCCCGCGGGCTGCTCGACCTCGAGGTCACCGGTGCCGAGCACATCCCTCGCCGTGGCCCGGTCATCCTGGCCGCCAACCACCTGTCGCACATCGACCCCGTCCTGGTCACCAGCGCCGCCGATCGGGCCGTACGGTTCCTCGCCGTCGACGAGCTGTTCGGTCGATCCCGCATCTTCGACGCCGTCACCGGGTTCTTCGACACGATCGCCATCGATCGCGACGGCGCCCCCGTGCAGGCGTTGCGGACGGCCATCGCCCATCTCGACGCCGGCGGCGCCCTCGGTGTCTTCCCCGAGGGCCGCAGGGTCGAACGGTGGGGTGAGACCGAGCCCAAGCGAGGAGCCGCATGGTTGGCATGGATGACGGG
>JALVQZ010000267.1 GCA_027036355.1 Acidimicrobiia bacterium | reverse complement strand
TTGCCGTGGCAGTCGAACCACACGCGATCGTCGAACGCGTCCCGGAAGCGGGCTCCAGAACGGTCGCCCATGACCGCGTCGAACCCGTAGTGCTCGAACATGGCGACCTTGCCGGCGTTGACGTGTGCCCGGTACACGGCGAAGAGGTCCGACCGTTCCATGGGGTGAGTCTCGGGAGCGTCGGCGGCGGGCGCAAGTTCGGTTGGCGACGTTGGCATCGGGCGCGTAGTCTCGCTCCACCGACGCGGGAGGACCTCGAATGTGCTGTCTGGTCGCCATCGCCGCCATGATCGGCCCTCGGGTGGCCATCCTCGTGTGGTGGCTGTTCGATCAGGTCCGGTGGAAGGCCGCCTTCTCGTCGTTCTTCTGGGTGCTCTTGGGGTTCGTGTTCTTCCCGTGGACGACCCTCATGTGGGCGTTGGTGGCGCCGACCGGCGTGTGGGGATTCGATTGGCTGTGGCTCGGCCTGGCGTTCGTGGTGGACCTCGGAAGCTACTCGGGCGGCATGTTCTCGCGCCGTCGCCGGGTCTACGCCTGAGAGGTTCCGGTGCGTACCGAACTGATCATCGGTGGGAGGGACATCCCGGGGGAGGGGGAACCCATCGACGTCGTCGACCCTGCGACGGGTCGAACCGCGGTCACGATCGCCGGCGCTTCCGAGGCCCAGGTCGACGCCGCCGTCGCGGCGGCCGCGGCGACGTTCCCGTCGTGGCGCGACGCCGCCCAGGACGAACGGTCCGGGGCTCTCCGCGCGGTTGCCGCCGAGCTGACCGAACGACGCGACGAACTGGCTCGGCTCCTCGCTTCCGACACGGGCCGTCCCTTCGCCAGGAACCTGCTCTACGTCGATTTCGCGGCGACGATCTTCCACCAGTACGCCGAACTCGCCCGGCAGATCGCCGGGCGGGTCGTGCCGTCCAACGAAACCGGGCAGCTCTCGATCACCAGGCACGTCCCGTTCGGCGTCGTGGCCTGCCTGATCCCGTGGAACTACCCCCTCGACCTGCTCGCCTTCAAGGTCGCGCCGGCCTTGGCGATGGGGAACACCGTCGTGGTCAAGGGCGCCGAGGAAGCGACCCCGTCGACGCTCACGATCGGCGAGATCGTCGCTTCACACGTGCCGTCCGGGGTCGCCGGCGTGGTCGCCGGGGGGACCCGCGTGGGCGAACGGTTGGTCGCCCACCCGGACGTCGACATGGTCGCGTTCACCGGCTCGACCGCCGCCGGGCGGGCCATCGGCGCCGTCTGCGGAGAGCTGGTCAAGCCGGCTCATTTGGAGCTCGGCGGCAAGGATCCGGCCCTCGTCTTCGCCGACGTCGACCCGATCCTCGCCGCCCGTGGGGTGGTGTGGGCTGCGATGCTGAACGCCGGACAGGTCTGCACGTCGACGGAGCGGGCCTACGTGCATCGTTCGGTGGCCGATCGGTTCGTCGAGGCCGCCGTCGAGCTGACCGGCGCCCTCGAGGTGGGCGATCCGATGGAGCCCACGACCCAGGTCGGGCCGATGCGGTCGGAGGCCGGACGAGCCAAGGTGATGCGGCACCTCGCGGACGCCGTCGACAAGGGTGCCCGGATCCTCACCGGTGGGGTCCCCGTGCCCGGTCCCGGGTACTTCTTCGAGCCCACGGTCGTGGTGGACGTGAACCATTCGATGGACCTGATGCGGGAGGAGACCTTCGGCCCGGTGCTGCCGATCATGGTGTTCGACGACGTCGACCAAGCGTTCGAGCTCGCCGCCGACACCGACTACGGCCTCGGGTCCAGCATCTACACCCGCGACCCGGTGCTCGTCGAACGGGCGTTCCGCGAGCTCCGCGTCGGGGGGGTCTGGGTCAACGATCCGGTGGTGGACAACCCCGCCGGCCTCCTGGCGGGGATCCGGGCCTCGGGCAACGGACGTGAGCTGGGTCTCGACGGACTGCTCGCGTTCACTAACGTTCGACATCTGCACTGGCAACCCGAACTCCAGGCCAAGCCCTGGTGGTACGCGCCCGAGGGGTGAGATCGACTCGATGGATGACAACCGCCGATCCTCTTCATCACGCCTCTTCATCGCGACATCAAGGAGACATCATGGGATTGCAAGGACCGAGAACGGCTGATTGGTTCGCCCGCGCCAAGGCGACGCTCGTCAACGGCGTGTCGAGCGGCTTCCGCTACTGGGGCGACGAGGACTCGATGGTCATCGACCGGGGCGAAGGTGCCTACGTCGTCGACATGGACGGCAATCGCTACATCGACTACCAGCTCGGGTTCGGCCCGATCGTGCTCGGGCACGCCGACGAGCGGGTCGTGCGCGCCGTCCAGGAAGCGGCAGCGTCCGGAACCACCTTCGCGATGACCACGGCCCGGGAGATCGAAGCCGCCGAGAGCTTCAAGAAGGCGCTCGGTTGGGTCGACGCGCTGCGGTTCACCAACACCGGGACCGAGGCGACCATGCACGCCATCCGCCTGGCCCGGGCCCACACCGGCCGGGAGCTGGTGGTCAAGTTCGAGGGCTGCTATCACGGCGCCCACGACTACGTGCTGTTCACCACCGCCGGAGCGCCGGTCGGCCATCTGGGTTCCCGCCGATCGCCGGTGCCGTGGCAGGCGTCGTCGGGGATCCCCGACGCGATCCGCTCCACCGTCCGGGTCCTGCCCTACAACGACCTGGAGGCCGTCGAGCGCTTGTTCGGCAACGAGGGGCATCAGATCGCGGCGATCCTGGTCGAGCCGATGATGGGCAACTGCTTCGGCGTGATGCCGCGACCCGGCTACCTCGAAGGACTGCGCAGGATCGCCGACGAGCACGGGAGCGTCCTCGTCTTCGACGAGGTGAAGACCGGGTTCCGGATGGCCCTCGGCGGCGCGGCCGAGGTCTTCGGCGTCGAGCCGGACCTGGGCACGTTCGCCAAGTCGATGGGCAACGGTTTCCCGATCGCGGCGATCGCCGGCAAGGACGAGATCATCCAGGACTGGGCCAAAGGTGGGGTGACGCAGGCGGGGACCTACTCGGGGAACGCGGTCGGGGTCGCCGCGGCCAAGGCCACGATCGACATCCTCGCCTCCGGCGAGCCGTACCAGCGGATCCGCAAGTCCGGTGAGGCGTTGATGAACGGGGTCGAGCGCATCCTCGCCGAGGAAGGCGTGGCCGGCCACGTCGTGGGCCACTGGTCGATGTTCTCGATCTTCTTCGGCGAGGAACCACCGACCGAGTTCCGCGACTCGGCGCATCACGACGCGGACCTGTACGAGGCCGTCGTGCGAGGCATGATCCGGCGTGGCGTGATGCCGGTCGACGACGCCCTCGAACCGTGGTTCATCTCGGCGGCGCACGGCGACGAGGAGGTGGCGCGGTCCCTCGAGGCCTTCGGCGACGCGCTCGTCGAGGCGAAGGGGTGACCTGGACGCCCGAGCGCCTCTTCGCCGTCCTCGACGAGCTCGCGATCGGGACGACGACGGTGACCCATCGGGCCGTGTTCACCGTCGAGGAGGCCAGGGAGCTGCGCGACGAGCTTCCCGGCGCCCACACCAAGAGCCTCTTCCTGCGCGACAAGAAGGGGCGGTTGGCGCTCGTCACCATGGACGCCGACCGCCGCGCCGACCTCGGGACCATCGCGACCCGGCTCGGTACGGGCCGCCTGTCCTTCGGGAGCCCGCGGCGCCTGGCCGACCACCTCGGCGTCGAACCCGGGTCGGTCAGTCCGTTCGCGGTCGTGAACGACCCGGCCGGAGACGTCACCGTGGCGTTGGATCGAGCGTTGCTGGCCGCCGAGGTGCTGTGGCTGCATCCTCTGGTGAACACCATGTCGACGGCGATCGCGCCTAGGGACCTGGTCCGGTTCCTCGAGGCGGTCGGACATCCTCCGGCGACGATCGATCCCGCAGCCGCTCGATGAGCGCGGCGTCGGTGTCGAAGGCCAGGGGCGGCAGCTCGTCGAGCCGGAACCAGCCGACCTCGACCGCATCGTCGCCCGCGCGGAGTTCGCCGCCGGTCACGGTCCCTTCGAACCAGATCCCGACGGTGAGCTTGGCCGGATCGTGGAAGTTCGACTGCACCCACACGGGCTCGCCGATCTCGGCGACCAGTCCGGTCTCCTCGCGCAGCTCGCGGGCCGCGGCCTCGCGGACGTCCTCGCCGTAGTCGACGAACCCGGCGGGGATCGCCCAGTAGCCGGGCCGGGTCGACGTCGGGCCTCGCCGGATCAGGAGGAGGCGTCCGTCGGCGTCGCGAACGACGACCGCGGCGCCGACGCCCGGGTTCCGGTAGTGGACCCACCCGCACGCCGGGCAGCGCTTGCGGGTCCTGCCGGCGACCTCGGCGTCGTCGAGGCGGGAGCCGCAGCGCGGACAGAAGGCGTACTCCCCGGGCCAGTGCTCGTGGGTCATCGGGGCACGGTACCGCACGAACGGCTTCGGTCCGGTCGGCGGTCGACCGATGGTGGGAGGAGGCGCATCGACGCTGGAGCGTCGTCGACGCGCCGGCAGCTCGCGAGCGAAGGGGAGGCGAGGCGGATGTCGACGTTCTACGACGAGGCGTTCCAGCGGAACCGAGGGCTGATCAGCCTGGACGAACAGGCGAGGCTGGCTCGATCGAAGGCCGCGATCGCCGGCGCGGGAGGGATGGGTTCGATCCACGCGATCACCTTGGCGCGCCTGGGGGTCGGGCGGTTCACGATCGCCGACGACGACGTGTACGAGGCGGCCAACTTCAATCGGCAGGCGGCGGCCACCGTCGACACGATCGGACGGAACAAGGCCGAGGCGACCGCCGACCTGGTTCGCTCGATCAACCCGGAGGCCGAGATCACCGTCATGGCCGAGCGGGTCGACGAGGGCAACCTCGACCGCTTCCTCGATGGCGCGGATCTGTTCATGGACGGACTCGACATCTTCGCCATGCCTGCACGTCGGGCCATCTTCCGGGCGCTCGGGTCACGAGGCATCTCCGGGATCTCGGCGGGACCCATCGGGTACGGCGCGGTGTGGTTCGTGCAGACCCCCACGAGCATGGACCTCGACACCTTCGCCGCGTTGTCGGACGATCTCGCCCCGGAGGAACAGACGGTGCGCTTCCTGGCCGCCATCGCCGGACGCGGGCCGCATCTGCGCTACATGCAGACCGGCAAGGTGGATTCGGCCACCGGGGCGGCGCCGTCGGTCGGCCTGGCGACCCACACGGCGTCGGGGATCGCCGCCGCCGAGGCGCTGAAACTGCTCGTGGGCCGCGGGCGGGTCCGGCCCCTGCCGTGGTTGATGCACGTCGATCCGTACACCCACTACTCCAAGCGCTACTACCGGCCCCTCGGCGGGAGAGACCCTCTGTTCCGTCTGCGCCTGGCGGTGTTGCGCAGGTTCGTGCCCAACATCCGCACGCCGGGGGCTCCCGAGGCGGTGCGTCGGGCGGGCGGGCACTAGCCTGGCTCGTCGACGACCGAACGGAGGCCGAGTGTTCGAGTACGCGCAAGCTGCCGTCGAAGGGGCGCTCGCGGCGGGCGCCACCTACGCGGACGCCCGAGTCGTGCACGCCAGGGAAGAACGCATCGACGTCCAGAACGACACGGTCCAGGCGCTCGATCGTACCGAGCAGGCGGGCGTCGGGGTGCGGGCGCTGTACGGGTCGTCGTGGGGGTTCTTCGCCACGCCGGAGCTGACGAGCCGCCGGGCCAGGCGGGCGGGCGAACGCGCCGCCGAGATCGCCAAGGCCAGCGCGCTGGTGCCCGGACCGCCCCTCGAGTTCGCCGACGTGCCCCTCGTCGACGCGACCTACGAGACGCCGTTCCAGGAGGACCCGTTCACCGTGGGCCTGTCCGACAAGGTCGACCTGTTGCTCGAGGTGAACCGCATCGTCGGGGCCGTCGACGGGATCGCCATCGCCCAGTCCGGGATGACGTTCTGGGACACCGACAAGTGGTTCGTCTCGTCTCAGGGTCACCGGATCCATCAGCACCTCGTCGAGTCCGGCGGCGGGTTCGACGCCACCGCCGTCGGTGAGCGCGAGATCCAACGGCGGTCGTACCCGCAGTCGTTCGGTCAGTTCGAGACCGGCGGCTACGAGGTCGTCCGCAGATGGGACTTCCTCGGCAATGCCCAGCGGATCGCCGAGGAGGCCGCCGCGTTGCTCTCCGCCGACGAGATGGACGAACGCGAGACCGCGCTCATCTTGGAGTCGTCTCAACTGGCGTTGCAGATCCACGAGAGCGTGGGTCACGCGATCGAGCTCGACCGCATCCTCGGCTGGGAAGCGGCGTTCGCCGGCACCTCCCATCTCGAGCTCTCCCGACTCGGCACCCACCGCTACGGATCGGACCTGATGAACATCACCGCGGACGCGACCCTCCCGGGGGCGCTCGGCACCTTCGGCTACGACGACGAAGGCACCGCCGCCCAGCGGGTCGACATCGTCAAGGACGGGATCTGGGTCGGGGTCCTGTCCGGCCGTGACACCGCGGCCATCGCCGGCCTTCCGCCAGGAGGGATGGTGCGGGCGGACGGCTACAACCGTCTCCCGATGGTGCGGATGACCAACGTCGGCCTGTTGCCCGGCGACTCCTCGTTGGAGGAGATCATCGCCGACACGAAGGACGGCGTGTACATGGCGACCAACCGGTCGTGGTCGATCGACGACAAGCGGCTGAACTTCCAGTTCGGATGCGAGATCGCCTGGGAGGTGAAGGACGGGAAGTTGGGACGGATGCTGAAGAACCCGACCTACACCGGGATCACCCCCCAGTTCTGGGCCACCCTCGACCGGCTCGCCGGGGAGGACGAGTGGGTCTTCTGGGGAACACCGAACTGCGGGAAGGGTCAGCCGATGCAGGTCGCCCACACCGGCCATCCGGCGTCGCCCGCCCGGTTCTCGCAGGTGAGGGTGGGGGTGCGGGCATGAGCCGCGCCTCGGACCTCGTGGACGCCACCCTCGCCAAGGTCCCGTCCGGTGTCGACGCCGACGTGCGGGCTTCGGTGGGGAACCTCGCCTTGACCCGGTTCGCCAACGGCTTCATCCATCAGAACGTCGCCGAGGACTCCGAGACGCTGTCGTTGCGGGTCGCCGTCGACGGACGGGTGGCGTTGGCGACGACCACCAACACGTCGACCGACGGTCTCGATGCGCTGGTCGATTCGGCGATCGCGGCGGCGCGGTTGTCGCCCGTCGACCCGGACTGGCCAGGTCCCGCGCCCGCCGCGGCGGTGCCGGGGATCGAGCACTTCGACCCGGCGACGGCCGATGCGTCGCCCCGTGAACGGGCGGAGCGGGTGAGATCCTTCGTGGACGCCGGCGCCGGCTTGCTGGCCGCCGGCTACTGCGAGACGAGCGGCGGAGAGATCGTGTTCGCCAACACCGCCGGGCAACGTGCGGAGGGGCGGTCCAGTCAAGCCATCTTGGACGGGATCCATCAGACCCCGACGTCCGCCGGGTCGGGGCACGCGGCGGGGGCCTCGTTGGCGAGCCTCGACGCGGGAGCCGTCGGTTCGCTCGCCGCCAGACGGGCTCGCGAGTCGGCGGATCCGTTCGACCTCAAGCCCGGAGAGTACGAGGTGGTCCTCGCCCCCGAGTGTGTGGCGACCATCGCCGTGTTCATGGCGTTCTACGGGTTCAACGCCAAGATGCACCTCGAGGGCCGGTCGTTCGCGGAGATCGGCGAGACGCAGTTCGACGAGCGGTTCTCGATCTGGGACGACGTCACCGACGACCGGGCGATGGGCGTCCCCTTCGATGCCGAGGGCACCCCCAAGCGCAAGGTCGAGTTCGTCAGCGACGGAACGACCGTGGGTCTGGCCCACGACCGCCGGACGGCCAGGAAGGCCGGGACCGAGTCCACCGGCCACTACGGGCCCGGTTCCGAGTCGTACGGGCCGTTCCCGACGAACGTGTTCGTCGGCGGCGGTGACCGTAGCGTCGACGACCTCATCGCCGAGGTCGATCGGGGGTTGTACGTGGCGACGTTCAATTACTGCCGGGTGCTGGATCCGAAGTCCCTCTCGGTGACGGGCCTGACGCGCAACGGCACGTTCATGATCGAGAACGGACGGATCACCGGGGCCGTCACGAACCTGCGTTTCACCCAGTCGTTCGTCGCGGCGCTCGCTCCCGGACGGGTCCTCGGTGTGGGCACGGACGGTCGGTTCGCCGACTCCGAGTTCGGGGCGGGGTTCATCCACGCGCCGTCCATGCGGCTGGCCGGGTGGAACTTCACCGGCGGCGCGAGCGGCTGATGGCTCGACCCGACGACCTGGTGGCGGCGGCCATCTTCGCCACACGCGACGGCGCCGATGCCGCATGGGGTCTGCTGGCGGCGGCGGGGATCCCGGCTTCGGTCATCACCGAACCGGGCATGGTCGGTCGGCGGGACTTCCTCGTGATGGTCCACCGCGAGCGCCTCGACGAAGCCCAGGCGCTCATCGCCGCGGGCGGGGTCTGAGGAGGACGAGCTTCAGGCGTCGCTGGGTTGCTCGGCCGTCATCGAGGTCGTCGCCGGAACCGATCGGGTCATGCGGAGGAAGGTCCATCCGACCGGGATCAGGTAGGCGAAGTACGACACGAACGTCAGTAGCGACGGATCGGCTCGCCAGCCGAAGATGCTCTTGAGGTACCGGGCGATGGCGAACCGATCGGGATCGAGGAAGCCGATGTGGAACAGCTTCTCGACGTAGGTCGGGAGGAGGCCCACCTCCTGGAACTCGTTGACCGCCTTGGCGACCAGGCCGGCGGCGAACAGGATGATGAGGATCCCGGTCACGCGGAAGAACTTGCGCAGGTCGATCGCTTCGGCGCCGCGGTAGAAGCCGTAGCCGATCGCGACCGCGGCGGCGATGCCCAGGATCGCCCCGACGAGCTGGCCGGCGCCGGCTTCCTCGCCGACCGTGGTCGAGATCAGGAACAACGCGCTCTCGAGGCCTTCGCGGAGGACGGCGATGAAGGCGATCGACGCCAGCGCCAGTGTCCCGCCCACCGTCAGGGCGACGTCGACGCTCATCTCGAGCTTGTCGCGCATCTGGCGGGCCTGTCGTCCCATCCAGAAGATCATCCAGGTCAAGAGCCCGGCGGCGGCGACGGCGACGACCGCCTCGACCAGGTTCTCGGCGACCCCTTCGAGCTCTCCGACGGTGATCCACAGCACGGCGCCGACGAGGAGGGAGACGGCGGCGGCGGCGAGGGTCCCGACCCAGATCCATCGCTTCTGGTCCGATCGCTGGACCCGGTCGACGTAGGCGAGGAGGATGGCGACGATGAGGGCGGCCTCGACCCCCTCACGAAGCATCAAGAGGAACGATGCCACCGGACTGGTCCTTTCGGTTCGTCGGCTTGACCGGGCGGACAGTAATTCGCACCATCAGGATAGTGCAAATCAGGATGGGCGCGGCTCGCCGACGCGACGGACCTCCCCGCGGTCCGGCGCGGGGAGGTCCGTCGAAGGCTCTTCGACTCAGTGGTCGTGGGTGTGGTCGTGGTCCTCCCCGGCCTCGTGCTCGGCGATCTCCTTGCGGACCGCATCCATGTCCAGATCGTTGATCTGCTTGATGAGGTCGTCGAGGACCTGCTCGGGCAGCGCACCGGGCTGCGAGAACACGCCGATCTGGTCGCGGAACGCCATGAGCGTCGGGATCGAGCGGATCCCGAAGTAGCCGGCCAGCTCGGGCTCGGCCTCGGTGTCGACCTTCCCGAAGACGATGTCCGGGTACTGCTCGGAGAGCTTCTCGTAGACCGGAGCGAACATCTTGCACGGGGCACACCAGTCGGCCCAGAAGTCGACCAGGACGGTGTCGTTGTCCATGATCGTCTTCTCGAAGTTGTCCTTGGTCAGGGTGACGGTTGCCATGTTGGGTGAATCTCCGTTCTCGCGCGGGCCAGCGGCCCTGGTCCCGAGGCACAACGATAATACCCCCCGGGGTATTCCCGCGATCGGTGGACGGACCCAGAAGACGCCGAGCCGGTAGCCTCCCGGTCGATGACCCCCAGCGTCCCCGTCGTGGAGCTCCGTGGTGTCGGCCTTCGGGTCGGGACGACCACGATCCTGCGCTCGGTCGATCTCGTCGTCGATCCGGGCCAGGCGGTCGGGCTGTTCGGCGCCAACGGTGCGGGGAAGACCACCCTGCTGCGCATCCTCGGCACGCTGACCAGACCCAGCGAAGGCCTCGCCCGCGTCCTCGGCGTCGACCTGACGACCACCGACCGGTACGACCTCCGCCCCCGGATCGGGCTCGTCGGCCACACCCCGGCCCTCTACCCCGAGCTGACCCTGCGAGAGAACCTCGCCTTCGCCGCCGAGGTCATGGGGGTCGAGCGTGGTCGGGTCGACGAGGTCCTGTCCATGGTGGGGCTCGCCGGGGCCGCCGAACGATCCGCCGGGGCGTGTTCCCACGGCATGCAACGGCGAGCCGAGTTCGCCAGGGAGCTCATGGTCGAACGCGATCTGCTGCTCCTCGACGAGCCGCATTCCGCCCTCGACCGCGACGCGGTGGATCTGGTGGAAGGACTCGTCGCCCGGACGTTGGGCCGGGGCGGTGCGGCGGTCCTCGTCTCGCACGACCGGGACCGGGTGGCGAAGATGGCGGACCGATGCGTCGAGCTCGAAGCGGGCGTGCTCCGGTGAGCGGGATCCGGCGGCAGGCCCTCGCCGTGGCTCGGCGCGATCTCGCCAGGGAACGACGCCGCGGCGAGGTGCTGTGGGTCACCATCCCCTTCGGCGTCATCGCCCTGTTGTTGGTCCCGCTCGCGATCGGCACCGACCAGGCCACCTTGCACCGGGTCGGGCCCGGTCTGTACTGGGTGGTCGTGCTCCTCTTCGGGGTCCTCGTCGGAGTGCGGGGCGCAGCCGACGAGACCGGACCCCAACGCGACGCGGCAGCCCTCCTCGGCCTCGATCCCGTCGCCGTCTTCGCCGGTCGGACCATCGCCACGTCGTCGCTGCTGGTCCTGTTCGAGATCGTCGTCGGCGTGGCCGCCGTCGCCTTCTACGACATCGACCTGATCGGCGTGGGATGGCTGGTCGTCGTGGTGCTGCTCGTCGCCGCCGGACTCGGGACCTTGGCGACCCTCGCCTCGTCGATCGTCGCCGCCGGGGCGGGGGCGGCGGCCCTCGTCCCGCTCCTGGTCGCTCCCCTCGCCATCCCGCTGTTGCTGGGGGCCACCCAGTCGCTCGATGGCTTGCGTCAGGGGAGAAGTATCCTCTCATGGATCTTGCTGATGATCGTCGTCGTGCTCGTCCTGGGCATCGTCGGGGTCGTCAGCTCCGGACCCCTCCAGGAGAGCCGATGACCGCCCAAGTCGAGATCCGGGACCGGCGCTGGCCCTGGTACGCGGCCGTCTCCGCCATCGTGGTCGCCCTCACCTTGTCGATGATCAGCCCGGCCGACGCCGTCCAAGGCGACCTGATCCGGATCATGTACATCCACGTCCCGGCCGCGTGGCTCGCGTACCTGGCGTTCACCGTCACCCTCGCCGGCAGCATCGGCTACCTGGCGACCAAGCGGATGGTCTTCGACCGGCTCGCCGCCTCGTCGGCCGAAGTGGGGGTCTACTTCACGGGCCTGGCCATCCTCCTCGGCATGATCTGGGGCAAGCCCACCTGGGGCGTGTGGTGGACCTGGGACGCCCGCTTGACCCTGACCGCCATCATGTTCTTCGTCTACGTCGGGTACCTGGCGTTGCGGCGTGCGACGCTCGATCCCGATGCCAGGGCCAAGCGCAGCGCGATCTTGGGGGTGCTCGCCATCGTGCAGATCCCCATCGTGCACTTCTCGGTCGTGTGGTGGCGCACCCTCCATCAACCGCCCAGCATCATCCGACCCGACGGACCCGCCATCCAGGATCCGCTCATGGTCGTCGCCCTCGTGGCGGGCGTGGTCGCCTTCACCGTCGTGTACGCGGCGCTCGTCACCAAGCGGATGGAGCTGGCCCGGATCGAGGACGCCGTCGTCGCCCGTGAAGCCACCCTGGAGCGTCCCGTCGCCGGCGAGGCGGTCGTCGCCCCCGACCTGTCGCCGGAGCCCGGAGGTGCTCGATGAGCGGCCAGTGGGCCTGGGTGACCTTCGCCTCCCTCGTGTTCTACGGGAGCCTGGCCCTGTTCGTCGGCTCCATCGTGTGGCGGCTCCGTCGCGCTCGGGCGCGGCTCGAGGAACTGTCGTGAAGCGGTACTGGAAGTTCCTCGTGCCCGCAGGCCTCGCCGTGGTGCTGCTCAGCTTCCTCATCGTCAACCTGAACTCGAACCTCGTCTACTTCAACACGCCGACCGAGCTGATGGAGCGCCAGGCCGACGATGCCAGGCTCCGGCTCGGAGGACAGGTCGTTCCCGGCACCGTCGCCGAGTCCGCCACCGGGGCCGTCTTCGAGGTGACCGACGGTCGTGAGACGGTGCTGGTCGACCACACCGGAGCGCCGCCCGACCTGTTCCAGGAGGGCATCGGCGTGGTCGTGGAGGGCTCGTGGGACGGTTCCGAGTTCCACTCCGACACGATGCTCGTCAAGCACGACGAGAACTACTCACCGGAGAACCCCGACGAGCCCTTCCCCGGATCGTGATCGCCCTCCTCGGATACCTCGGCGTTCTCCTCGGTCTCGTCTCGGCGTCGACGCTCGCGTACACCGGTGTGCGGGCCGTGCGTCGGGGAGGGCGGGTCGACGAGTCGGTGCGCTGGTCCGTCACCGGCCTGGCCCTCGGTGCGATCGTCGCGTTCGCCGCCCTCGAGCTCGGGGTCCTCACCCATGACTTCTCGATCGCCTACATCGCCAGGAACACGGCCACCACCACCCCCTTCGTGTTCCTCCTCGCCAGCGGATGGGCCGCGCTCGAAGGCAGCATCGTCCTGTGGGGCCTGATGCTGGCGGGCTTCACGTGGGTGCTGGCGGGCAAGGTCCGCGGTGACGACCGGCTCGGTGTGGGCGCGCTGGCGGTCATGGGCGCGGTCGCGGTCTTCTGGTTCGGGATGATGGCCTCGGTCGCCAACCCGTTCGCCATCTGCACCGAGGTAATCGGGGGGACCTGCTCGGCGACCTCGTGGTTCCCCATCGGGAACGCCGTCGCCCCCCTCGAAGGGCTGGGGCCGAACCCGCTCCTGCAGAACCACATCTTGATGGCGATCCATCCGCCGATGCTCTACCTCGGCTACGTCGGGTTCACGGTCCCGTTCGCCTTCGCGATCTCGGCGCTGGCGCAGGGCGTCCAGGGGAAGGCCTGGCTCGTGCGGACCCACCGCTGGTCGCTGATCGCGTGGCTGTTCCTCACCGCCGGGATCATCCTCGGTGGATGGTGGTCCTACGAGGTGCTCGGCTGGGGCGGCTACTGGGCGTGGGACCCGGTCGAGAACGCCGCCTTCCTGCCGTGGCTGATCGGCACGGCGTTCATCCACTCGGCCATCGTGCAGGAGCGTCGGGGCATGCTCCAGGCCTGGAACTTCGTGCTCGTCATCGCCACCTTCGCCCTCACGATCCTCGGCACGTTCCTCACTCGTTCGGGGGTCATCGCCTCCGTGCACAGCTTCTCGCAATCGCTGGTCGGGCCGGCGTTGCTCGCGTTCCTCGTCGTCGTCCTCGTCTCGTCGCTGGCGCTGTTCGCGGCGCGGATCCACCTCGTTGCGTCCTCGCCGCGTCTGGACTCGGTGGTCTCGAGGGAGGGCTTCTTCCTCGTCAACAACCTGATCCTGACGCTGTTCGCCTTCACCGTCCTGCTCGGCACCTTGTACCCGCTGATCATCGACGCCCTCAGCGGCCGGGAGGTCTCGATCGGTCGGCCCTTCTTCGACAAGGTGACCATCCCGCTGGCCTTCGCGTTGCTGCTGGCGGTCGGCGTCGGATCCATCGCGCCGTGGCGCGTCGCCAAACCCCAGATCCTCTGGCAGCGCACCCGAGGCGGTGTCGCCACGGGGCTCGCCGCCGCCGCCTTCGCCGTGGTCGTCGGCGTCTCGTCCATCCCGGTGCTCGGCGTGATCGCCCTGGCCGGGTTCGTGATCGGGACCATCGTCGGGTTCTTCCTCCGACAGGCCGGGGCCAGACGAGCCGCGGGAGCCGGCCTCCGGGAGGCGTCCTGGACGGTGTTCCGTAACGACCTCGGCTACTGGGGCGGGCAGATCTCGCACATCGGTCTGGCGTTGCTCGCGGTGGCCATCGCCACGTCGTCGGCGCTGGCGGTGCGCGGCCAACTCCAACTGGCGGTCGGGGACAGCGGCGTCGTCGGCGGGTACTGCGTCCGCTACGACGGCACCTTCCAGGAGGTCACCCCCAACCGCATCGTCGACGGGTCGACCATGACGCTGCTGCGCGACGACTGCTCCACGTTCGTCGCCGAGCTCGCGCCACGGGTCAACCGCTATCGCGGGGCCTCCCAGGCGATCGCGTCGCCGGCGGTCCATACCGGCATCGTCGAGGACGTGTACCTGTCCATCGCCGGCGGGTCGTCCGAGACCATCGCCCTCGACGTGTTCGTCTTCCCCCTCCAGTGGCTCGTGTGGGTCGCCGGCGGCATCATGATCCTCGGCGGGTTCGTCGCCCTCGGACGCAAACTCCGACGCCGCGATACGCTGCCGGCGACGCCACCGGAACCCGAGGAGAGCCGTGTCTGAACGGACCCGGAACCTGATCGTCGGGGCGGTCTCGGTCGCCGCCCTGGTCGTCATCGTCGCCGGCCTCGCCGGGCGGTCCGGCCCGACCGACCCCACCCCCCAAGAACGGGCCTATCAGCTCGAGATCCGACTCAAGTGCCCGTTCTGCGTGGGTGAGTCCCTCGCGGATTCCCAGTCCGGCGTCGCCCGCGATCTCAGGGTGCTGATCGAACGGCGGATCGCCGAGGGCGCCACCGATCAGGAGATCATCGACGAGTTCGTCGCCAACTACGGCGAATCCATCTTGCTCGACCCGGGAGGGAAACGCTGGGGCATCGCCCTGTGGGCGCTCCCGGTGCTTCTCGGCGCCGTGGGCGTCTACGCCGTCGTTCGTCTCCGGCGCCCGGCCGGGGTGCCGGTCGACTCCGAGGCCGGTTCCCGATGAACGCCGAACGCCTCCGGCTGGTCGACCAGCTCGAACAGGTCGAACGCGACCTCGTCGAGCTCGACGACCAGCTCGACGCCGGTGAGCTCGATGCCGAGACCCACGCCAGGCTCGTCGCGTCGTACCGGGCCGAAGCCGATCAGCTCCGCCGGCTCATCGCCGAGGCGCCCGATGAGGCAGAGTCGGCCGTCGCCGCCGTCCCGGCCAGGTCGCGGAAGCGGGTTCTGGTCGGAGCGGCGATCCTCGTCGCCGGTGTCGTCGTCGTGTCGTTCCTCGGGGTGCGTTCCCTCCAAGACCGCCCATCCAACGCGCTGAACGGCGTCGTCGGCGACGTGGCGCGTTCGGGAGGGGTCGATCTCGACCAGGTGAGCAACGAGGAGATGGAGGCGGTCATCGCCGACAACCCGGACATCGTCGGGATGCGGATGGCCCTCGCTCGGCGCTACTTCGAGGAAGGCACCTTCGACAAGGCGCTGGACCACTACATGGTGGTGCTCGAACAGGAACCCAACGCCGAGGCGCTCGCCAACGTCGGATGGATGACGTTCCTGTCGGGACGCCCCGACGTTGCCGTCACCTTCGAGGAGCAAGCCATCGCGCTCGATCCCGGCTACACGCCGGCGTACTGGTTCCTCGCCAACGTCCGGATGTACGGCCTCGACGACCCCGAAGGGGCTGCAGAGCCGCTCCGGACGTTGCTGTCCGCCGACGGGGTACCCGACGACATCAGGGCCCAGGCCAGCGAGATGCTCGCCTCCGGAGGCGGCGGATGACCGAGACGATCGCGACCGAGGCGAAGCCGCGGTCCCAGATCGCGGTGGTCGTGGCGATCGTCGCCGGCGTGCTCATCGTCGGACTCGGCATCGTCTTCGCCGGCCGTTTCGGCACCGACGTCACGGTCGCCGCTTCGCCGCTGATCGGCAAGCCCGTTCCCGATCTGACGCTGCCCCTTCTCGAAGAGGACGGGGAGGTGGCGTTCTCCGACATGCGCGGGGAGATCCTCGTGATCAACTTCTGGGCGTCGTGGTGTCTGGCGTGTCGTGAGGAGCACGGAGCGCTGGTGGCGGCCTCGAACGACTACGCGGACTTCGGCGTGACGTTCATCGGCGTCAACTACCAGGACTCCCTCGAACCCGCCCAGCGGTTCCTCGACGAGCTCGGACGGGGCGACGAGTACGTCTACGTCGTCGACAACGATTCCACCGCCGGGTTCGCCCTCGGCGTCCTCGGGATCCCCGAGACGTTCTTCGTCGACCGCGAAGGGACCATCGTGGGCAAGATCAGCGGCCCGACCACCTACGAGCTGCTGTCGAGGACCCTGGACAACATCATCGTCGGCAAGGCGGTCGACTCCGTCAAGACCGGCGAGGTCCAGAACCGCTGAGGCGCCCGCGGCGGTCGCCCTCGAGGCCCGCGGTAGCATCTGGTGCCCTCGATCTCCCGGAAGGAGGACACCGCGTGCCCAGCGAAGCCGACTACCGGTTGCCCCGCACCGTCATCCCGAGCCACTATCGCCTCACCCTCGAGCCGGACCTCGCCGCGGCGCGCTTCTCGGGACGGGTCGCCGTCGAGATCGACGTCGTCGAGCCGGTGGACACCGTCGTCCTCAACGCGGCCGAGCTCGAGATCCACGATGCCGCCGTCGTGTCCCCCGCAGGCGACCGCATCGCCGGCTCGGTCACCGTCGACGAGGCCACCGAACGGGCGACCATCGAGTTGGCGCGCCCTGCCGCCGCCGGACCGTGGACGCTGGAGGCCTCGTTCACGGGCATCCTCAACGACAGGCTCCGCGGGTTCTACCGATCGACCTACACCGACGCCGCCGGGAACGAGAAGGTGATCGCGACCACCCAGTTCGAGGCGACCGACGCTCGCCGTGCCTTCCCGTGCTGGGACGAGCCGGATCTCAAGGCGACCTTCGAGGTGACCCTGGTCATCGACGACGGCCTGTTCGCGGTCTCCAACGGTCCGGAGGTGGCCCGAGAGCCGGCGCCCGGCGGGAGGGTCGCCGTGCGGTTCGCTCCGACGATGAAGATGTCGACCTACCTCGTGGCGTTCGTCGTCGGCGAGCTGGTCGCCACCGAACCGGTCGATGTCGACGGGACGCCGTTGAGGATCGTGCACCAGCCCGGCCAGGAGCACCTGACCCCCTTCGCCCTCGAGGTCGGTGCGCACGCGCTCGGCTACTTCGCCGACTACTACGGGATCCCCTATCCGGGCGACAAGCTCGACATGATCGCCATCCCCGACTTCGCCTGGGGGGCGATGGAGAACCTGGGGGCGATCACCTACCGGGAGACGGCGCTGCTCGTCGATCGGGAGCGGGCGACCCAGGCCGAGCTCATGCGGGTCGCCGACGTCATCGCCCACGAGATCGCCCACATGTGGTTCGGCGACCTCGTGACGATGAAATGGTGGAACGGCATCTGGCTCAACGAAGCCTTCGCCACCTTCGCGGAGATGAAGTGCGTCGACGCCTACCGCCCCGACTGGCAACGCTGGCTCGCCTTCTGCGCCTCCCGGGCGGGCTCGATGGAGACCGACGCCGTCGCCAGCACCCGACCGATCGAGTTCCCGGTCGCTTCCCCCGAGGATGCGAACGAGATGTTCGACGCCCTCACCTACCAGAAGGGCTCGTCGGTGCTGCGGATGCTCGAGCAGTACCTGGGCGAGGAGCCGTTCCGCGCCGGCATCTCGACGTACCTGCGGCGGCACGCCTACGGGAACACCGAGACCGCCGACCTGTGGGAGGCCCTGGAGGAGGCCACCGGGGAACCGGTCTCGGACATCATGGACGGGTGGATCTTCGCCGGCGGGTTCCCCGAGGTCGACGTCGAGGGCGGTCCGGTCGACTACGTCCTCGAGCAGCGCCAGTTCCGGTACCTCCGTCCCGGCGACACGCGATGGACGATCCCCCTGCTGTACCGGAGTGACGCCGGGCGGGCGCGCCGCCTCATGACGGAACGACGCGAGACGATCGAGGCCGGTCCGCATCTCCTCGTCAACGCCGGCGGCGACGGCTTCTACCGGGTCCGGTACGCGTCCGACCTGTTCGCCGACGTCGTGGCCCGGATGGGTGACCTGGAGGGGGCCGAGCGCTTCTCGGTCGTCGCCGACTCCTGGGCGTTCGTCCTCAAGGGTGACGATCCCGCCGCCGGCTACCTGGGTCTGATCGGGAACCGATCCGACGAGGACGAGCCCGACGTGTGGGGCAGGATGCTCGGCGGGCTGGGCGAGCTCGACCGGATCGTCCTACCCGACGACCGGCCTGCCCTGCAGCGGTTCGTCCGCGAGCTCGTCCGTCCCCCGGTCGATCGTCTCGGATGGGCACCCGGCCCCGGGGAGGACGACCGCACCCGCCGCCTGCGAGGGTTGGTGCTGCGGTCGCTCGGCACGCTCGGAGCGGACGGCGACGCCGAGGAACGGGCCTTCGAGGTCCTTCGCCGGGCCGAGACCGATCGGACGGCGGTCGACGCGGAGGTCGCCGACGCCGCCCTCGGCATCGTGGCCTGGAACGGCACCATGACCGAGTTCGAGCACTTCGTCGAACGATCCCGGCAGGCGGATAATCCCCAGGACGTCGTCAGGTACCTGCGGGCGGCGGCCTCGGTGCCCGAGACGGACGCGGCGACCCGCATGTTCCGGATGGTCCTCGACGGTGACGTTCGCGCCCAGGACTCGTTCTGGGTCCTCGCCATCCTCCTCGGTCATCGCTCGAATGGCCCGCAGGTGTGGGAGCTGATGAAGGCGCACTGGGACGCGATGCTGGCCGTCATCCCGCCGTCGACGGGGCGGCGGATCCTGGATCTGGTGCCGTACCGGTCCGAGCCCGACGTGGCCGCCGACATCGAGGCATGGCTGGCCGACCATCCGATCCCCGGAGGCGAGAAGTACGCAGCCCAGCAGGTGGAGCTGATGAAGGTCCGGGTCGGGTTGCGGGAACGGGAAGCACCGCGGCTGGGCGAGGCGCTGGGCGCCTGATCAGCCCTCGACGCGGCGGAGGATCGCCTTCAGGTGGATCTGGTGGGGCTGCCCGACCGCACCCATGTACAGGTCGTAGCGGAGGGTATCACCGTCGACGACGAGGTTCCTCTCCACCGAGTCGACCTGCTTGGCCGACGGTGTACGCCCGACGAGCTGCGAGCGAAGCGACACCGCCGTGCCGTCGATCGGTCCCGTGTCGACCTCGACGATGCCGCTCGGCTGGGCGATGACGAGCTCCGCCGCGGTGGCCGTCGGGGCCCGGTAGTAGCCGGCTTCGGCGTGGAGGGGCTCGCCGGTCGTCGCATGCCAGGTCCGCTGCCGGTAGGCGAGGAACGGCTTGCCGACGTGCGAGATGACGATCTCCTCTCGGTACGCGAAGGGCTCGATCGTCGGATAGACCCCCGTGCCGTCACCTGCCCAGGTGCCGAGCAGGAACGCCAGGGGGGCGATGTCGGGGTGGACGGCCGGGGTCATGGGCGCAGGCTACCGCGGCGGACGGGAGCCGCGTGCTTCCTTCCCGAAGGTGACCGCCGCGGCGACAGGGGGGACGGCGGGCTCATCGACGTTGCGGCGACCGGCGGCAGACCGCTTCGACGGTAGGCTCCTTGGCGTCACCCGACCGACCAGGAGGCGCCCGTTGGAGATCGTCGTCGATGGCTCACCGCTGACGATCGACCAGGTCGTGGCCGTCGCCCGCAGGGAGGCCATCGCGGTCCCCGGCGACGATCTCGAGTCCAGGATGCGGCCCGCCAGGGAGCTGGTGGAGCGGGTCGTGGCCCACGACGAGACCGTCTACGGCATCACCACCGGCTTCGGAGCGCTGGCCAACACCCGGATCGACCCGTCCCGCGCCGCCGAACTCCAGATCGATCTCCTCCGCAGCCACGCCGCCGCCGTCGGGTCGCTGCTGCCGCCCGAGGTGGTCAGGGCCATGCTGCTGCTGCGGGCCCGCACCCTCGCCCAAGGTCACTCGGGTGTGCGCCCGGTCGTCGTCGAGATGCTCCTCGATCTGCTGGCGAAGGACCTGCTCCCCGCCGTTCCCGGTCAAGGATCGGTCGGCGCCTCGGGCGACCTGGCGCCGTTCGCCCACCTCGTGCTGCCGCTCATCGGTGAAGGCGCCATCGTCGTGGACGGCGCACCCCAACCCGCCGGCGACGTCCTCGCCGACCACGGCATCGTCCCGCTCCAGCTCCAGGCCAAAGAGGGTCTCAGCCTCCTCAACGGCACCGAAGGGATGCTGGCGATGGGATGCCTCGCGGTCGATCGAGCCCGGGTCCTGGTGGATTCGGCCGACGCGATCTGCGCCATGTCCGTCGAGGCGCTGATGGCCTCCGCGCGGCCGTTCCAGCCCCGCATCCACGCCCTCCGGCCGCATCCGGGTCAGATCACCTCGGCGGCGCGGATCGCCTCGCTCATCGACGGCTCCGAGATCGGCTCCAGCCACGCCGACGACTTCACCCATGCCGTGCAGGACGCCTATTCGCTGCGCTGCGCCCCGCAGGTGCACGGCGCCGTCAGGGACACGATCGCCCACGCCGAGCAGGTGTTCGCCATCGAGCTGGGATCGGTGGTCGACAACCCCATCGTCTTCCCCGACACCGGTGACGTCGTGTCGGGAGGCAACTTCCACGGCCAGCCCCTCGCCTTCGCCCTCGACTTCGTCGCCGTGGCGTTGACCGAGCTGGGGTCGATCTCAGAGCGGCGCACCGACCGGATCCTCGATCCGGACCGGTCGTCCGGTCTGACGCCGTTCCTCGCCACCCGCCCGGGCGTCGACTCGGGTTACATGCTGACCCAGTACACGGCCGCGTCGCTCGTGGCCGAGAACCGGGTCCTCGCCCATCCGGCGTCGGTCGAGTCGATCCCGACGTCGGGCCTCCAGGAGGACCACGTGTCGATGGGGTGGGGCGCGGGCCGGAAGCTGCTCGACGTCATCGACAACACGACCAGGGTCCTGGCGGTGGAGTTGATCTGCGCCGCCCGAGGGATCGAGCAGCGGGCCCCGTTGCGGCCCGCTCCCGCCACCGGCGCGATGCTCGAGGCGCTTCGACGGCGGGTACCGACGCTGGTGGAGGACCGCCCACCGGGACCCGACATCGAGGCCGCCGCCGACCTGATCAGGGCTGCGACGTTCGCCACCGACCCATAGGAGGAGATCCCATGTCCGGACCGCGTCCTGTCCGTGCGCCCCGCGGGAACGAGCTGTCGACCAAGGGATGGCTCCAGGAGGCGGCGTTGCGCTGCCTCATGAACAACCTCGACCCCGAGGTCGCCGAGAACCCCGACGAGCTCGTCGTCTACGGCGGCCGCGGCAAGGCGGCCCGCAACTGGGACGCGTTCGATGCCATCGTCGCCGCCCTTCGGGACCTCGAAGCCGACGAGACCCTCCTCGTGCAGTCCGGCAAACCCGTCGGGATCTTCCGGACCCACGAGCTGGCGCCCAGGGTGCTGATCGCCAACAGCCTCCTGGTGCCCGACTGGGCCGACTGGGAGCACTTCTGGGACCTCGAGGCGCGGGGGCTCATGATGTACGGGCAGATGACCGCCGGGTCGTGGATCTACATCGGGACCCAGGGCATCCTGCAGGGGACCTACGAGACCTTCGCCACGATCGCCAAGCAACGTTTCGGCGGGACCCTGCGCGGGACGTTGACGCTCACCGCCGGGCTCGGGGGGATGGGCGGCGCCCAGCCGCTGGCCGTCACCATGAACGACGGTGTGGCGCTGGTCGTCGAGGTCGATCCGGACCGGATCGAGCGCCGGCTCGAGACCCGGTACCTCGACGAGCGCGTCGACGATCTCGACGACGCCGTCGCCGAGGTCCTGGCCGCCAAGGAGGCCGGACGGGCACTGTCGGTGGGTGTCCTCGGCAACGCCGCCGAGGTCTTCCCCGAGCTCCTTCGCCGGGGTGTCGCCGTCGACATCGTCACCGACCAGACGTCCGCCCACGATCCGCTCAACGGCTACATCCCCCGGGGGATGACCCTCGACGAGGCAGCCGAGCTCCGCGCCGAGGATCCCGACGTGTACGTCGAGGCGGCCCGGGCTTCGATGGCGATGCACTGCGAGGCGATGGTCGGGTTCCAGCGCCGAGGCGCCGAGGTGTTCGACTACGGGAACAACCTCCGGGCCGAAGCGAAGCTGGGGGGCTTCGCGGAGGCCTTCTCGTACCCGGGGTTCGTTCCGGCCTACGTTCGGGATCTCTTCTGCGAAGGGAAAGGCCCGTTCCGTTGGGTGGCGTTGTCGGGCGACCCGGCCGACATCGCCGCCACCGACGCGGCGCTGAAGCGCCTCTTCCCCGACGACGAGCACCTGCACCGATGGCTCGACATGGCCGCCGAACGGGTCGCCTTCCAGGGCCTGCCGGCGCGGATCTGCTGGCTCGGGTACGGGGAACGGGCGAAGGCCGGGTTGATGTTCAACGACCTGGTGGCCGAGGGTGTCGTGTCGGCGCCGATCGTGATCGGGCGGGACCACCTCGATTCGGGGTCGGTCGCCTCCCCCTATCGTGAGACCGAGGACATGGCCGACGGCAGCGACGCCGTTGCCGACTGGCCGATCCTCAACGCCCTGTTGAACACGGCCTCGGGAGCGGCCTGGGTCGCCGTGCACCACGGTGGCGGCGTCGGGATGGGCAAGTCGATCCACGCCGGCGCCCAGGTCGTCGCCGACGGCACCGAAGAGGCTCGGATGCGCCTCGAGCGGGTCCTCACCAACGACCCGGGCAGCGGCGTGATGCGGCACGCCGACGCCGGGTACCGGAGAGCGATCGAGGTCGCCGACGAACGGGGTGTCCGGATCCCGATGACCCGGTGAGCGGCTCCGGCGATCTCCTCGTTCGCGGCGTCGGCGAGCTGGTGACGAACGCGTCCGACGCTCCCGGCGATCTGGCCACCCTCGATGACGCCGCCGTCGCCATCGAGGGCGGTATCGTGGCGTGGGTCGGGCCCGAGGTCGAGCTCCCGAGCCGGTACCGGGACCTGCCGGTCCTCGACGTCGCCGGCCGGGCGGTCGTTCCGGGTTTCGTCGATGCCCACACCCACGCGGTGTTCGCAGGCGATCGCGCCGACGAGTTCGCCCGCCGCCTGCGCGGCGAGCGCTACGAGGACCTCCTCGCCGCCGGCGGGGGCATCCTGTCCACGGTGGCGGCCACTCGGGAGGCCGGCGAGGACGAACTGGCGACGCAGGCGGCCGCCCGCGTGGAACGGATGGTGCGGTCCGGGACCACGACGATCGAGATCAAGTCCGGCTACGGCCTCGACGTCGAGACCGAGCGGCGGATGCTCCGCGTCGCCCACCGGCTGGGCGACGAGCTCCCCGTCGAGGTCGTGGCGACGTTCCTCGGGGCGCACGTGGTGCCGGCCGAGTACCGGGACCGGCGTGACGCGTACGTGGATCTCGTCTGCGGTCCGATGATGGACGCCTGCGCGCCGCTGGCGGAGTTCTGCGACGTCTTCTGCGACGAGGCCGCCTTCACCGTCGACGAGGCGCGCCGCATCCTCGAGGCCGGGATCGCCCACGGGCTTCGGCCCCGCCTCCACGCCGATCAGCTCGCCCGTGTCGGGGCCGCCCGACTGGCCGCCGAGGTGGGAGCGATGAGCGCCGACCATCTCGATCACGCCACCGGCGAGGACCTGGCCGTCCTCCGCGAGGCGGGCACCGTGGCGGTGCTGCTCCCCGGCGTCTCGCTGTCGATGCGGACCCCGTTCCCCGACGCCCGCAGGATCTGGGATGCGGGGGTCACCGTCGCCCTCGCGACCGACTGCAACCCCGGCACCGCCTGGATGGAACGGATGTCGTTCATGGCGGCCCTCGCCGCGGTCGAGATGGGGCTGACGCCCGAGGAGGCGCTGTGGTCGGCGACCCGGGGCGGTGCGCTGGCCCTCGGCCGCCTGGACCGGGGCCGGCTGGCCGCCGGCGACCGGGGCGACCTGGTGGTCCTCGACGCGCCGAGCTACCTCCACGTCCCGTACCGCCCCGACACCGATCTGGCCGTCGAGGTGGTGGCGGCCGGAAGGATCGTCGACCGGTAGCCTCCGGCCATGGCGGTTCATCCCTATCTCGC
>JALVQZ010000266.1 GCA_027036355.1 Acidimicrobiia bacterium | reverse complement strand
GCTCCATCCCCACCGACGACTCGAGTCCCGCCCCGATCATCGCCGACCCGACGTCCGGAAGCGCCGACTCGTACCGGCGGACGCTGTCGGCCCTCGAGAGCCGAACCCACGGCCAGGTCCTCCTCGTCACCTCCCCGTCGCCGGGGCAGGGAGCGACCACCGTCGCCATCAACCTCGCGGCCGCGGCGACCCAAGCCGGCCGCCGGGTGCTCCTCGTCGACGGCGATCCCGCCCGCGGAGGCGTCTCCCGGTTCCTCGGCACCGGCCCCGAGCCGGGCCTGACGGACCTGGCGGCGGGAGCAGAGCTGGGCGATGTGGCCCGACTGTGGGAGGTCGGACCCAACGCGATCCTCCCGGTGATCCCGGCGGGATCACCCACCGACGATCCCGCCGAAGCGCTCGCGAACCCGCGGCTGGGCGAGATGATCGAACGGGTCGGAGAACGAGCCGACCTGGTGCTCGTCGATTCCCCGCCGGTCCTGTGGAACGGAGCATCGGGCCCCCTCGCCACCCACGCCGACGGGACGCTCCTGGTCGTGTCCGAGCACGCCCCGCGCGACGGGGTCGCCGCGACCGCAGAGCGTCTCGACGCCGCCGGGGCGCCCGTGCTCGGGTACGTGGTGAACCGGGCGGACATGCGAAGTCGGTTCTGGCGGCATCCGCTGGTTCGAGCCACCAAACGGATGATCGGGGCCTTCATCGTCATCGTCACGCTGTACGCGGCGTTCACCGGCGCCCAGCTCCTGCGGTCCTGGCAAGACGTCGACCGCGGCGTCCTCAACGTCGACGAGGCACAATCGCTGCTCCCTCTTCCCGAGGTCGGGCCGGACCTCATCGAGGGCGACGGCGGCACCAACGAGGAGCTCGCCGGTTTCGTCGTCGGCACGCCCGCCACCGGAGAGACCCAGGCGTTCCTCGTCATCGGCGGCGATCAGGTCGCCGGCGCCGCCGACGTGATCATGCTGCTGGTCCTGCCCGGCGACGGCTCGAAGCCCTTCATGGTGTCGCTCCCCCGCGATCTGTACCTGCCCAATCGCTGCACCGGCGGGTACACGAGGATCAACGCCACGATCCACGGCTGTGACGACATCTCCGGACCGACCCTCCTCGCCTTGACCGTCGAGGACTTCACCGGGATCGAGGTCGATCACTTCGCCATGTTCGACTTCGAGGGGTTCGAACGGATCATCGACGGCGTGGGCGGGGTCGAGATCTGCGTCGAGTACCCGGTCCGGGACAGCAAATCCGGCCTCGACCTTCCCGCCGGATGCACCAACGCCACCGGTGAGCAGGCGCTCGCCTGGGTCCGGTCGCGCCATACCCAGCAGAAGGTCGACGGCCGCTGGCGTTCGATGCCCGGTGCCGGCGACCTCCTGCGCAACCAGCATCAGCAGGAGGTGATCCTGCAGCTGTTCTCGAAACTCAAGACGTTCGAGTCGCCGTCGGACCTGACCCGCAAGGTCGCCGAGCTCAGCGACAACTTCACCCTCGACGACCAGCTCGGCCTGGCCGACGCCATCGCCCTCGCCTGGCAGCTGCGCGACCTCGACCTGGAGGACATCAACCGCCTGACGATCCCCGTCCGGCTCACCAGCAACAAGAAGGGCCAGTCGATCCTCGTTCCGACGGCGCCGTTCGCCGACGTCCTGGCCGAGGCCTACCCCGACCTCGCCGGAACTCCGTCCGCAGCCGCCAACTGACCGTACAATGACCGCCGGAACTGGAGGACCCCGACCGTGAGCGATCCCCGCGAACCGTACGAACCGAACCCGCCAGGCTGGACCGACCCATACGCGGACCTGGCGGATCTGACCGGCGACGAACCCATGCCGCGGCTCGAGGATCCGTCGGTGCCCCCGGCGCAGCCGCCCGCGTCCCCGCTGCTCACCGGGCTCATCATCGGGCTGCTGCTGATCGCGCTGTCGGTGGCCGTCTTCCAGCTCCTCGCCAGGGACACCACCGACGAGGTGACCGCCCCCGGCACCGCCACGACGGCGCCCGGTGACACCACGCCGGGCGAGGCCACGTCGACCACCGACGGCACCGGTAGCTCCACCTCGACACCCGACGTCACCGTCACCACCCTCCCATCGACTCCGTACCCGCCGATCGAGCCCGCCATCGGAGTGGACCGTCTGAAGCTGATGACCAACGGGATCCGGGTCAACAAGAACGACGTGAAGGACTTCGTCTTCGGAACCCCCGCCGGAGAGGTGATCGGTCGGCTCACCGCGAGCTTCGGCAGCCCGAGCGAGGACACCGGATGGCAGGTCTCGACGGGTCGGTGGGGGGTCTGCGAAGGCGACCAGGAACGGATCATCCGCTTCGGCCCGTTCCATGCGATCATCACCCAACCCGGCGGCCAGGACACCTTCAGCGGCTACCGGCAGGACATCACCGTCGGGGATCTCGACTCGCCTGCCAAGGACCTCGAGACCCTCAGCGGCCTCAAGGCGGGAGACACCATCAAGCAGCTCGAGGACATCTACGCCAACCAGGACGTGACGTACTCGACCGATCCGCTCCTCGGCGACATCTTCGAACTCCGGTCCAAGCAGTCGAGCGAGCTGCTGCTGTGGGGCCCTGTTCGGGGCACCTCCGAAGACGACCAGGTCCTCGGCATCTTCGCTCCCGACGTCTGCGACCGCTGACGATCCGACGCGACCTCCCGGCCGACTAACATCGCCGCACCATGGAGCGACATCCAGCTGCACCCTTCATCAACGGCGCCGTGGCCGGCACCGTCATCGCCCTCGGTCTGGCCGTCTGGTTCGGGTCGTTCGTCGCGACCGAATCGGTCACGGCCATCGAGCTCTCGCCGGGGATCGCCCAGCCGGTGTTCGTCGCGAGCGCGACCACGAGGAACCACATCGAGGT
>JALVQZ010000265.1 GCA_027036355.1 Acidimicrobiia bacterium | reverse complement strand
CACCTGCGTCGCATGCCCCGGATGCTCCTCTTCCTCCTCGGCTACCTCGCGTGGCGCGCGTTCGGCGACGAACCGGTCCTCCTACTCGGCGCCGTGGCCGTCGGGGTGGTCGGGTTCGTCGGCTATCGCTGGTGGACCGACCGGGAGGCGACCCGGCAGCGGACACGTCGCGACGAAGCGATCCGCGACCGGCTCGCCGACGCTGCCGAGAGCCGCTTCCCCGCCATCGCGGATCGGATCCTGGCGGTGGAAGATCGGGTCACGCTGGCCGATTCGGTCGAGGTCGGCGACCACTTCCGCCGGGCGACGGGCGCCTTCATGGCCGCCGACGAGGCGATGGCGACCGCGGCGACCTCTGACGAGTACACGGCGGTGCTCGACCGTCTCGACGAGGCGGCCTGGGAGCTCGACGCCGTCGATGCGCTCCTCGCCGGGCGCCCCGTCCCCGAGCGCACCGAACCGGCGCCTCCGGTTCGGTCGACGCCACGTATCGAGATCCCGCGGGCGACCCTGCAACGCTGGGTGTCCTCCGACGGCGGCGGGCATCGCCGCCGCCGCTCCTGCTGAACCGGCGCGCCCAGCGACGCAACCGTCCCGTGCCGATCCACCCCGGAGGTCGGGTCAGGCGTTCTCCAGCGCCTGGGCGAGGTCCTCGATGAGGTCCTCGGCGTCCTCGAGGCCGACCGACAGGCGGACGAGGCCGTCGGTGATGCCCACCCGGGCTCGTTCGGCCTCGTCGACGTCGGCGTGGGTCATCGTCACCGGATGGGTGACCAGCGACTCGACCGAACCGAGGTTCTCGGCCAGGGTCCACAGACGTACCGCATCCATGATCCGGATCCCGGCCTCCCTGCCGCCTTCGACCTCGAACCACAGCATCGCCCCGAACCCGGAGGCCTGACGCTTGGCCAGGTCGTGCTGGGGGAACGACTCCAGCCCCGGGTAGCGGACCGTCGTCACCTTCGGATGCGCTTCGAGGAACCGGGCCACCCGCAGGGCGTTGTCCGACTGGCGATCCATGCGTTCGGACAGGGTCTTGACGCCCTGGAGGGTCAGCCACGCCACCTGCGGGGACATGATCGACCCGGTGGCGTTCTGGACGAAGGCGACCCGCTCGTGCAGTTCCGCGGTGGCCGACACGACCGAGCCGCCGACGGTGGCGTTGTGGCCGTCCATGTACTTCGTCGTCGAGTGGATCGCCAGGTCGGCGCCGAGCTCGAGGGGCCGCTGGTAGTAGGGCGTGAGGAAGGTGTTGTCGACGGCGTGGGGGATCCCGTGGGCCTTCGCCACCTCGGACACCGCGGCGATGTCGGTGTACTTGAGGGTCGGGTTGGCGGGCGTCTCGGTGAGGATGAGCTGCGTGTTCGGTCCGATGGCGGCCTCGACGGCGGCGGCATCGGAGGTGTCGGCGAAGGTGAACTCGACCCCGAACCGGGTGAAGACCTTCGTCGCCAGCCGGTACGTGCCGCCGTAGGCGACGTCGGAGACGACCGCATGGCTCCCGGCGTCGAGGAACGCCATGAACACGGCGTTGATCGCCGACATGCCGGTCCCGAAGGCGGCCGCGTCGACGCCGCCCTCGAGCAGGGCGATCTTGTCCTCCCACACCCGCACCGTCGGGTTGGCGGTGCGGGAGTACGAGTAGCCCTTCGCCATGTACTCGGCGACCGACGGTTGCACGAACGTCGTCGACTGGTGGATCGGCGTCAGGATCGCCCCGGTCGTTGGATCGGGCTCCACGGCGCCGTGGATCTGCTTGGTTCGGAAACGCATCGGGACCTCTCGGTGGCTGTCGGCCTCACGATACCGAGCGTGCCGGCGTCGAGAACGCGGCGGCGATCACACGACCGCGGCGGCGACACCGACGGCGGCGGTGATCGCGGCGGCCACCGCCGCCCACCAGCGCACCGGCCGGCCGTCGATCACCATGGCGAGGACCGGTTCCCGCTCGGCCACGTAGCGGCCGACGTCGCCGTCCGGTGCGTCGCCGCCGGCGCCGTGGTGGTCGTCACCCGACAGCGCCTGGTAGCCGAGGTTCGGACGCTCGCCGCGGATCATCCGCCCCCCGAAGGAGTTCGCCAGGACCGCCGTCACCGACGAGATCATCGCCACCATCGCCCACACCGGACTGACGAGGCCCGTCACCGCGGCGGTCACCCCGACCCCGTTGAAGCTGAACGCCAGCGCCAGGTTCTGCTTCGTCTTGCGATACGACGCCACGGCGACGTCGTAGGCGTCCATCACGGCGCCGAGCCGGTCGTTCATGACCACGATGTCCGCGGCCTCGATGGCGATGTCGGTGCCTGCCCCGATGGCGATCCCCACGTCGGCCTGGGTCAACGCGGGGGCGTCGTTGATGCCGTCACCCACCATCATCACCCGCCGGCCCTCCGCCTGGAGGGCGCGGACCCTGGACGCCTTCTCGTCGGGAACGACCTCGGCGATCACCTCGGTGATGCCGACCTCGGCCGCGACCGCGGTGGCGGTTCGCCGGTTGTCGCCGGTGATCATGACCGGGGTGATGCCAGCGGCGCGGATCCGGGCCACCGCTTCGGCGGCGTCGGGCTTGACCGTGTCGGCGATGCCGACGAGGCCGAGCGCCACGCCGTCGCGGGCGACGGCCGCGACCGTCACCCCCGCCCTCTCGAGGGTCGCTCGCTCCTCGTCGAGGCTCCCCAGGTCGATGCCTTCGGCGGTGAGCCAGTCGGGCTTACCGACCAACACCCGCAGCCCACCGACCGTGGCCTCCACGCCATGGCCCGGATGGGCGGTGAAGGCGTCGGCATCGTCGATGGTGATGCCGCGAGCCTCGGCGGCGTCCTCGACGGCCCGAGCGAGCGGGTGCTCGGAGCTGGCTTCGGCCGACGCCGCGACCTGGAGCACCTCGGCGTCGCCGGTCCCGGCGACCGGCAGCACCGTGCGGACGGCCGGAGCGCCGCGGGTGATCGTGCCGGTCTTGTCGAGCAGGATCACCGAGATCTCGTTCATGACCTGGAAGGCCTCGCCCGAGCGCATGAGGATGCCGCGTTCGGCCGCTTCGCCTCCTCCCCGGATCGTCGCCAGCGGGGTCGCCATCCCGAGGGCGCACGGGTAGCCCATGACGAGGGCGGCGAGCCCGGCCAGCAGCGCCCGGTTCCAGTCGGGCGCACCTTGGGTGAGCATCGGCAGGATCGTCCACAGCGAGAACCCGAGGGCGGCGGCGAACAGGACGATGCGGACGAACCAATGCAGGATCACGTCCACGAGCTGGAGGACGCCGGGTCGGAGGCTCCTCGCCTCGTCGATCGAACGGGCGATCTGGGACAAGAACGCGTCCTCGCCGACCCGGGTGGCTTCGACGACCAGGGTGCCGGTCTGGTTGATCGAGCCGCCGATGACGTCGTCGCCGGCGACCTTCTCCGCCGGGATGGGCTCGCCGGTCACGAGCGCCTCGTTCACCGCGGAGACGCCGTCGAGGATCGTGCCGTCGACGGGGATCGACTCCCCGGGACGGACCCGGACGTGGTCACCCGCATGCACCTCGTCGATGGGGACCTCCTGCTCGATTCCGTCGCGGATCACCCGGGCCGTGTCGGGACGGAGCGCCATGAGACGACGGACGGCCTGCGACGACCGGGTGCGGACGAGGAGGGACGAGTAATGGGACAAGATGTGATAGGTCGTCACCAGCGTGGCGGCGGCGAAGAAGTCCCCGACCGGGAAGTCGTCGAGGACGAACAGGCCGAGCAGCCCGCCGGCGATGCCTGCGTACGCGGCGAACTCGAGGAGCACGTGCTGGTTGAGGATGCCGCGCCGCAGCGACGCAAAGGCCATCTTCTGGATGAACCAGCCGGTGATGAACATCGTGTTCAACGCCAGCGCCAGCAGCAGCCACGGCAGCGCCGGGATGTCGACGAGATCGAACCACATCCCGACGGCCATGAGCGCCAGGCTGACGACGGTGAACGTCCCGGCCACCATGAGGCGGAACCGCTCCCGGCGCAGTTCCGCGGCGTCCTCCTCGAAGCTGCGGACCTTCTCGGGGTCTCGGTAGGTGTAGCCCATCTGCTCGAGGGTGCGGATGAGCACCTGAGGGGTGACGAGCTCGGGGTCGTAGCGGACGAGCCCCTCCTCGTGGGCGAGGGACACGCCGACCTCGTGGACGCCGTCGATGCGGGAGTAGGCCTTGTGGATCGTGGAGGTGCAGAACGAGCACGACATGCCGCCGATCCGCATCCTGAGGGCCGCCTGGCGGCCCGAGCCGTGCTCGCTCATGCCGGCTCGAACCCGGCGGCTCGGATCTGGTCGCGCAGCGCGTCTTCGGTGACCCGGTCGGGGTCGTACCGGACCTGGACCTGCTCGGCGTCGAAGTCGGCGGCGACCTTGATCACGCCGTCGAGGCGGAGGAGGGCCTTGCCGACGTTGTCGGCGCAGCCGGAGCAGTGGAAGCCGCGGACGCCCAGGGTTGTGGTGTTCGTGGTGGCCATGGTGGTTCCTTTCGTCAGTGGCGCCGGTCGATCTGGATGAGGTGACAGACGCAGGGATCGTCGGGGGTCATGTCGGGGAGCGTCTCGGCTGCCCGTTGCAGGCGGCGCAGCTCGGAGGCGAGCTGTTGGAGCTGGTCGATGCGTCGCTCCACGGCGGTCACCTGCTGGGCGAGGAGCCCGCGCACGTAGCCGCACGGAACCTGGCCGCGATCCCGGAAGCCGAGGATGTCACCGATGTCGTCGAGGCCGAGTCCCAGGGACCGGGCCAGGGCCACGAACCGGAGCCGTTCGACGTCCTCGTCGCCGTAGTCCCGGTAACCCGAGCGGGTTCGGCGGGGCTCCGGCAGGATCCCGACCGACTCGTAGTAGCGGATGGTCGACGGTTCGACCCCGACGGTCCGTGCCAGCTCTCCGATCCTCATGTGGGTGTCCTCCATGTGCGCACCGTACACCTTCAAGCCACTTGAAGGTCAAGGCATTCCTGTCGGGGTTCCGAGGGTCGGGTCGGGGTAGGGTCGAGATCGATGCACGACACCGACCGAGGGCGGCAGCGGTGCGAACCGGCAGGCGGACGATGATCGGAGCCGTCCTCGCGCTCGTGGCGCTGGCGGCGATCGTCGTCTTCGCCGCCCCGGCGATCCAGCGCCGGCTCCTGTACCTGCCGGGCCGGCGGATACCACCGCCCGATGCGGTCCTCCCCGGCGCCGAGGAGGTGACGCTCCGCACCGACGACGCTCTCGATCTGCGGGCCTGGTACCTCGCCCCGCCTTCCGGCGGGCCGGGCACCACGGTGGTCGTCTTCCATGGGAACGCCGGCACGATCGCCGATCGCGCCCCGCTGGCTCGGCGGCTGCAGTCCGCCGACCTCGGGGTGCTCCTCGTCGAGTACCGGGGATACGGTGGCAACCCGGGGCGCCCCAGCGAGGAGGGCCTCGGTCGCGACGCCGTCGCGGCGGTGCGGTTCGTCGGCGCTCGGCCCGAGGTCGATCCGGACCGGATCGTCTACCTGGGTGAGTCCTTGGGGGCGGCGGTGGCCGTCGGGGTCGCCGTCGAGCACCCACCGGCCGCCCTCGTGCTGCGCTCGCCGTTCACGTCCCTGCCCGACGTCGCCGCGGTGCACTACCCGTTGGTTCCCCGGGGACTGGTCGCCGAGCGGTACCCGAACCTGGACCGGATCCGGGACCTCGACGTCCCGTTGCTCGTCGTCGCCGGCGATCGGGACTCGATCGTGCCGTTCTCCCAGAGCAGGGCGGTGTACGAGGCGGCTCCGGCGTTCAAGCGCCTGGTGGTCGTCGAGGGAGCCGACCACAACGACGTCGATCTCGGTGTCGGACGCCTGGTGGACGAGACGGTCGCCTTCGTCGACGAGGTGCTTCGGGCGTCGGAACGCTGAACGTCCAGGACCGTCGGGGCGGGTCAGCCGGCGAAGAACGCCGGGAGGATGGCGTCCTGGCCGAACAGGAACAGAACGCCGATGGCGATCGACATCACCGCGGTGATGGCTCCGAGGGCGAACTGGACCTTCCGGCGACGGGTCGCGGCGGCGAAGCCGAACGCCGACGACACGGTGATGGCCGTGTTGGCGGTGACCAGCCCGGCGACGAACACCAGCAGGAGCGTCAGGCCGGCCACGAAGCCGCCGGCGTTGGCCGCGGCGAGGAAGAGCACGACCTGGGTGGGCGTCTCGGCGCCGATCCCGTGCAGCATGCCGATACCGATCGACGCGGGCGCACCGTACTCGTCGATCTCGTCCTCGAGGTGGGTGTGCTCGTGGGTGTGGACGGGCGCTGCGATCCGCCCTCCGGCCGTCGCGTCCCCGGGGGTCTCGCCGTCGTGATGTCCGGGGGTGACCGCGACGTGGGGATGGGCGTGGGTCACGGGCACCGATGTCGATCGGAACCTGGCGGCGAGGCGCCGGACGGTGGCGAACAGCAGCATCCACCGGCTCCGTGCCCGGAACTCGTTGCCTTCGACGATGAGGGTGTAGATGACGAGGAGCCCGAGGACGATCAGGGTGATGCCGACGACGCGTCCCATGAACGCGTCGATCCACTCGGGCACGGTGGCGCCGAGGGCGATCGCCACCAGTCCGAGCGCGATGATGACCGAGGCGTGGCCGAGCACGTACAGGGTCCCGAGCCAGAAGCCGCGCTTGCGGTCCTCGGTCGTCGCCGCGATGTCGGTGATCGCGATGATGTGATCCCAATCGATCCCGTGGCGGAGACCGAGCAGGAAGGCGGTGACGATGAGGCCGAAGCTGAGTCCGGTGGCGTCCATGGCGTCCCTTGTTGCGACGTTGTCGCAGAAAGGCTACCGCATGGGTACGGTCATCGTCAACGGTGCGCGCAGGACGGGCAGAGGCCCGAGATCGCGAAATGCTCGACGTCGAGGACGAAACCCGTGCGGGCGGCGATCGTCTCCACGAACGCGTCGAACTCCCCGACCGGGATGGCGGTGGTGGCTCCACAGCGTTCGCACACGACGTGGTGGTGCCGGTGCTCCTCGGTCAGGTGATAGACGGCCGGGCCATGACCGAGGTGCGCATGGCGCAGGATGCCGACGTCCTCGAGCGCTTCGAGGGTGCGATAGACCGTGGCGCGGTCGATGCGGACGTCGAGGTCCCGTCGGGCGTGTTCGAGGACCGTGGCCGCGGTCAGGTGGTCATCGTGGTGGGCGGCGACGATCTCGCACACGGCGCGGCGGGGCGCCGTGATCCGGAGCCCCGCCGCTCGAAGGGTGGAGGTGAGATCGTCCGCGGTGACATGCACACGCGTAGCGTATCGACCTCACTCGCCGAAGGTCGCGGTCACCGAGACGGTTCCCTCGCCGGTGTCGGCGACCACGACCAGGAACTGGTCGCCGATCCACGACGTCGACCGCTGGCCGCCCTCGCTGGTCTGGATCTTCGAGACCTCGCCGCGGTCCTTCACCCAGTCGGCGTAGAACGCGACGAGCTCGTCGTACGAGCGGTCCTCGTAGGTCACCGTCACGGTGCCGCCTCCCGGGCCGGTCATCGTCTGGACGACGGTCCCACCGTCGGGGAACGGGACCGGGAAGTCCTCGGGGATCTCCCCGCCGCCGATCGTGATCGTGCCGCCGCCCTCGTCGTCGGAGAACTCGATCGTCGCCTGACCGTCGTCGCCGAGGTTCACGTCGACGTCGCCGCCGCTCTCGCTCTCGATGGCGTGCTCGGCCACCTGCTCGGCCACCTGCTCGGCCGCTTTGGCACATCCCGCCGTGATCAGTGCCACCACGACAACGATGATGAACGTCGTTCTTCGCATCGTGTCCACCTCCCAATCGTCACGCGTCGAAGCATGCTTCGACCGATCGCGGTCCTTCATTGCCTGCGGTGTCCACCGCGGACACCTGGTAGCAGTTGGTCGCCTCGATGAGATCCCTGGGGAAGTCGATGTACATCGTCCGACCGTCCCCCATGTCCTGGGAGTTCCCTCCCAAGGCGGACGGGTCGTGCGGCACCGTCGTCAGCAGCTCCTTGTCCTGGCCCGGGAGCAGCGAGTACCAGATGTTGTAGTGGTCGATGTCACCGTCGGTGTTGCGTCGCCAGATGACCGCGATCTCGCCGCTGCCGCCGCCCATGCCGACCGAGATGCCCGTGACGACCGACGGGGGCGTCACCGGCAGGCAGGTCTCGGCCGAGAACGGTCCCGCATGCCCGGCCGTGTCGACGGCGCGGACCTGATAGCAGCTCTTCCCCTCGTCCCAGGTTCGGCCGGTGATGTCGGTGTACAAGGTGCGGCCGCCGCCCAGGTCCTGGGAGAGTCCGCCGAGCTGGGAAGGGTCGTGGGGGACCGTGTCGACCACGGTCTTCCCCGCGCCGGGATCCTGCGAGTACCAGACCTCGTAGTGGTCGACGTCCGGCTCCGGGTTGCGCTGCCAGGAGATGTCGATCTCCCCGCTTCCGGCGCCGGTGCTCACGACGACGCCCTGGACCCGACCCGGGGGCGGATCGGCGACGGTGGTCGTGGTCGTCGACGTGGTCGTCGACGCGGTGGTCGTCGTGGTGCTCGACGTGGTGGTCGTGGTCGTCGTCGTCACCATCGTCGTCGCGGTCGTCGGCGTCGTCGATGAGGCCGGCGTGGCGGTCGTCGTCGTTCCGGTCGACGGACCGCAGGCGGCGAGAAGGAGGGCGGCGGCTCCGAGCCAGGGACCGAGTCCCTTCATGGTCCTACCCCTTTCTCCGAGCCCTCGACGGGCTACGCGGAAGGCTATCGGGCGTTCCCGGATCGGCGCACTCGTCCCGCTACTGTGCGTGTCAGTGTCAGGCTTCTATCTGTCCGGCGGGTTCGCTCGTACCGTGGTTGCCTCCTTTGGGATGGCTGGCATGCGTTTTGCGGCCTGCTGGTCGCGCCG
>JALVQZ010000264.1 GCA_027036355.1 Acidimicrobiia bacterium | reverse complement strand
ACGGCCAGGCCACCTTGGACGGTGGTGACGCAGGGGATGCCGTGGCGGGTGGCGGCGATGCGGATCTTCCGGCCGTCGCCCCGGGCGCGCCGGCCTCGGGGCGTGTTGATGACCAGACCGATGTCCCCTTCCTCGATCAGCCGGACCGGGTCGTACGGCCCCTCCCCCACCTTGTCGACGTGGACGGTGGGGATCTCGTGTCGGGCGAGGTGCCCGGCGGTCCCGTGGGTGGCGAAGATCTTGAATCCCCGTTCCCGGAAGATGCGTGCGACCTCCACGCCGAGGGCCTTGTCGTTGTCGGACAGGGACAGGAAGAGCGCTCCGGACGATGGTACGTGATGACCGGCGGCGAGCAACGCCTTGGCGTAGGCGACCCCGAAGTCGGGGCCGACGCCCATCACCTCGCCGGTGGCCCGCATCTCGGGGCCGAGCACCGTGTCCTCGCCTGGGAAGCGACTCCAGGGCAGCACCGCTTCCTTGACCGCGACGTACGGGAGCTCGGGCGTTTCGGACGGCATCGACCCGAGGGCGACGAGCTCGGCGATCGTCTGGCCCATCATCACCCTGGTGGCGATCTTGGCGAGGGGCACGCCGGTGGCTTTGGAGATGAACGGGACGGTCCTCGACGCGCGGGGATTGGCTTCGAGGACGAACACCTCGCCGCCTCGGACCGCGAACTGGATGTTCAGCAGGCCGCGAACGCCGAGCCCTTCGGCGAGGGCGGCGGTGTGACGTCGGATGGTGGCTTCGGCCGAAGCGTCGAGGGTGGGGGGCGGGACGACACACGCCGAGTCTCCCGAGTGGACGCCGGCCTCCTCGACGTGCTCCATGATCCCTCCGACGTACAGGTCGGTCCCGTCGTAGATGGCGTCGACGTCCACCTCCGTGGCGGACTCGAGGAACCGGTCGATCAGCACCGGCGCCTCGGCGAGGTCGAACTCCCCCGCCCTGGCGCCTCCGTACAGTTCGGCCAGGTACGTCGAGAGCTCGTCGATCGAGTAGACGATCCTCATGGCGCGTCCGCCCAGGACGTACGACGGCCGAACGAGAACGGGCAGCCCGATGCGGTCGACGACGTCCATCGCCTCGGCCACCGAGCGGGCGGTGCCGTGGGGCGGCTGCGGCACGCCGAGCCGACGGCACAGGGCCGAGAACCGTTCCCGATCTTCGGCGACGTCGATGGCGTCGGGGGACGTCCCGGCGATCGTCACTCCGTGCCGCTGGAGGATCGGGGCGAGTCCGAGGGGGGTCTGGCCTCCGAGCTGGACGACGACGGCCTCGGGGGACTCGACGGCGACGACGGCGAGGACGTCCTCTCCGGTGAGCGGCTCGAAGTAGAGCCGGTCGGAGGTGTCGTAGTCGGTCGACACCGTCTCGGGGTTGCAGTTGACCATCACCGAGTCGTGACCCATCTCGTCGAGGGCGAAGGCCGCGTGGACGCAGCAGTAGTCGAACTCGATGCCCTGCCCGATCCGGTTCGGGCCCGATCCCAGCACGATGACCGTGCCGGGGGCGCCGCCCTCGGCTTCGGTCTCGTCCTCGAAGGTGGAGTAGTAGTAGGGCGTGTGGGCCTCGAACTCGGCGGCGCACGTGTCGACCGTCTTGAACGTGGTCGTCGTGCCTACCGCGCCGCGATCGGCGGCGACGTCGTCGGGTTGCCGGCCGGTGAGATGGGCGATCTGGACGTCGGAGTACCCGAGGCGTTTGGCGGCCTCGAGGTCGCCGCCGCCGGCCACCTCCGCGCGGTGCTCGACGATGAGCGAGATCTGGTCGACGAACCACGGGTCGATCCCGGAGCGGGAGGCGATGTCCGCCGGGTCGACGCCTCGGCGGAGGGCCTCGGCGACGGCGAAGATGCGATCGGGCGACGGGGTGGCGACCGCCTCGGCGAGAGCGTCGTCGTCGAGCCGGCGGAGCGGTCCTTCACCCGGGTCGGCGTTCAGCCCGGCCCGTCCGGTCTCCAGGCTGCGGAGGGCCTTCTGCAGCGCCTCGGGGAAGGTCCGGCCGATGGCCATGGCCTCACCCACCGACTGCATGGAGGTGCCGAGGATCGGGTCCGCCGAGGGGAACTTCCCGAAGTCGAAGCGGGGGACCTTGACGACGACGAAGTCGAGGGCGGGTTCGAACGAGGCGGGGGTGGCTCGGGTGATGTCGTTGGCGATCTCGTCGAGCGTGTAACCCACGGCGAGCTTGGCGGCGATCTTGGCGATGGGGAACCCGGTGGCCTTCGACGCCAGCGCGGAGGATCGCGACACCCGCGGGTTCATCTCGATGATGATGCGCCGGCCCGTGGCCGGATCCACCGCGAACTGGACGTTCGATCCGCCGGTGGCGACGCCGACGATGCGGAGACACTCGATGGCGTCGTCCCGCATCGCCTGGTACTCGCGATCGGACAAGGTCATGGCCGGGGCGACGGTGATGGAGTCGCCCGTGTGGATCCCCATCGGATCGATGTTCTCGATGGAGCACACGATGACGGCGTTGTCGTTGGCGTCGCGCATGACCTCCAGCTCGAATTCCTTCCATCCGAGCACGGATTCCTCGACGAGCACCTCACCGACGGGCGATGCGAGGATGCCGGCGCCGACGATGTCGCGCAGCTCCGCCTCGTCGCCGGCCAGACCCGTTCCCCCTCCTCCGAGGATGTAGGAGGGCCGGACCATCACCGGGTAGCCCAGCTCGGACGCGGCCTCGACGGCTTCGGCGACGTCGTGGACGTAGGTCCCGCGGGCGGTGGCGATCCCGGCGGCGGACATGAGCTCCTTGAACCGGCCCCGGTCCTCGGCGGCCTCGATGGCGTCGAGGCCGGCGCCGATGAGTTCGACGCCATGGCGGTCGAGGACGCCGGCGGCGGCGAGCTCGGTGGTGACGTTCAACGCGGTCTGTCCGCCGAGGGTGGGAAGGAGGGCGTCGAACTCATCGGC
>JALVQZ010000263.1 GCA_027036355.1 Acidimicrobiia bacterium | reverse complement strand
GGCCAGCAGCGGACTCGCAGGTCGTCCGAGAACGACCACGCCCGCCCTTCCCCCCGGTCGCAGCACCCTGGCGATCTCGGCTGCCGTGTCGGGCACCGAATCGAGGTTGCGGAACACGTACGCGGAGAACACGGCGTCGAAGACGCCGTCGCGGAACGGCAGGGCCTCACCGGCGGCGACGACCCGTGACGGAGCGTCGTTGCGGACGAGCATCTCTGGCGCCGGGTCGAGGGCGACGACGCTGCGGTCCCCGAAGATGGGGTTGGCGGCTCCCGTACCGGCGCCCAGGTCGAGGAGCCGGCCCCGGGGGAGGCGGTCGACGACCTTCCGACGCCAGGCCTGGTCGCGTCCGAGCGACAGGATGCGGTTGAGGCGGTCGTACCGGTCGGCGATGTCGGAGAAGACGGCGGCGTTGGTCATCGGCACAGCCTGCGGCTGCCGGGGTCGGTCATGCGATCGAGTCGAACCCCGTGTAGGGGCGCAGGACCTCGGGGACCGTGATCGAGCCGTCGGCGTTCTGGAAGTTCTCGACGATGGCGATCATCGTGCGGCCCATCGCGATCGCCGTGCCGTTGAGCGTGTGGACGAGCCGGTTGCCGGTGTCGTCGGGGAACCGGATCTTCAGACGCCGCGCCTGGAAGTCGGTCGTGTTCGAGGTCGAGGTGATCTCCCGGTACCGGTCCTGGGAAGGGAACCAGGCTTCGATGTCGTACTTCTTGGCCGCCGACGCGCCGAGATCCCCGGCGGCGACGTTCACGACCCGGTAGGGCAGGCCGAGCGCTTGGACGAGTTCCTCCTCCCGGGCCAGGAGGAAGTCGTGCTCGTCACGGGACGTGTCGGGATGGACGAACGAGAACATCTCGAGCTTGTCGAACTGATGCACCCGGAAGATGCCCCGCGTGTCCTTCCCGTAGGTGCCCGCCTCGCGGCGGAAGCACGTCGAGAAGCCGGCGTACCGCAGCGGAAGACGGTCCGGGTCGAGGATCTCGTCGCCGTGCATCGCGGCCAGCGGCACCTCGGAGGTGCCGACGAGGAACAGCTCCTCGTCGTCGACCGAATAGACCTGCTCGCGGTCCCCGGGGAAGAACCCGGTCCCGAACAGCGCATGTTCCCGGACCAGCACCGGAGGGATCACCGGCCGGAAGCCGTGCGGCTGCAGGAGATCGAGCGCCCAGCGGGCCAGCGCGAACTCGAGGAGGACGAGATCGCCCTTGAGGAAACCGAAGCGGCTGCCCGAGACCTTCGCCGCCCGCTCGACGTCGATGACGTCGAGGGCGACCCCCAGATCGACGTGATCGTGGGCATCGAAGTCGAACACCGGGGGCTCACCCCAGCGCTTGATCTCGACGCTGTCCTCCTCGGTCAGGCCGTCGGCCGCCGTCGGATCCGGGAGGTTCGGCAGCGTCACCCAGATGGCCATGAACTCGGCGTCGAGCTGGTCGGCCTGCTCCAGCAGGGCCTTGTACTCCTCGGACAGTTCCCCGGCCTTGGCGATCGCCGCCTGCCGTTCGCCGTCAGAAAGGTCGCGGATGCGTTTCGAGATCTCCTTCTGCTGGGAGCGGACCTCCTCGGCGGCAGCCCGGATCTTCCGCCGGCGTCGGTCGAGTTCGGCGAGCGCCGCAACGTCGACCTCGACGCCGCGCCGTTCCATCGCGGCCGCGAGCGTGTCCGGGTCGTTCCTGAGGATGGCAACGTCGATCATGTCGGGGATGGTAGGAGCGCGGGCGTCGTGAGGCAGGTAGCGACCGGTTCAGCGGCCGAGCGCCCGGTCGAGGGCGGCTTGTTCCTCGGGGGAGAGCTGCTCCATCCCTCGCCCGGCGCGGATCTCCTTGGCGAAGAACAAGGTCTCTTCCCGGGCGGCGAGGATCGACAGGACGATGCCGTCGCCCTGCTCGGAGATCATCGCGATCGAGCGGGACAGGTTCCCCGAGATGTTGCCGAACGCGTCGTACGCGACGACTCCCATGCGGCTCATGGCGAACGGGAGGCGTTGTTCGACGAGGCCGATCCGATGGAACGCCTCGGCCTGACCGTCTTCGAGCCTGGTCAGCCGATCGGACATCGAGCGCAACGTGGCGACCACGTTGCCGTCCTTGGGGACCGCGTCGACGGCGCGCCGCACCGCGGTGATCTGGATCGTCTGCCACACGGCGAGGAGCACGACCAGGCCGACGACGGCCACCAGCACCCAGGTCATAGGTTCTCGTTCATGATGAAGACCATCTTCCACGCGTTGTCGTCGGGATTCACGTCACCGTCGGTGGCGGCGGTGGCCGTCAGCTCGTAGAGGACGCCAGGGACCACCGCGATGTCGCCGAACTCGACGGTACCGGCTTGGGCTGCGTCGAGCGAGGCGAGGCTCTGCTGCAACGTGACCGCCTCGCCGTCGGCGGAGGGCACCAGCGTCAACGTGACGGTGATCGGCGGGGTCGGTTCGTTCCCGACGTTGGCGACCACGACCTGGGCGCCGATCGTCTGTGCGAAGGGAAGGACGGGGGTGGTCCCGTCGGTCCCCGCCGGCGCCGGCGTCGTCGACGCGGTGACCGACACGTCCACGTGCTCGCCGAGCCGGTAGGTGGATTGGAGCTGCAACGTGAGGAGCTGAGCGTCGAAGGGCGATCCCGGGTCGACGAACCGGACCTCGGGCAGCTCGGCAGGGACGAGGCCCTCGTCCAGTTCTCCGACGGCTTCGAGGAAGCCCTCGTAGGCGACGTCGCCGACCCGGAACAGGTCGAGGGCGCCGGCGAGGCGCACCACGCCGCTGGTGTCCCCCGGGTCGTCGATGATCGTCGTGACGGCGTCCTCGAGCCCGGTGGCGGCGTTCGCCCACGATCGGGTGGCCACGGTGAGGAAGCCGTTGGCGGTGGCGGTCGCCGGCGGGATGTCGAGACCGGCCAGCTCGTCTCTCGCCGCGCCGGTCGCGGTCATGAGCAGACCGAGCCGCCGGAGCAGCTCGGGGCGTTGCATCTGCGGCATCGACGAGAGCAGCTCGCCGAGGTCGCGAGCGGCGTCGCTCTCGGTCGAGGCGACCGAATCGGCCACGGTGAGGTACTCGGTGATGCCGCGCTCTTGCGAGCGGTACCGCTGCGCGAGGGCAACGACCGCGACGATGGTGACGACGACGAGGGCGAACATCATCCAGCGACGCCGGCTGCGACGTCGTGGAGCGAGCGATCCATACGACATGGGTGGGCGAGGAGGGACTTGAACCCTCACGAGTGTTACCTCACAGGAACCTGAATCCTGCGCGTCTGCCAATTCCGCCACTCGCCCGCGGCGCCGAAAGGGTACCACGGCCGTCCGTAAGCGAACGGGGCGACCCCGGGACCGGTCCGTCCCGAGGCCTCCATCCTGCGCCAGCCCATACAATCGGGTCGGACACGCACCGCCACCTGCGGAGGGGCAGCTCGTGAAGCTGGCTCGGGAACTCGAACTGCGGCTCGAACGCCTCGTCGACGGCACGACGAGCGCGGTCTTCCGCGGCCGGATGCATCCCGTCGAGATCGCCGACCGTCTCATCCGCCAGGTCGACTTCCTCAAGACCTCCGGCGAGGGCGGACCGGAGATCCCCAACCGCCTCGAAGTGCGGATCAACCGCGCCGACCTGGACGTCGAACTCGATGTCGGCGAGCTGGCCCGCGAACTGACCCACGCCGTCGAAGCGACCGCCGCCGCACGAGGCTGGCGGACCCGAGGCCCGGTCGAGGTGGAGGTCGTCGCCGACACCGCCACCCCGCGGGGTCTGGTCGAATGCGTCGGAAGGACCGAGGTCGGAGATCGACCCTACTGGGGCCAGCTCATCGCCGACGACGGACGCACCGTCGTGACGCTCCGCGACAACCGGATCGTCATCGGCCGCGCTCTCGACGCGGACGCCATCGTGCCGTTCCCCGAGGTCTCCCGACATCATGCCCTGGTGGTCCGCGACGCCGAAGGGATCCACCTGAGCGACCTGGACTCGGCCAACGGCACGTTCCACAACGGCCGTCGGGTCGGCGCCGAGCCTGTCAGGATCGTGCCGGGCGACGAGATCGTCCTGGCGAGGATCCCCTTCGTGTTCAGGACGGTCGGCTGATGCCGGTGCTCTTCCTCAACATCCTCAAGGTGCTGTTCATCGTGTTGCTGTACCTGTTCCTGTGGCAGATCGCCAGGGCGGTACGTGCCAACCTCGGCCCGGTCGGGTCGGGACGGTCCGGACGTCGAGCCAGCGAGATCGTGCTGATCCGCGGCGGGGAGGGCAAGGGCGAGCGGGTGCGGCTGCGATCGTCAGGTCATGTCATCGGCCGGAGCGAGCAGGCCGACATACCCATCGACGATCCGTACGCTTCCGAGTTCCATGCCAGGGTGGGACTGGCCGACGATGCCGTGGTCGTCACCGACCTCGGCAGCACCAACGGCACCTACCTGAACGGCCGGCGGGTCGGGAACACGCCGACCCCCGTCCGGAAAGGGGATACCGTGCAGATCGGCAAGACGATCCTCGAGGTGAGATGAACTACATCTGGGCGAGCGGAACCGACACGGGCCTGGTCAGGGACGGGAACGAGGACATGGTGTTCCCGCCGACCGCCGGCGCGTCCCGCGGGCCGGTGCTGGTCGGCGTTGCCGACGGAATGGGGGGTCACGTCGCCGGAGAGGTCGCCAGTCGCGTCGCGATGGAGGCGGCGGTCGCAGCGCCGCCCGAAGCCGACGAGACCCCGGTCAGCCGGGTCCGGAAGGCGAACGAGGCGGTCCTCGCCGCCGGTGAGGAGCGTCCGGAGCTGCGTGGCATGGGAACGACGATGACGCTCGGCCGGTTCGGGCACGACGGGGTGCTCGACATCGGACACGTCGGGGACAGCCGAGCGTACCTGCTGCGCGACGGCGATCTCGAGCTGCTCACCACCGACCACACCGTCGTCGAGGAGCTCGTCGGTCTCGGTCATCTGTCGCGAGACGCGGCGTTCAGCCACCCGAAGCGGCACCTGCTGACCCGATCCCTCGGTCTCGGACCGGTGGAGGTCGACGCCGTCAACCTCGAGGTCGCGCCCGGCGACCGGGTGATGATGTGCTCCGACGGGTTGACCGACATGGTCGAGGAGATGACGATCCGTCGCATCCTCGCGGAGAGCCCCGACCCGGAAGCAGCCGTGTGGGGACTAATCGAGGCTGCCAACGCCGCCGGCGGGGTCGACAACGTCAGCGTCGTGGTCGTCGACGTCGCGCCATGACCCGCAACGTCGAGGCGGCGCTGATCGTCGCCGCCTCCGTCATCGCCGCCCTCGGCGTGGCCATCGTGGAGTTCGCCGGCGGCGCCTGGCTCGACGCGCAGGTGACGCTGACGTTCATCACGTTCCTCGCCGCCTTCGGCGGGCTGCACATGGCGATCCGCACCTGGGCGCAGTCGGCCGATCCGCTCTTGCTGCCGGTCACCGCGTTCCTGACCGGTGTCGGCTTCATCGAGGTCTACCGGATCGATCCTCGGCTGGCGAACGTACAGCGATGGTCGCTGCTGGTCGCCGCCGGCGTCGGGGCATGGTTGCTGTACGCGCTCCGCGCCGAAGGCGTCGCGGTGCTGCGCCGCTACCGGTACCTGTTCCTCGCCGCGTCGGTGGTGCTCCTCTTGTTGCCGCTGCTTCCTTCCTCGTGGCCGCTGCACGGCGCCACCGTGAACGGCTCGCGGCTGTGGGTCCGCCTCAACCTGCCGGGCCTCGACCGGGCGTTGAGCTTCCAGCCCGGTGAGGTCGCCAAGGTCCTGCTCACCATCTTCCTCGCCTCCTACCTGGCCGACCGGGCACCGGCGATGTCGGTGGTGGACCGCTCGATCGGCAGGCTCCGGCTCCCCGAGCCCCGCTACCTCGCCCCGGTCGCGATCGCGGCCGGAGCCGCGTTCCTGGTCCTCATCTACCAGCGCGACCTGGGGGCGTCGCTGCTCATCTTCGCCTTGTTCGTCGTCATGCTGTACGCGGCGACGGGCCGGGCCGTGTACCTCGGTGTCGGCGCCGTGCTCGTGGTCGTCGGCGGCGTCGTCGGCTACCTGTCGTTCGGGCATGTCCAGCGGCGGGTGGCGGGATGGTTGCATCCCTTCGCCGACTACACCGACACGGGCTATCAGGTCGCGCAAGGCCTGTTCGCCCTCGGCAGCGGGAGCCTCACCGGGTCGGGTCTGGGGTTGGGGCGGCCCGACGCGATCCCGGCGGCGACCACCGACTACATCTTCGCCGCCATCGGCGAGGAGCTGGGTCTGGCGGGCACGATCGCGGTGATCGCGGCGTTCGTGCTGCTGGTGACCATCGGGTTCGGGATCGCGCTGCGGTCCCGCGACCGGTTCCGCAAGTTCCTGGCGACGGGGTTGACGGCGTTGCTGGGGATCCAGACCGCGCTGATCCTCGCCGGGGTGCTGCGCATCCTGCCGGTGACGGGCATCACGTTGCCGTTCCTGTCGTACGGCGGGTCGTCGCTGCTGGCGTCGATGACGGCCATCGTGCTCCTGGCTCGGATCTCGCACGAGGAGCGGACGTGAACGACCCCATCAGACGTCTCGCCTACGGCATCTTGACGATCTTCGCGGTCCTGGCCGTCGTCGCCACCTACACCCAGGCGGTGGCGGGACCCGAGTACCGGGACGATCCTCGCAACGTGCGGTTGGCGGCGTTCCGAACCGGGCGCGAACGGGGTGCGATCGTCACCGCCGACGGGACCGTCGTAGCGGTGTCGCAACCGGACCCGGACGACCCCCGCGTGTTCCGCCGCAGCTACCCGCAGCGGGACCTGTACGCCCACGTCGTGGGGTACACGTCGGTGCTGTTCTCCTCGACGGGCCTCGAGAGGGAACGGGCCCGCGATCTGGTCTCCAACCGGGGGTCGACGATCTCGGGGGTTCTCGATGTCGTGTTCGGAGGCGACATCGGTCCTCGCGGGCTCCGGTTGACCATCGAACATGAGCTCCAGGCGGCGGCGGCCGAGGCGCTCGGGGATCAGCGCGGCGCCATCGTGGCTCTGGACCCGGCCACCGGGGCCGTGCTGGCGATGGTGTCGAGTCCCGGGTTCGACCCGAACACGGTCATCGGGCGCGGGGCGGGCTCGGCCGGGGTCGCCTTGGAACAGGACCCGAACCGTCCCCTCGTGGACCGGACCATCGAGGAGGTCTACCCGCCCGGATCGACCTTCAAGGTGATCACCACGGCCGCCGCCTTGGAGTCGGGCGTGGCGGGCCCCTCGGCGTTGTTCCCCGATCGGCTGGAGCAAGCCCTTCCCGGTTCCAGCGCGACGATCCGCAACTTCGACCGCGGTCGATGCGGGGAAGGCACGGAGGTCACGCTCGCCGACGCGTTCGTGCGGTCCTGCAACACGGTGTTCGCTGCCCTCGGGATGGAGGTCGGCGCGGAACGTCTGGTGGCGACGGCCGAGGCGTTCGGGTTCAACGAGGAGATCCCCTTCGATCTGCCGGTCGCCGTCTCCCGGATCCCGGAGGCAGCCTCGTTCGCCGACGATCCGGCGGCGACGGCCCAGAACGCCATCGGACAGCGGGACGTGGTGGCCACGCCGATGCAGATGGCGCTGGTGGCTGCGGCGGTGGCCAACGAGGGAACCGTCATGGTCCCGTACGTCGTCGACACCGTGTTCACCTCCGACGGCCGCGTTGAGGCGCAGACCGAGCCGGTGCCATGGCGGAGGGCGGTGAGCCCGGCCACGGCGGCGGTCCTGGCCGAGCTGATGGAACGGACCGTCATCTCCGGGACGGCCAGGAGGGCGGCGGTCCCGGGGGTCCGGATCGCCGGCAAGACCGGCACCGCGGAGGTGACCGACGCCGCGCCGCATGCCTGGTTCGTCGGGTTCGGGCCGCTGGATCCCGAGCCGGGACGGCGTCAGATCGCGGTGGCGGTCGTCGTCGAATCCGGTGGCGTGGCGGGCGAATCCGCCACCGGAGGTTCGGTCGCGGCGCCCATCGCGGCGGAACTGTTCCGGGAGTTCCTGGGATTGCCGGGATGAACCCGAGGCTGCTTCTTCCGGACTCTCGGTAGCATCGCGAGCCGATATGGAAGAACGCGTACTCTCGGGCCGTTACCGGCTGATCGGCCATCTCGCCAGGGGCGGGATGGCCGACGTCTACGAGGCCGAGGACACCCTGCTGAACCGCACGGTGGCGATCAAGATCCTGCACACGAACTTCGCCTCGGACGACGCCTTCGTGACCCGGTTCAGGCGGGAGGCCCAAGCCGCCGCGAATCTGAGCCATCCCAACATCGTCGCCATCTACGACTGGGGCAAGGACGACGACACCTACTACATGGTGATGGAGCTCATCAACGGGCGGACCCTGCGCGACATCCTGCGGTCCGAAGGGCCGTTGCTGCCGCGCCGCGCGGCCGAGATCGCCGCCGAGGCGGCCGCCGCGTTGACCGTCGCCCATCAGGCCGGCGTGTTCCATCGCGACGTCAAGCCGGGCAACATCATGATCACGACCGGCGGAGGCGTGAAGGTCACCGACTTCGGGATCGCCCGGGCCCTCGACGATTCGGAGGAGCTGACCCGCACCGGGGCGGTGATCGGGACCGCGACGTACTTCAGTCCCGAGCAGGCTCAGGGACTCCCCGCCGACGAACGCTCCGACGTGTACTCCCTCGGCGTCGTCCTGTACGAGATGCTGGCCGGTCGGCCGCCGTTCACCGGCGAGAGCCCCGTTGCGGTGGCCTATCAGCACGTCTCCGAGTACGCCATCCCGGCCAGCCAGGTCAACCCGGAGGTGCCCGAGGAGCTGTCGGCGATCACGGACCGGGCGATGGCGAAGGACCGTGCCGAGCGGTACCAGTCGGCCGAGGAGCTCCGCAAGGACCTCCTGTCGTACCTCGCCGGGGAGGTCCCGCTCGCCGCCGGAGCCGCCGCCGCGGCGGCTC
>JALVQZ010000262.1 GCA_027036355.1 Acidimicrobiia bacterium | reverse complement strand
TCGCCGGCGAGATGGGTCAGCTCCAGGAGCGCATCACGTCGCTGAAGGGCCGGTCGATCACGTCCATGCAGGCGATCTACGTCCCGGCCGACGACATCACCGACCCGGCGCCGCACACGGCGTTCGCGCACCTCGACGCCACCACGGTGCTGTCCCGGCCGCTCACGGCCCTGGGCATCTACCCCGCGGTCGATCCGCTCGATTCCACCAGCCGGGCCCTCGATCCGCAGATCGTCGGCGAAGAGCACTACGCCGTCGCCACCCAGGTTCAGCAGATCCTCCAGCGGTACAAGGACCTGCAGGACATCATCGCCATCTTGGGCATCGACGAGCTGTCCGAGGAGGACAAGCTCATCGTCGCCAGGGCGCGGCGCATCCAGCGGTTCCTGTCCCAGCCGATGTTCGTCGCCGAGCAGTTCACCGGCCAGGCCGGCGTGTACACGCCGCTGGAGGAGACGATCGCCTCGTTCAAGGCGGTCATCGACGGCGAACTCGATCATCTGCCCGAGCAGGCGTTCTACATGGTCGGCGGGATGGAGCAAGCCATCGCCAAGGCCAAGGAGCTCGAGGCGGCAGCCTGATGGCCAAGACGTTCCACGTCGACATCGTCACGCCCGAGGCCGTCATCTGGTCGGGCGAGGCCGAGATGGTCTCGGCTCGCACCACCGAGGGCGACATCGGCATCCTCGCCGATCACGAGCCGACGATGGCGGCGCTCGCCACCGGGGCGGTGCACATCACCCACGCCGACGGCACCATCTCGGCGGGGATCCACGGCGGGTTCCTTCAGATCTTCCGCAACACGGTGACGCTGCTCACCGATCGCGCCGAGATCGTCGAGGGCGATCTCGACGAGGCGCGTCGCCTCGCCGCAGAGCTGCGCGAAGCCGCGGAGGGCGAACCGGCCTGACCGGCGTCAGGCGCCGTCCTCGAGGCCCGAGATGCGGCGCGTCAAGGACTCGACCTGTTCGGGGAACCCCGAGGCGATGGCGCCGCGGATCGCCGGGAACAGGAGCGACGACATCATCCCTTGGGTGCGGATCTCGAGGGTGACGTCGATGTCGGTGCCGTCCGGGCCGGGATCGAGCTCGGCGGCGAGGATCCCGCCCATCTCGCCGCCATCGAGGTCGATGCGGAAACACTCGCCACGGCGATGTTCGATCGTGTGGGCGTGGCCCTCGTACTCCTTCGATCCGATCGACGTCGACCAGCGGTAGCCGACCAGGGTGCCGTCGTCGTCGAACTCGGGGTCCCACACCTTCTCGACCGGGCCGACGTGTTCCCACGTCCGGGGATCCTGGAGCGCCGCCCAGATCTGGTCGACATCGGCGGGGGAGCGAACGGAGTGTCGGAACGTGGCGGTCGGCATCACCGGGAGGATAGCCCCGGGCCGTCGCCGTTCGAGCTCACGGTCGTGAGGCGAACCGTCACGCCGCCGGCGTGTGGCCCAGCTCCTCGAGGGCGGTGCGGATCGCCTCGGCGGCGGCGTCCAACTCGGCCGCGGGCGTGTCGGGGCGGGCGTTGCGGAAGCTCAGGTCGGCCTCGGTGGTGATCGGGAGCACGTGGATGTGGGTGTGGGGGACCTCGAGACCGGCGATCATCATCCCGACCTTGACGGGGGAGAAGGCCCGATCGATCGCCCGGCCGACGATCTGGCTCACGCCGACGAGGCGGCGGAGCAACGGTTCGGGCAGGTCGATCCAGTGGTCGATCTCGGCGACCGGCACGACCAGGGTGTGGCCGGGCGTGATCGGGGCGATGGTCAGGAACGCCACGACCTCATCGTCCCGCCAGACGAACCGGCCGGGGAGCTCGCCGTCGATGATCTTGGTGAAGATGCTGGCCATGACCCTCCTTGGGGCAGGATACCCGCATCTTCCCGCGGTTCCCGTGTCCTGCGGGTAGCCTGGTGACGCCCATGGGACGACGTTTCCTCCGCCTGATCCTCCTCAGCGACCTCCTTGCGATGGTGATCGCCCTGTTCGTCGCGACCTGGGTGGTGTTCGGGCATGTCGTCCCGCAGGAGTGGCAGCTCCCCGCCGGCGCCTCCTTGTGGCCGTTCGTGGCCTTCGTCGTGGCGGGAGCGCTGCTGGGTTCGTACCTCAATCGCCGTTCGTGGGCGAACTCGGTTCCCCGTCCATCCTACGGACGGGCGGTGGCGATCGTCGGTACCGCGATGGCGTTCACGGCGTTCGGGCTCGTCACGACCCGCGCCTACTGGTCCCGGTCGCTCTTGGTGGTCACCGCCGGCGTCTGGCTCGGTCTGGCCCTGGCTCACCGGGCGGTCCACCGGCAACGGCCGTGGGAGGAGGCGATGGTGATCGTCACCAAGGAGAAGCAGCTCGCCGAGGACGTACGCGACGCTCCGCATACCGACGTCTTGGCGGTGTTCGATCCGGGGGAGCAGCCACCGGCGCAGCCGTTCCCCGAGGGAACCACGATCGTGGTCGATCTTCGCGCCGTGCTCAGCGACGAGATGGCCCAGTTCGTGTCGTCCAGCAACCTCGCCGGCTACCGGGTCCGGCCCCTGATCGACGTCTACGAGGAGCACACGGGTCGGATCCCGATGGTGCATCTGGCCGAAGGCTGGGAGCTGACCCGCCCCGTCGCCCGGAGCGGCTACGCCCCGGTGAAGCGGGTCATCGACGTGGTCGGGGTCACCCTCACCGCCCCGTTGTGGCTGGCGGTTGCGGCGGCGGTCTGGCTGATCGTGAAGGCCGACTCGGCCGGTCCCGCCCTCTACTCGCAGGCTCGGGTGGGCAAGGACGGGAAGCGTTTCATCCTGCGCAAGTTCCGGACGATGGTGCATGACGCCGAGGCGTCGGGCCCGCGGTTCGCCGCCATCGACGATCCGCGGATCACCTCGGTCGGGCGGTTCCTGCGCAAGAGCAGGCTCGACGAGGTCCCGCAGCTGTGGAACGTGCTCCGGGGCGACCTCTCGCTGGTCGGACCACGGCCGGAGCGTCCCGTCTTCGTCGATCAGTTCCAACGATCCATCCCGTTCTACGGCACCCGCCACCTGGTCCGGCCCGGCGTCACCGGATGGGCCCAGGTCAACTACGGCTACGCGGACGACGAGGCCGACACGGTCGAGAAGCTCACCTACGACCTGTACTACGTCAAGCACGCGTCGTTGTGGCTCGACGTCCAGATCCTCGGCAAGTCGATCTGGACGGTGCTCACCGGTTTCGGCGCCCGCTGACGGACCGGTCAGGGTCGTAAAGCCGGGTTCCCGGCCGACCGATGGATAACCTGACATGCGCATGACGCGTCCAGCGAAGCTCGCGGTCCTCGTCGGCCTGGTGTTCTGGCTCCTCGTGCCGGTCGTCCCGGCGATGGCGATCCCCAGCGACGCCGGATCCGCGGTCACGAACCTCGCCGAGTCGGAGGGATGTGACATCGGTGTCGCCGGCCCGGCCCGGCCCGAGGTCGACCACTACGGCTATCTGCGCACCAGCGACGTGCTGTACGGCCCTTGGGCCGACTTCTACGGCAGGACGAAGGCCCAGGTGCAGGGATCGACGTTCAAGTGGACGATCTTCGGCACCAACCAGACCGTCAACCTCCACGAGCGCTTGCGTCCCGCCGCGGCGCTCGTCGACCAGAAGATCGCCGAGGCTCGCAGCAACGGGCTCTTCTATGACATCGACGCGGCCGCGTCGTGGGTGTGGCGAACCGTCGGCGGTACGACGAGGGTCTCCGAGCACGCGTTCGGGTCGGCTGTCGACGTCAACCCCCGACGCAACCCGTACAGCCGCACCAACAACCTCATCACCGACATGCCGTCGTGGTTCGTCGATCTGTGGCGATCCTCGGGGTTCTGCTGGGGAGGGCAGTGGATCAACGTCAAGGACGCCATGCACTTCTCGTGGAACGGGCCGGTCGCCACGCCGGGGTACGCCGGCCGCCCGGCGCCGTACCCGCCGGTGACCAATCCCATCCCGTTCGGCCCCATCGCGGTGTCGGTGCCGTCGGTGGTCGGCGACGTCCCGGGCGCCCGGTTCGCGCTCGCCGACCTGTCCGGCGATGGTTCGGCGGACCTGGTCCGGTGGGTGCCGGGTCCGTCCGGTGCACGGGTCGAGGCTGCCGGTTCGGTCACGGGTTTCGACCGGATCGGCTATCGCGCCGATCTCGACGTCGAGTTGGGATCTGAGTCGCTCATGGCCGATCACGACGGGGACGGACGCGCCGACCTATGGGTGATCGACGATGCCGACGGGACCGTCCGCATCGAGGTGCGGTCCTACCGGTCGGGTTTCCAGCAGGTCATCGCGGCCTGGGACACCGACGTTCCGGCCGCCGACGATTACGGCCTGACGTTCTACGACGACGACTATCTCGTGGATCTCGTCGCCTTGCAGCGCACCGGACCGACCGTGGCGGTCATCTGGTCCGGATCGTCCTCGTACACGTCGGTGGCCGGGACGCTGGACCCCGACCTGGTGGACACCTCCGACCGGCAGCTGTGGGCGCCGATGCTGGGGGACTGGGACGTCGACGGCCGCACCGACCTGTACCTCATCCGCAAGGGCGACCGACCCGAGGTGCGGGTCGTCACCGCGAACGGGCAGAGGGCTTCCTTTCCGCTGGAGCGGGGGATCCCGTTGGGTGCTCGCCTGTTGATCTCCGACTACGACGGCGACGGGCGGGACGACCTGTACGTCCTCGATGGCGACAACCTGTCGGTCCGTCTCGGTGGCGACCGGGCGATCGACGGTAGCCTCACCGAGTGGTTCGTCCCCGAGACCGTGATCCCATGGGACGCGGGACCCGAATGTCCGGCGGGTTCCACCTGTGCCTCGGTCGGGTACGTGGACGACGGCGGCCGCTGGACCCTCGCCGACGCTCCCGCCTCCGAACACGAGACGAACGACTTCTTCTTCGGCAATCCCGGCGACGTTCCGTTCATGGGCGACTGGGACTGCGACGGGGTCGCGACCCCGGGCCTCTACCGGCGCTCGGACGGGTACGTGTACCTGCGCAACTCGAACACCCAAGGGGTCGCCGACGCAGAGTTCTTCTTCGGGAACCCTGGTGACCTGCCGCTGGTCGGGGACTTCGACGGCGACGGATGCGACACCGTCTCCATCTTCCGGGCGTCCGAGCATCGGGTCTACATCATCGACCGGCTCGGGTCCGGCAACCAAGGCCTGGGAAGCGCCGACCGGTCGTTCACCTTCGGCGATCCGGGTGACGTGCCGTTCGTCGGGGACTTCGACGGCGACGGCAGGGATGACGTCGGGTTGCACCGGGTCTCGACGGGTCGGGTCTACATGCGCCTCGAGCAGGTCGACGGGCCCGCGGACATCGAGTTCGTGTACGGTGACCCCGGCGATACCGTTGTCGCCGCCGATTGGAACGGCGACGGGACGGACACGGTCGCCGTCTTCCGTCCCTCCGAAGGCAACTGGTACATCAGTCTCGCGAACAGGCCGGGGCCGGCAGACCATGTCGTTCATCTCCACGCCCACGGTGGGAGCACCACCAGGCCGATCGTCGGGTCCTTCCGGGCCGGGCCCTGACGCCGCGCTCTGCGGATCGGTTCCATGAGCGGCCTGCACGGTCTCGTCGCACGGCTCCCGGACCCGGTGCGGCGGATCGCCCGACGTGTCCCTGGCGCATCGCGTCTGCGGGGTGTTGGCCTCGGTCGGCCATCGCTGCCGGCACCGCCGCCCGGGTCGCTTCGGCCGCTCGTCTACCTGCCGACGTGGGCGCGGTGGGACGAGATGCGTCAGCGCCCCCAGTACCTGATGGCGGCTTTCGCCGCCGCCGGCCATCCCGTCTACTTCGTCGATCCCCGCGAGCCGCGGGCGAGGATCGCCGACGGGGTGCAGATCGTCCCCACCTTGGAGGAGGTCCCCGGCCGCGACGCCCTTCTGTACGTGCACTTCGCACCGGTACGAGCGCTGTTCGCGCGCTTCGAGCGGGCCGCCGTCATCTACGACATCCTCGACGACCTGTCGATCTACGACGACGACGAAGCCGGTGTCCCACCCCGATCGCGGGTCTCGGCCCATCATCCGCAGGTGATGGCGGAAGCCGACATCGTCACGGTGTCCGCTCCGGTGCTGGCGGAACGGCATCGCCACGAACGACCCGACCTCTTGCTCGTCCCCAACGGCGTCGACGTCGACCGGTTCCATCCGACCCCGCGGGAACCCGGACGGGACCGCCCGGTCGTGGGCTACCACGGGGCGATCGCCCCGTGGTTCGACTTCGACCTGTACGAGCAGGTGGCGTCGGCGATGCCGGAGGCCCGGTTCCGTCTCGTCGGACCCGTCGATCCACGCGTGCGTGACCGAGCCGGCCGTCTCGCCGGGCTCGGCAACGTCGAGCTCCTCGATGCTCGCCGCCCGGACGAGATCCCCGCCGTGGTGGCGGGCTTCGACGTCGGAACGATCCCCTTCGTCGTCGATCGTCTGACGACGGCGGTGAGCCCTCTGAAGATGTACGAGTACCTGGCCGCCGAGGTTCCGGTGGTGGCGACGCCGCTCCCGGCGTGCGTCGACACGCCCGGTGTGCGGATCGCGGCCGACCCGGAGCGGTTCGTGGCCGCCCTGCGCGAGGCGATGGCCGTCGGTTCGGCGGAGGCGTCGGGTCTTCGGGCGGTCGCCGAGAGCGCCTCGTGGGCGCGTCGCATCGAGCCGCTCCGCGCCCGCATGGCCGAGCTGGGTCTGTTGCGGGTGAGGGCAACGTGACCAGCCGGCCGATCCGCGCCGTCGCGGCTCGCCTTCCCGAGCCCCTCAAGGTTCCCCTGCGGGCGATCCGGCGCCGGCTCCGGGACGCTCGACGGCCGGCAGGCCCCGGCCCCGGTGAGCCGAGAGCCGTCGTCTACCTGCCGACGTGGGCACGGTGGGACCAGATGCGGCAGCGTCCCCAGTACCTGACGGCGGCGTTCGCTGCCGCCGGGCATCCCGTCTACTTCGTCGATCCCCGCGAACCGGCGCCCCGCACCGTCGATGGGGTGCGGATCGTGACCAGCCTCGACGACGTGCCTCGATCCGGTGTGCTCCTCTACGTGCACTACGCACCGCTTCGGGAGCTCTTCGAGGCCTTCGACGATCCGGCCATCGTCTACGACATCCACGACGACCTGACGATCTACGAACCCGACGAGGTCGGGATGCCATGGGAGCGGACCGTCGCCGCTCACCACGGAGCGACCATCGCGGCGGCGGACGTCACCATCGTCTCGCTGGATGTCCTGGCGGACCGTCACCGCCACGAGGCTCCGGACCTCATCGTCGTGGAGAACGGGGTCGATGTCGCCGCCTTCACTCGCACGACCGAACCTCCGGCAGACCTGCCCGGCGGTGATGGTCCGGTGATCGGCTACCACGGCGCCGTGTCGTACTGGTTCGATTTCGACCTCCTCGAGGCGGTTGCCCGGCTCCGACCGGCGTGGACGTTCGTGCTGGTCGGGCCCGTGCTGGAACCGGCACAGGAGGTGGCGGCTCGCCTCGCCGAGCTCGACAACGTGCGGTTCGTCGGGGAGCGATCCAGCGACGAGATCCCGGCGTACGTGCAACGGTTCGACGTGGGTCTCATCCCGTTCCGGCTCGACACCATGACCGAGGCGGTGAGCCCCCTGAAGATGTACGAGTACCTCGCCGCCGGCGTTCCGGTCGTCTCGACGCCGCTTCCGGCCGCCATCAAGACCGACGGCGTCCGCACCGCCGACGACCCGGAGACCTTCGCCGCGGCGATCGACGCGGCGCTCGGCGACCGACGGGATCCCCGCTTCGCGGAACAGGCTCGACGGCAGGCCGCGGCGGCCGAATGGACGGTCCGGCTGCAGCCGGTGCTCGATCGACTCGATGCGCTCGGTCGACGGCGGGTCCCGCGATGAACCGGGTCATCTTCGTCGCGACCGAGTTCGATCCGCTGACCCCCGGGGGGGCGGGAACCCTGATCGCCGGCCTCGCCGCGCGTCTCGTCCGCGCCGGCCGGGACGTCACCGTGATGCTCGTCGGTGCCGGCGACGTTCCGTCGGCGACGGCGGGACACGTGTCGCTCGTCGGTGTCGAGGCCGGGCCGTCGTTCCTGGAGAGGAGCGCGGCTGCGGCCGATGCGCTCGGCTCCCTGGGACCAGACGCCGCCCGCATCGAATTCCAGGACTTCGAAGGCCTCGCCTTCGAGACCCTGGCACGTCGAGACCGGCTCGGTCTCTCCTCGGTGCCGATCACGGTGCGGTTCCACGGTCCGACCCATCTCCTCCTCGAAGGCGCCGACCTGGAACCGACGCCGGAGCTCCGACGGGCGGGCGTGATGGAGCAAGAGAGCCTCTCGATGGCCGACGCGGTGCTCGTGCCGTCGCCGGCGATCGTCGACCTCGTCGCCGAACGCTACGGCGTGGAGCGGCACCGGATCGTGGAGGCTCCACCGATCGTGCCCGACGTGACCGCGGCCTCGTCCCCTCGGGCTCCCGTTCCGGAGATCGTCTCGTACGGTCGGTTGGCGGAAGCGAAGGGCTCCGGTGATCTGCTCGCCGCCGCCGTTCCGCTGCTGGTCGATCGTCCGGAGCTGAGGCTCCGCTTCGTGGGTCACGACGGTTGGAGCTTCGCAGAGGACCGTCCGATGCGTGAGGTCCTCGCCGAGCGCGTCCCCGCCGCGGTGGGGGACCGGGTGAGCTTCGAGCCTTCGCCCGGCCTGGACCGCCTCGGCGAGACGCTGGCGGGAGCATGGGTGGCGGTCGTGCCCAGCCGGTTCGAGAGCTTCTGTCTGGCCGCTCACGAGCTCCGCCGTCTGGGCCTGCCCCTGGTCGTCCCCGACCTCGCGGCGTTCCGCCCGTTCTTCGACGAGCGTTCCGGAGCGGTTCGCTACGACGGCACCGTCGCCGACCTGCAGAGGATCCTCGCCGATCTGCTCGACGATCCTGACCGCCTCGACCGTCTCGCTGCGGCCCCGGCGCCGGTCCTCGGCGATCCGCTCGCTCCCTACGACGAACCGGTCGCGGTGCGGCCACTCCAGGCGCGGTCGGCACTGGCCACCGCGGCGCTCGATCGTGTGGGACGTCTCGAAGCGAACGAGCCCGTCGATCGTGGTGCTGTCGGTCTTCGTCGCGTGGCCGCCGCGGTCCTCCGGCATCTCCCCGAGCCGGTCGCCGCCGCGGCGGTGCGGCTCGTGCCCCAGGGCGTCAAGGACCGGTTCCGTTCGGTAGCCGACTGGCGGGTGGAGGCCGAACGTCGCCGCCGCGAAGAGCGACGGCAGGCCGTCTGGTCGCAGATCGACGCCGGAGGGTTCCCCGACCTCGCCGATCCCCGCACGACGATCGTGATCCCGTGCTTCGATCAGGGCCGGTACCTCGACGACGCGATCCTGTCCGTCTTCGAGCAGACGGACCGTTCCTTCGAGATCGTCGTCGTCGACGACGGCTCCTCCGACCCCGAGACCGTGGCCGTCATCGACGGGCTGCGGTGGCCCCGGACACGGGTCATCCGTCAGGCCAACCGTGGCCTGCCGGCGGCCCGCAACGTCGGGATCGCGTCGGCCCGCGGCCGGTTCGTCGTACCCCTCGACGCGGACGACATGTTGGAGCCCGGCTACCTGGCCGCCCTCGGCGACGTGCTCGACGCCGACCCCTCCGCCGCGTACGTGCACTGCGATGGTCGCTACTTCGGGGACCTCGACGCCTACTGGATCACCCGGCCGTTCAACCCGTACACGGTGTTGCTGTCGAACTCGGTCCTCGGTTGCGTGGTCCTACGGCGCGAAGCGTGGGAGGCGGTCGACGGCTACGACGAGACGATGCGACACGGCAACGAGGACTGGGACCTGTGGCTCCGGTTGCTGGAGGCCGGGTGGGGCCAGCTGAAGGTCCACGAGCCCCTCTTCCGGTACCGTCGGTCCGGAACGTCGATGAGCATCGGGACGCTGGCGAAGATCGAGGAGGCTCGGGTCGATCTGGCGCGGCGCCACCGCACCCTGTACGGCTCGGCGCGGGACCTCAAGCGAGCGTGGTACCCGTGGGTGTCGATCGTCGTGACCGATGCAGGCCGTGGAGTGGATGCCTTGGGACGCCAGACCGTCGCCGATGCCGAGGTCGTCGCCGTGGGTCCGGCCTCCGCCGGCCTGGCGGCGCTCTGCCGGAACAAGGGGTGGGAGCTCCGTTCGGGGGCCGCGGACGTGGCCGATGCGGTGGGGTCGACCCGCGGGAAGTTCGTTCTGGTTTGGGACGATGTCGAGGAGGCCGATGCGAACGCGCTGGAGCGCCTGGCCGAAGCGCTCGAGGACGAGCCGGATGCCGCCACCGCCGGTCCGGGCGCCGGAGCGCTGCTGTGGCGCCGCTGGGTTCTGGTGGATCCCGACGCGCCGCCGGCGGGTCACGTCGGCGTCGAGGGATCCGTCACCCGTCCTTCGAGCCTGCGGCGAGCCATGGCGCCGGATCCGGCCTGGATGATCCCGTCGGATCTTCCCGAGAAGGGACTCGACGTGATCAGGCAGCCGCCCGAGGAGGAGGGGCGGTTCCCGGCGTGGATCGACGAGGCGCTCGACGGCTGATCAGTGGGCCAGCGCCTCGTCGATGGCTTGGGCCTTGATGTCCGCGACCCGGGCGGGATCGTGGTGGGCTTCGACGTAGGCCGTGGCGGAGCGGCTGAGCGACCGACGCAGCTCGACCGACGTCGCCAACCGAGCGAGCTCGGCGGCGAACGTCGCCGGGTCGTCGGCGACGAGCAGGTCGCGTCCGGGAACCGCATCGAGGCCCTCGTGTCCCTTGGTGGTCGCGACCACCGGGAGGCCGGCCGCCATGGCCTCGACGGTCTTGACCCGAACCCCGCTTCCTTCGAGCAGCGGAGCGATGAGGACGTCGGCGGTCGCCTTCAACGGCTCGATGTCGTCGACGTACCCGGGCACCTCGATGCGTGGATCGGCGTCGTGGGCGACGAGGTCCGGTGGCGGTGCCCCGCCCACGAGGCGCAGGCGGATCGGCACGTCGGTCAGCTCCAACAGACGCGGCCAGACCTGCTCCATGAACCATCGCGCCCCTTGCACGTTGGGGGGCCAGTCGAACCCACCGAGCCAGAGGATCTCGAACCGGTCGCGATGGAAGGGCTGCGTTCGGGGTCGTGAAGCCATCGGGACGGGCAGCAGGTACTTCGGGCAGGCGTCGTCCACTCGGGCGGCGTCGGCCGACGAGATGAACAGCTTGGCGGCGAAACCGAACCGGTTGCGCAGTTCGATCGCTCTGGAGTTGCGGCGGGAGATCTCGGCGAACGCGCGCCAGACGGCGAGCTCGGGCGGTGACCAGCGGTCGGTCATCCAGAAGGGATGCAGGTCCCCTTCGATGTTGTGGTTGACGAGGATCGCCGGTACCTCGGGGACGAACCGGCGAACGAACGCCATCTGGAGGTGATCGACCTCGATCAGGTCGATGTCGTGCTCGGCGACGATCCGCCTGGCCGCTGCGACGGCGTCGGTCGAGTAGTACGAGACGTCCATGAGCGGCAACCCATGGCGGGTGTGTTCGAGGAGGTGACGCAGGACCGCACGCCGGTCGAGATCGGCGGGGATGGGTGGACGGTCCACGAACGTGTAGCTGGCGAACACCTCGCGGTAGCGGGCATCGAGCGTGTCGGCGTCCCGGGCGAACTGGGCCCGTTCGGCGTCGTTGGCCATCGCCAGCAGGTGATAGCGGTAGCGGCCGGCGAGCGGCGCGGTCGTGCCCCACGTGTAGATCCGGCCGCCCGAGTCGGCGGGCAGCAGCGGGGTGGTGGTGACGAGGAGGATGTTGCGGGTCATGGTCTCGGGGGAGGGGGAGCATTCAACCACGGAACGTGGCGGCCTCGATAGGCTACGCCGGTCGTCGGAGGTCTCGTATCGCTTCTGTGAGACGGACGATCGCCCGGGTCCTTCCACGGTCGATCATCGCTCGATATCGCATCGCCCGCTACCGGGCTCGGTCGCGCACGAACATCGACGTGGTGGGCGGCGGCCGGGCGTGGGTGCGCAAGACGCCCGACACGTTCCGGGTGGTGGCCGGCCCGAACGACCGGAGCGAGACCGTCGAGGTCGAGGTGATCGGCGACGTGCCCGATGCGGCGATGATGTCGTCTTGGGTGGGGGGACCGGTCGCCGCCGTGGTCCGGGCCAGGGTCGCGTTCCGTCGCTTCGGTCCGATCGTCGAAGAGCCGATCGTCGAGCCGCTCGGTCTGGTCGTCGCCTCCGACGCGCTCGCCGAGGTCGGAGGCGCTCCGGCCGAATCGCCCGCCGTTGCCGTGTACGAGCGTCTCCGCGATGCCGGACATCGGATGGCCCTGGTTCCGATGGCGGGAAGGGCCAGCCGGCCGGTGCGCCGCGACCCCATCGACCGACCGTCGGTCGTCGTGCTGTCACTGGTCGAGATGCACGATGTCGGCGGTGGTGGTCGTGGCGCCCGGATCGCCCTCGAACTGGTGCGCCGCGGCCATCATGTGACGTTCGTGTCGGCCCACGGCGCGGTGGGGGCCGACCTCGGGGTGCGGTTCATCCACCCCGATCTCGAGCAGCGACCGCTCTGGGACTTCGACCCCTCCGAGCTGGTCGCGCGGGCCGCCGACCGGGCGTTGGTGCTCGTCGAAGCGCCCGATCCCGACCTCGTTGCCGTCGCGGCACGGCTCGGCGGTTCCGGTTACCGGGTCGTCTACGACATCATCGACCGGTGGTCCGACCCCGCGTTGGGTTGGGACTGGTACGACCCGACCGTGGAGGAGGCGCTGATCGCATCGGCCGATGCGGTGGTGGCCACCGCCCCTGATCTCCTGTCCGGATCGGCGGGTTTGGTCGTTCCCAACGCCGTGGACGAGGTCGTCTTCGGCGGCGACGCCGAGCCGCCATCGGATCTCCCCGCGTCGAAGGGGCCGCTGATCGGCTACCACGGATCCCTGTACGGTTCATGGTTCGACTGGGATGCGCTGCGCCGGGTTGCCGCCGCCTTCGACGAGTCCCAGGTCGTGGTGATCGGTGAGCCGCCGGAGCGGCTCCCACACCTGCCGGACAACGTCCACCTCCTCGGCGCTCGGGCCCACGCGGAGCTCCCGTCGTACCTGCAGCGCCTGGCCGTCGGATTGGTGCCCTTCGTCGTGTCGGACGTGTCCCACGCGGTCAGTCCCCTGAAGGTGTTCGAGTATCTCGCTTCGGGGGTCCCGGTCGCCGCTCCGCCCCTGCGGGCGGTGGAGGGGATCGCGGGCGTGCACGTCGCCGCCGACCTCGTCGACGCCGTCCGCGCCGCCCTGGACGCGCCGCCGATCGACCGTGAGGCGGCACTCAGGGATCATTCGTGGTCCCGACGATGTGGCACGATCTTGGCGCAGGTCGACCGGGAGCTCGATCTGGCCCTCGACCATCCCGCGGCGATCATCCTCAGGCCCCCGGTACATTGGTCGGCACACGAGCGATCCCCCGGAGGTCGACGATGAAGACGCTCGGGATGGCAGGGGTCGCGGCGGCGCTCGTCGCCGTCGCCCTCGCGGCAGGTTCCCCAACCGGCGCGTTCGCCGCGTCGAGCGGGTCGGCGCCCGACACGATCGGCCTCGTCGATCCGACCCAGGGACTGTGGCATCTCCGCAACGAGGCGGGCGGCGAGCGGTCGTTCTACTACGGCAACCCCGGGGACGTTCCCCTGGTCGGCGACTGGGACTGCGACGGGATCGATACGCCGGGGATGTACCGCCAGAGCGACGGCTACGTCTACCTGCGGAACAGCAACACGGCGGGGGTCGCCGATCGCCGGTTCTTCCTGGGGAACCCACAGGACATCCCGATCGCCGGCGACTTCGACGGCGACGGGTGCGACACCGTATCGGTCTACCGCGCCACCGAAGGCAAGGTCTACATCGTGAACCGTCTCGGCGACGACGGCCGCGGCCTCGGTGCGGCCGACATCTCCTACTACTTCGGGAACCCCGCCGACGTTCCCTTCGCCGGCGACTTCGACGGCGACGGGGACGACACCATCGGGCTCCACCGTGCCTCGACGGGGTTCGTCTACCTGCGCAACAGTCACGCCCCTGGCGTTGCCGACGTGGAGTTCTTCTTCGGTGACCCCGGCGATCGCTTCGTCGCCGCGGACTGGACCGGCGACGGGACCGACACCCCCGGCCTGTTCCGACCCTCCGATCGGTCCTTCTACCTGCGCCACGCCAACACCGAAGGCGTCGCCGACGAGGTGATCCGCTGGGGTGCCGGCGGGTGGCTCCCGGTGGCGGGACGGTTCGGCCTGCCCGACGGCCTCCCGGTCCCGCCCCCCGGCGGCTCGGTCGTCTTCACCGCCGCCGGTGACATCGGCGCCACCTCGCAGACCCGTCGGGTCCTGTCCGCCATCGGCGGCGCCGACGCCGACTTCCATCTCGCCTTGGGTGATCTGTCGTACGACGAGACCTCGTCGGCTCAGGCGTGGTGTTCGATGGTCGAGGGGGAGGTCGGGGCAGGGCATCCGTTCGAGCTGCTCGTCGGCAACCACGAGGACGACGACCGGGTCGACGGGTTCATCCGGGATTTCACCGACTGCCTGCCCGACCGGATGGGGTCGTCGGGCGACTACGGCGTCGAGTACGTGTTCGACACGGGCCCGGTTCGGGTCATCATGATCGCTCCCAACCTCCGCGTCGACGGGGTCGGGTACGACTACACGACCGGGGCGCGCCGAGACTGGCTCCTGGCCCGGATCGACGAGGCGGAGGTGGCAGGCCGCTGGACGGTGGTCGGGATGCACGAGAACTGCGTGACCGCAGGCGTCAAGTCGTGCGCCGTGGGGGAATCCATGATCGACGACATCATCGCCCACGGGGCCGATCTCATCCTGCAGGGACACGAGCACAACTACCAGCGCTCTCATCAGCTTCGGTGTGTCGACGTCGGGGTCACGTCGCGGGGATGCATCGTCGACACCGACGGCGACTTCGCCGCCGGCGCCGGTGCCGTGCTCGCGATCACCGGGTGGGTCGGTCGGTCCGGCTACGACGTCGATCCCGCAGACCCGGAGGCCGGCTACTTCGCCGTGCTGGGGGGACCCAACACGCCGAGCTTCGGCGCCGGATTCCTCACGGTCGTCGCATCCGACGGGTCCCTGACGGGCACCTGGACGTCGGTCGACGGGACCGCCACGGACTCGTTCACGATCCGCCGCTGAGCGCCAGGTCAGGCGATCTCGGCGTCGTCGGGTCGGGCGACGAGCCACAGCAGCGGAAGGCTCGCGAGGGCGAGCAGGTACACGCCGAAGGCGAACCGGAACTCCTGGGCGGGCGTGGTGCCCGCGGCGTTCACGAGCTGCGCAGCGATCAGCGCCCCGGGCCACAGCAGCGGGCGAAGTCGCCGCCGGAGGGCGATACCGAGGTAGGTGATGATGCCGGCCCAGATGGCCAGCGCCGGCCGCCACGTCAACCAGAGACGCTCGGGCGGTTCGGCCCAGATGTAGATCGCCTTGGTGACGGCGTAGGCACGGTCGGAGATGGGCGACCGCTGGAACCCGAGGGTGTTGGGCGGGATGTCGAACGGGGGACGGTGGAAGAAGGCGTCGACGGGTTGGGGAGGGACGAAGAAGTACGAGGCTGCGCACCAGCGATGGCCGAGGACCGTCGGGAGGTTGCCCACGATGGTGCGGGCCACCAAGCCACGGTAGGTCGACGGGTCGTCGCGGATGACCTGGGAGTCGAACGCCGGGTCGAAGGCCAGCGGGGTGCTGTCGTAGCAGCTGTACCGATCGGCCCAGATCGCCAGGGGCGCGACCGCCCGGAGCCGGTCGAGGTCGTTCTCGTCGAAGGCGTCGGGGTGATGGCGGTAGACGGCGGCGACGTCGGAGACGAACACCTCGGCCGGTTCGATCGAGGCCGGCTCGACGGGGAAGATCGCGAGCACCGACGCACCGAGGACGACGCCGACGGCGAGGACCGCACCGAGGACGGGGACGAGGCCCTTGAGACGGTGCCGGAAGCCGATCGCGAGGGCGACGAGCACGAACAGGACCGTGATCCATCCGTTGTGCCGGAACAGCATCAGCAGGCCAAGGGCCGTTCCCAGCCTGAGGGGACCCCACAGGCCGCCCCAGAACGCCTTCCGGTCCTTCGCCATCGCGAGCAGCTCGGTGAACGTCCAGGCGAGGGCCAGCGTGTAGGGGACGTCCTTCCAGATGGCGACGGTCGTCGCGGCCACGGTCGGCAGCGCCGCGATCGCCACCATCGAGCCGGAGGCGAGCCAGACGGGTACGCCCACCGCGGCGAGGCGCCGGGCCATCAGCGCCAGCAGCCCGGTCGTGACGAGGACCTGGACGAGGGTGACCGCACCGGGCGAATCCCAGATCCGGGTCACCGCCCAGATGGTGATGGTGTGGAACGCCGGGTGGAAGTTGGAGAAGACGAACCGCCGTGCCTGGCCGAGCTGGTCGATCGAGTCGCTCGTCATGATGCCGGGGAACCACCCCAGCCACCACACGAGCAGCGGAACCCCGGAGAAGAGCCCGTAGAGGAAGGCGCGATCCTGTCGTGAGCGGCGGGTCATGGGATCGTCGGATGGTACCGACCGCCGCCGCCGAACCGAGTTGGCAGGGCTTTCGGCGACCTCGTTGGTGCTCCGACGGAGCTTCATGGCGCTGCCGTCGCGTCGCATCCGCCTGTGGTGGCGGGCGAGCGTGAGCCGGCTCGTGCCGGCGATCCCCTCCGCCATGCAGGTGGCCGTCGACCGGTGACGCGCCGCGATGGCGAGCCCGCCGAGTCGGGGAGTTGAAGGCCTGGCGTGGTAGCCTCCGGCCGGATCGAACCGCAGCACCCCCGCGCCGGCGTCGGTCTCACAACTATGGTCACGAACAGTTCCACCTTCTACGACTCCGATCTCTCGCGTCGTCCGCTGCTCTCCGAGTTCCGGAACCTGTGGGAGTACCGGGACCTGATCGCACTCCTCATCCGACGTGACATCACCGTCCGGTACAAGCGGTCGACGCTCGGGGTGTGGTGGACGTTGCTGAACCCGTTGCTGACGACCCTCATCTTGTGGATGATCTTCGGACAGTTCTTTCGTTTCGATACCGGCGATGTGCCCTACGTCGTGTATCTCCTGAGCGGGATCCTGCTCATCACCTACTTCTCGCAGGCCGTCATCGCTTCGGGTTCGGCCATCGTCAACAACTCGGGCATCCTCACCAAGGTGTACGTGCCGCCCGAGGTCTTCTCCTTCTCGGCGGCTGGAGCTGCCCTCGTGAACTTCATGCTCAGCCTGATCCCGTTGGCGATCATCCAGCTCGTCAACGGCGTCGGGATCCCTTGGACGGTCGTGCTGGTCCCCCTTCCCGTGATCGCCATGCTCGCACTGGCGACCGGCATCGGCCTGTTGGTCGCTTCGGCCGCGGTGTTCTTCTACGACGTTCTCGATCTGACGGGCGTCGCCCTCCAGCTCGTGTCGTACCTCACGCCCACGTTCTATCCGATCAGCATCGTGCCCGCTGCGTTCATCGGCATCATCTACGCCAATCCTCTCTTCTCCTACCTCGACATCTTCCGCAACTTCATGTACGGCGGCGAGTTCAGCCCCGCATGGAGCTTCGTCTACATGTTCGCGTCGTCGATCATCGCCTTGCTGCTCGGCGTGTGGGTCTTCTCGAAGAGCTGGCGCAACCTCATCGCGGTCCTATGAGCGTCTCTGCCCCCGTGGAGCTGACCGGTGTGAGCCTGGCCTATCGGCTGTCACGGTCGCGTCCGGCGACCCTCAAGGAGTTCGCGATCCGATCCTTGCGGCGCCAGGTCGAGTACGAGCGCCTCTGGGCTCTCAGGGACCTGACCCTCCGGATGAACCCGGGAGAGGTCCTCGGCGTGATCGGACCGAACGGAGCCGGCAAGAGCACCCTCATGAAGATCATCGCTCGCGTCCTTCCCCCGACCGAAGGCAGGGTCGTCGTGCGAGGGTCCGTGGCCGCCATGATCGAGCTCGGTGCCGGATTCAACGGTGAGCTGACGGGCGAGGAGAACATCGTGCTCTACGGTACGCTTCTCGGACGTGACGCCGACGCCGTCGAACAACGGATCCCGGAGATCGCCGAATGGGCCGGGCTCAGCGACTTCATGGACGTGCCGATCCGTAGCTATTCGTCGGGGATGCTGGCCCGCTTGGGCTTCGCCGTCGCCACCGATGTGAAACCCGACGTCCTGGTGGTCGACGAGGTGCTCTCGGTCGGAGACGCGGAGTTCCAGCACAAGTCGCGCAGGCGCATCGAGGAGATGATCGACGCCGGCACGTCGGTCGTGCTGGTCTCACACGATCTCGACCTGGTCGAGGACGTCGCCGACCGGGTGATGTTGCTCGAGAACGGTCGGAACAAGGGCATCGGACCCCCAGGCGAGATCGTGCAGGCCTACAGGGACAGTCACACCTAAAGCGATAAGGGGACCGGATGAGGGCATTCACCGTGGTCGGCCGGAACTACCTGGCGCATGCGCGCGTGCTCGCCCGTTCGCTGGCCGAGACGAACCCCGCCTTGCATTTCGAGGTGTTCCTCCTCGACGACGACGGGACGCTCGACGTCGGCGAGGAGCCCTTCGGCCTGCTTCGCCCCTTCGACGTCTTCGACCCGGACGAGTATCAGACACTGGTCGCGATCTACGACATGATGGAACTCGCGACCGCGGTCAAGCCGCGGGTTCTCCTGCATCTCCTCGACTCCTCGGACGGTCCGGTCGTCTACCTCGACCCGGATCTGTGGTTCTTCGGGTCCCTCGACGAGGTTGAACGCCTGGCCACCGCCCACGGGATCGTGCTCACCCCCCACACCCTGGCCCCTGTCGGTCGTGATGGTCGGAGGCCAGAGGAGACCGAGCTCCTGCGATCGGGTGCCTACAACCTCGGATTCATTGCCGTCGGTCAGACCGCGCGACCGTTTCTCGATTGGTGGTGGCAGCGCCTCGCCAGGGAATGCATCGTGGCCCCCGAACGGGGGATCTTCGTCGATCAGCGTTGGATCGATCTCGTCCCCGGGCTCTTCGACCATCACATCTTGAGAGATCCGGGATACAACGTCGCGTACTGGAACCTCGGCGAGCGCGAGCTCACGTGGAATGGCGAGCGGTACGAGGTGGACGGGCGGCCTCTCGTGTTCGCCCACTTCAGCGGCTTCGACCCCACCAAGCCATACATGTTGTCCAAGCACACGGCGCCGAATCCCCGGGTCCTGTTGAGTGAACAGCCGGCGCTACGCAAGCTGTCCGAGGAGTACGCCGCGGCCATGCTCGAAGCCGGATACGAGGAGGCACGTCAGGTGCCTTTCGGTCTGGCGGTTCTCCCCAACCGGATGCGGCTCGACCGCTTCATGCGCCGGGCCTATCGCGACGCGCTGTTGGAATACGAGGACCCCGGGCGCGATGCCGATGAGCCTCCTCCCAACCCCTTCGCCGAGCCCGAGAGGTTCCTCGCCTGGCTTCGGGAACCCGCGGGTCCCCGGCACTCGCCGCTCATCTCTCGTTACCTCCTCGCCCTGTGGCAGGAACGAGGAGACCTCCAGTCGGCGTTTCCCGACATGGCCCGCCGTGACGTGCTGGGTTTCGTGAAGTGGGTCGCTGAGAGCGGACGGATCGAAGAGGGCATCCCCGAGCCCCTGATCCCGTCGGCGACCGAGATGCGAGGGCTGGCCGGGGACCCGGTAGAGCAGGCTCCGCTGCCCGGTGTGAACGTGGCCGGGTACCTCAAGGCGGAGCTCGGTGTCGGTGAGGCTGCGCGCAAGATGGTCGATACCGTGACAGCTTCAGGGGAGCCGGTTGCCGTGTTCGCATACTCCGGGACGTCTTCGCGCCAGGAGCATCCTCTCCGTCCTCCGACCTTGGAGGTGGGTCGCGACGTGCCTCCCTACGACGTCAACATCGTCGCGGTGAACGCCGACTCCACTTCTCAGTTCGCGATCGACGCCGGACCCGCCTTCTTCGATCGCCGCTATACGGTCGGTATGTGGGCATGGGAGGTCGAGGACTTCCCCACTGCCTGGATGTCGGCCTTCGACGTCGTCGACGAGATCTGGATGAACTCGCAGTACGCCGCCGACGCCGTCGCTCGAGTCTCCACGAAGCCGGTGTTCAGCTTCCCGCTGCCGGTGGCGGTTCCGCCCGCAGTGCCCCTCGACAAGAAGGAGCTCGGTCTTCCCGACCGGTTCCTGTTCCTGTTCAGCTTCGACTTCCTGAGCATCTTCGAGCGAAAGAACCCTCTCGGTGTCGTCGAGGCCTTCGGCCGTGCTTTCGCTCCGGGGGAGGGCCCGGTCTTGCTGGTCAAGAGCATCAACGGCGACCGGCGACTCCTCGATCGCGAGCGTCTACGGCTGGCCGCTGCCGACCATCCCGACATCTTCCTCATCGACGGCTACCTGCCGGCCGAGACCAAGGATCGCCTCATGGCGACCTGCGACGCGTACGTGTCGCTTCACCGCTCGGAGGGCTTTGGCATCACCATGGCCGAGGCGATGGCCCTCGGGAAGCCGACCATCGCCACCGGCTACTCGGGCAACCTCGAGTTCATGAACGACTCGAACAGCTATCTGGTCCGCTACGACCCGGGGAGCGTTCCCGAGGGTTGTGACCCGTATCCGGTTGGAGCCAGATGGGCCGAACCCGACATCGAGCACGCCGCTCAGTTGATGCGTCGCGTCTACGAGGATCCGCACGAGGCGCAGCGCATCGGGGAACGGGCGCGAGCGACGATCGAACGGGAGCATTCGCCCCGGGCGCGAGCGCGCCTCCTGGCACACCATCTCGAGCGGATACGGAACGAGGACCACTGGCGGTCCCGCACCGCCAAGGTCGGCATGTCGCGACTCGCGGGGCTGTGGACTCTCGACGAGGCAAGAGAAGCCATCGCCCGACCCATCGACAACCGTTGGTCGTCGACGCCGAGCGGCGGGATGAAGGACCGCCTTCGTCGAGCGGCGTTGTCGATGGTGCGTCCCGCCCTGGCGAGGGAACGAGCGATCGACGAGCGCCTGCTGTCGTCGATCACGGAACTGGCAGAGCGTACGGCCTCGATGGAGGCGACGCTCATCGATCTCGGCGGCACCCAACGGCGCCTCGACCAGCTGGTCGTCGAGCTGTCCGGACAGCTCGACGAGATCGCCGACGACATCGAAGGGCTGGCCGGTCATGCGGCCGAGCACGACCGGGTTGCTGAACGGCTCGCAGCCACGGTCGACCGACTCGACGCCTTGGAACGTTCGATCATGTCCTCGAGCGAGGGAACCCAGACGTTCCGGAAGGCCGCTCAGAACCACCTGAGCGCTCTGAGCGCCCAGGTGACGGCGCTCGAGAGCCGGATGGCCGAGACCCAGAGGGACCTGAACGCCAGACCCTACATGGCCGATCCGACGTCGCTGCAGCTCCCCGACGGAACCCTCGGATTCTCCGTTCCCCGACCGGGAGATCCGTACCGGGACTTCGAAGATGTCTTTCGCGGCGAGGAGCGGTTCATCCGCAAGCGCCAGGAGTTCTACCTCGCGCTGATGGGGACCGAAGGCCCGGTGCTCGACGCAGGGAGCGGCCGCGGCGAGTTCCTCGACCTCCTCGCCGCCGAGGGGCGTGAAGCCATCGGCGTGGATCTCGACGAGGGGATGGTTCGCCGCTGCCAGGACAAGGGTCACACCGTGGTTCATGGCGACGTCGTCGAGTACCTGCGCGGGATCGACGATGGACGGTTCGGTACCATCTTCTCCGCCCAGTTCATCGAGCACGTTCCCCTCGATGCACTCGTCGAGTTCCTCCGTTTGTCGGTCCGAACGTTGCGGCCGGGTGGCGTCTTCATCGCCGAGACCGTCAATCCTCACAGCTTCCCGGCGTTCCGGACCTTCTGGACCGACCTGACGCACCGGGCTCCGATCTATCCGGAGGTGGCCTTGACGCTGGCTCGCAGCGCCGGCTTCGCGAGCGCCCGCATCGTGTTCCCGAACGGGACAGGCGACTTCGAACACGATCTGGCCAGTGAGGGGGAGTACGCCGTGGTGGCTCATGTCGAACGCTGAGCACGTCCCCGGCGAGACGCCCCCGACACTCGGCGCGGAGAGCGCTGTCGACCCGGAGAGACGGGTGCCGACGTCTGAGCTGGCGCTCGGAGTCCTCCATGTTCTCGTCCTCGCCGCGATCGCCGTCGCCCAGCCGCTGTTCTCGTTGTTCGGGGAGAACGCCGAGTTCTTCGTCGTCCGTGGCTCGCATCAGGTCGACATATGGGCGTTCGTCGGGGTGGTCTTGTTCCTCGTTCCGCTGGCGGCGCTCGTCATCGAGCTGCCGGCCCTTCTGGTCGGAGAACACGTCTACCGATGGGTCCACGGAGCCATCGTGGCGATCCTCGCCGGATCGTTCGCCATCCAGGTGGGCAAGCGGATCCTTCCTGTCGATGGTCGCGCGATCGTCGTCGTCGGCGTTGCCGCGGGGATCGGCTTCGCCGTCGCCTACACACGGTCGTCCGGCATCCGCTCCTTCGTGACGTGGATGTCGCCTGCACCGGTCCTGCTCCTCGCCACTTTCGTGTTCTTCAGCCCGATCCAGCGACTGGTCTTGCCTGCGTCGACGGCCGGCTACGGCGACTCGGCCGCCTCGGCTGCCGACACGCCCGTCGTGCTCGTCGTCCTGGACGAGTTCGCTTCGTTCGGACTCGCGGGTGTCGACGGGGGGATCGACGCCGACAACTACCCGAACTTCGCTCGGCTGGCCGCCAACGCCACGTGGTACCGCAAGGCGAGCGGGGTCTCGGACGCCAGCTCCCTGGCGATCCCGGCGATCCTCGACGGCCGATTCCCCGACCCCGATTCGCTGCCGATCGCCGCCGATCACCCGCGCAACCTCTTCGCACTGTTGGGCGACACCCATGACATCTACGCCAGAGAACCGGTGACGGCGCTGTGCGTGCCGCCGACGTGCCAGGACGTGACCGCCGGAGAGGCCTCTCCGCCGTTCGGTTCCCGGATGCGCTCGTTGTTCTCCGACGTCGGAGTCGTCTACCTCCATGTCCTGCTGCCCGAAGACCTGACGGGCGGTCTCCCACCGGTGGACCGCGTGTGGGGGGACTTCCGGGCCAACGCCGCGGACGTCGAGGGGGGAGACGGTCAGCTCCGTGAGAGCTTCTCCGACCTGCGGGCCAATCGATACATTCGCGGGGAACTGCTCACCACCGACCGAGTGGGATCGGTGCGACAGTTCATCGACGAGCTCCCGGAGGGGGATCGTGCCCCTTTCGTGTTCCTGTATGCGGCTCTTCCTCACGCCCCATATCGCTATGCTCCCTCCGGCCGCCAGTACCGGGACGGCGGTGAGCTGTTCGGCCTCGACACTGGACTCTGGACCGAGGAAGAATGGATCGTTGCCCAGGGCGAGCAACGTTTCCTGATGCAGATCGCCATGGTCGACAGGCTTCTCGGCGAGCTCCTCGATCGCCTCGAGGCTTCCGGCCTGTACGACGACGCGCTGATCATCGTGACGTCCGACCATGGCGTCGGATTCACCCCGGGCGACTATCTGCGATCCGTGACCTCGGAGAACTTCGGAGAGACGATGTCGGTGCCACTGCTGGTGAAGCTCCCCGGGCAGTCCTCCGGGTCCGTCTCGGACTCCGATGTTCGTACCATCGACATCTTGCCAACGATCATCGACGCTCTCTCGATCGACGTCGATTGGCAGCTCGACGGCCGGTCGATGCTGGTCGAAGGCAGCGACCGGGGTCCGAAACGGATGATGTTGACCGATGGGTCGGTCGTGGAGTCCGATCCGTCCTTCTCTCGATGGGACGAGGCGTTCGCTCGCAAGCTCCGTCTGTTCGCCGACGGCGACCGCATCGACGTCTATCTGCCTTCCCGGGGCTTTCCCAGTGGTCGGCCGGTCGCCGATCTGCCAGTGAAAGAGGACCGGATCGCGGGCACGGTCGCCGTCAACGCCCTGGCCGAGCTCCGGACGGCCGATCCCGACAGCCTCCTGTCGCCGACCCACGTCACCGGAAGCGTGCGCTTCACCCAACCCTTCTCCGGGAACTTGGCCGTGGCCGTCAACGGTGTCGTCGCCGCCGTCGGTCCACTCGTCGAAGGGAACGACACCGGCGGCAGGTTCTCGTACTTCGTCCCCGAAGACGTCTTCGCGTCCGGGGCCAACACGATCTCGTTCTACGCGGTTTCGGGCGCCGGCGACTCCCTCGAGCTCGTACCGTTGGAGCTCGACGAGGCTCGGGCCTACCGGGTGAGCTCCGATGGAGCGGTCACCTATCTCGTCGCCGACGGTGTCCGGGTTCCCGTGACCGATGAGTTCGACGGTCGGGTCGATGTGGTGGTTCCTCGGGGAAGCGTCTACTCGTTCGGGGGTTGGGCGGGTGACGTTTCTCTGGGCAGGCCGGCCGACGAGATCGTGATTGTCGTCGACGGCGAGTCCGTGCTCGTCTCGGCTCCGAACCTCCCCCGATCCGATGTCGCCGAGGCCTACGACGAGCCGGCCCTCGAAGCCGCCGGGTTCGGTCTCGACGTGCCTAGCATCGAGATCGACGGCGGGACGCAGATCCAGGTGTTCGCCATCATTGGCGGTGAGCGAGCGACG